>JAPLLU010000029.1 GCA_026387385.1 Candidatus Omnitrophota bacterium
AAATCCTGAGAAGAACCATGTGCCATAATATCTTCGTGGATAGAAAGAATATGGCGGATATCCGGGATACCACCAGTTTCCATATATAATTGTAGTATCATACACCGGCACATACACTATCTCTGGGCTTACAGGCTCAATAATAATTATTTTTGTCTCTGGCTCGACTACTATCACCTGTTTTTCGCTTGTATACAGGTTTCCTTGCTGGTGTGCTTTTTGCCGCAGGCGCTGAACCGCATCCATACAATCGGCTTGCTGAGTTAGAAACGCAATCCCCAGGTCTTCAGTCCACTCTAACTGTTCATCCATCATCGCCAGGACATCCGGAAACCCAAGCATTGCCTTAACGCTCGGCTCCCAATCCTTATCTTTGGCTGCCTCTAGCAAAGCCTCATCCTTTAATCCCTGGTTTTCCTTTACAAACCTATCCGCCGCCACGACTTCCAGGGGATACGTAGCTACTGTAAGCACCTGAGCCAGGAGCGCATCAGGATACAAGGCAATGGGCGCTAACATCTGCTCCAATTCCTCCGGCTTAAAAACCTTTTCAGGACTTTGTGTCTCCAAGCTTTCTTGTATCTCGTCTGCCATTGCCGTAATCGGAATCGCCAGCAATAGGACAAGTGTACAAACGGTTATGCGTTTAAAAAGTTTAATCTTTCTCATCTTGGCCTCCTTTTTCTAGCCTTATCCACTATCCTCTTTGCATATTAGACGCTAAAGGCGGGAAAAAAGTTCCCAAAATGTAGGACCCGCTAACTTGTAGTTGGCTAGGAGGTTGGATTTATAGCGGGTGGCCCTCCTACGCCCTTTTAATTGGCTTCGTTAAAAGCTTTGATGGGCTTCGGAGAGGCAGGCTTGGGTGTTTTTGAGCGAGCGTGCTGCGCGAGCGAGAAAATACCCGTGACAGCCTGCCTGCCGGCAGGCAGGGACCCGCTAACCAATTCAAGGCGGGAAAAGTGCCTGTTAGGTATGAAACCCTATTCTTTTCTTTGGTTCTTCGGGCGAAGGTTCTAAAAGCTTCTTGATCGCCTCAAATATGGCTTTTATTGTCTCGTCATGAGCGGCATATTTTTTCTCTAGATTATCAATCTTTTCAGCCAGCTCCTTATGGGTAAAAAGAATTTCTCTTAACTTAGTAAAAGCTCTCATGATCAGAATATTAACTTGTATGGCACGTTCGCTGTTTAATACGCTTGAAAGCATGGCCACGCCTTGTTCGGTAAAGGCATAAGGAAGATATTTAATATTCAGGCCCTGTTTCAAGGTCACAAATTGTGACCTTGAATTTAAGGTCGCAAAATGCGATCTTGAAGACTCTATCTCTTCCCAGGATAATTGAAACATAAAATCACTGGGAAAACGCTTAATATTCCTTTTTACTGCCTGGTTCAAAACCTTGGCCGCAACCCCATAAAGCTTAGCTAAATCTCGGTCCAACATTACTTTTCTACCCCGTAATTCCAGAATCATTGTAGCTATAAGACCAACAGCAATCGTTTTAGACATTTGATTATCCCCCTTTCTACTCTAATAGACGTAAGAAGGGGCTAAATCTAACAGGTTTTCAAGCGGGTGGCCCTCCTACGCCCTTTTAATTGGCTTCGTTAAAAGCTTTGATGGGCTTCGGAGAGGCAGGCTTGGGTGTTTTTGAGCGAGCGTACTGCGAGCGAGAAAATACCCGTGACAGCCTGCCTGCCGGCAGGCAGGGACCCGCTAAATAAAAAAGCCCGTAGCTTTCGCTACGGGCTGATTAAACTTTAATTGCTCTTCTATCTATTACTGTGGGTTACTCTCCTTTTCTCCTACAGCAGGCTCACTTTTTTCTTCCTGCATCATCTGCATTTTTTTCTCCTTCATCTGCTCCATCATCTTCTTCATGCCCTCAACATCCATCTTGATCTCTGCTTCCTTAACCAGGTTCAGGTTCTTATCATATTTGTAGAGCTTATTCCCGGCTAAGACAATAACTCCGCCGTCAGAGGTAGCGATCATCTGCTTCTGCATCATCATGCACATTTTTCCGCAATCACAGCGCATCCCTTTGCCCATTCCTTTACACATTTCCATTCCTTTACCCATCTCCATCCCTTTGCTCATCTCCATAGTGGTATCTGTAGCTGGGGATTGCTCCTCGGAAAAAGCCAAAGCCGGAACGAGTAAAAACGCCATCAAGGTGATAAATATCAGTTTCTTCATCCTCTTCCCTCCTTTTTATCTAAAAGAAAACTTGGTCCTTCTCGCTATATTTGAAGGTATATTATAAGGCTGAATATGGTGGTTATCAAGTAAATTCGAAGTTTAAAATAGATTGGATTTCCTTACTCTGCATAAAGTCTTAGCGGGTGGCACGGGGATGCTTCGTAGCGCGTCAGCGCAAGAAGCGCCCCGTGACAGGCCCCGCTACTTCAAAACAAAGAAAAAGGGCTGAACGGTTAAGTCCAGCCCTTGTGGGAGTGGGTATGGCGTGTTACTTAAATTGCTCTTTTACTTTTTTGTTTATTTCTTACTACTAGCTCTTCTTGTTGATAACTTCATCCAGTTTTTTGTTCATTCTTCTGAGGTTAAATGATACATCAAATATTAATCCCACTAAGAACAACTGTATAATTAACATTAACATTTCTGCCTCCTTTTCTTTATTATACCACTTCCATTTCAAAATGGTAAGATAAAACAAAAAGGGCTGGAGGAAATGTCCAGCCCTTTGCTTATGTTAAACAGGAGCAATCAGAACGATTTCGTTCTGCCGATACTAATACCTATGATTATCGGAAGGACGATACTCTCTATCGTATCTGATCTCCCAGTGTCCGCCCTCTTCTACCTGGTATCTTTCATAGTGTGCCTCGACGATGACCTCACCATAGCCCGGCCTGTACTCTGTATACGTAGGGACATACTTTACCTTCCAGGCATAATGCGGAACCCAAACGCGCTCGCAGCGTTCGTATTTATCCTGGCCACGTTGCCAACCATTATTACTAGCATATTGCCTGCGATCAGAATCCCTGGAATAGCTGTACTCTCTAGTTTCCTGACGCGGCCTGTTGATCCCGGTGATGGTGCCTATTATATCTACCGCACCGCCCGTGAAAACACGCAGCCCTTCTATTATTGTCAAGGCCTTACCTGCTTTATCCCAATCACTGGCAAAAACGTGCGTACTTATCCCTATCGCCAAACTTCCTATTATAAGCGCCATTACGACTATTTTTTTCACGCCTACCCCCCTTTTTGAGTTTAAATCCTTCTCTCTTCTGTTCCAATTTTTTCATTTGCTCGGGAGTCAAAATCTCTTTTAACATAAGAATCCGCTCCACCCTCTGCTCCAGGCCCTTTCCCATCAGTTCTTTCATCTCTGAAATCAGCGCATAAACCTTGGATTTATCAGGTTTAGGCTGCTCAAGCTCCTCGGCCAATTCTTTACGCATCTGGGCAATTTTTTGTTTTAACTCCTGGGTTTGTTCTTGCTGCTGTTTTCTCTGAGCAGCAATTTTCTGCTCTTGCTCCGGACTTAGTTTCAGTTCTTTTAACGAAGTATCTACCTTCTCTCTCCATCTCATCCATATTTTAACCGGATCCTCTTCAGCAGGTTCAGCCAAGGCTATAGAACTAAGACCTAAGACCAAGGCTATTGCTATAATGTAACGAGTACTTCTTGATTGCATTTTCATCTTTCTACCCCCTTCTATACGCTTAGACCATAAGCGCGTAAAAAAAGTTCCTTAAAAAAACAGATTTACTATCTCCGTGTCAAAACCAAGACCATTTTCCGACTCGCCGTTTACCGATAAAGGAATAGAGTGTATAAAATTAGACTGCTCCAGTAAATAATTCTTCACTGTCCATTGCCTATAAAAAGGCCTCCACAAGAATAATGCGGCGATAAGAATAACTGCAAAGGTGGATGAAAAGGCAAATACGGGCTTAGGCCACAGGACAGCGCCTTTCAGGAAATCATAGATGCGGCCAAGTAACGATGGACTATGCTGCACTGTTTCTTCTTCATCTATTGCCTCTTGAACCCGCTGCCAGATACTCTCAGGAGGCTTTACAGGTTCTATCTTGCGCAAAGGTTCAGAGACTCTCTTGCGTAAGGCCTGCTCAAAAGCCCTACACCTTGAACAAGTCTTTAAATGAGTGATAACCTCTTCTTGCCTAGACTTGGATAGCTCCTGATCAATATAATCTGTGATAATCAAATCTTTTATTTTTTTGCAGTTCATTTTACCTATCTCCTTTGAGAGTACGCTAACAGCGCCTCCCTCCCCCTTT
>JAPLLU010000034.1 GCA_026387385.1 Candidatus Omnitrophota bacterium
GGTGGCAACGAACTTAAATATGTTTCTGAGTGCGTGAGGTCAAACTGGATATCGTCAGCAGGAGGTTTTATAGAGAAGTTTGAAAAAGCCTTTAAAATATGCTGCCCCGCAAGATATGCCTTAGCCTGTTCTAGCGGCACAGCAGCATTGCATCTTGCATTAGCTGCCTTGGGCATAAAAAATCAGGATGAAGTAATAGTGCCAACTTTTACTATGATTGCCACTGCTAATGCAGTAACCTATCTGGGCGCAAAACCAGTCTTTGTGGATGCAGATAGAGTTACTTGGAACATAGATACCGCTAAGATTGAAGCTAAGATTACAAAACGCACCAAAGCAATTATCGCTGTTCATACTTACGGGCTTCCTGCGGATATGGATAAAATTATGTCTATCGCCAAGAAACACAATTTATTTGTAATTGAAGATGCTGCAGAGGCACACGGTGCAGAATATAAGGGGCGAAGAGTAGGAAACATAGGAGACGTTTCCTGCTTTAGCTTCTATGCAAATAAAATAATCACCACTGGTGAAGGTGGAATGGTCACCACCAATAACAAAGAGATTGCTAAGAGGGTTAAAATACTACGGGACCATGCCTTCTCAGAAGAGCGGCATTTCTGGCATAAATATTTAGGGTATAACTACAGAATGACGAATTTGCAAGCGGCAATAGGTTTGGCGCAGGTAGAAAGGTTTAAATCGTTGGTTGGAGCAAGAATCAGGAACGCCAGGCATTATAATTTTCTCCTTAAAGATGTTAAAGGTATCAGGTTCCCTCCCCGAGCAAAAGGCTTAAAAAATGTCTATTGGATGTATGCTATATTGATTGAAGATAATTTTGGCTTAACCAGTGATGCCCTAAGAGCATATCTGGCCCAAAAAGGTATTGAGACAAGGACCTTTTTTATTCCCATCCACCTTCAACCGACATATCCTAAGTCTAACAATGAAAAGTTTCCTGTCGCTTTAGAACTCTGCCGAAAAGGCATATACTTGCCATCGGCTGCGACCTTAACCAGGAAAGATATTGAGTATGTAGTTAGATGCATTAAGTCTGCTCAAGATAAAGCAGTGAAGAGGTAATCTTATGAAGATATGCTTAATTGATCCTCCGATATTGCCGGAAGATTTAGTCGGAGATACAATAAGTATTAAATCAGTTGTCAATATTATCCCCTCGTTAGGATTAGCTTATATAGCCGCTGTTTTAGAGAAAAACGGTTACGAAGTGAAAATTATCGATTGCACCTTAGGAATATCACATTTACAGCTGAGCGGATTGTTAAAAAAAGAAAAACCAAATATTATAGGGATTACCGGGGCAACTTCTGCTTTTAGGAGCATGAAAAAAGTAGCACAGGATATCAAAAAACACCTTCCTCCCGTGCCCGTAATTGTAGGAGGGGCTCATCTTACCGCTGCGGCGGAATATACAATGGGGTTTGATTGTTTTGATGTAGGCATAATCGGAGAAGGTGAAATCACATTCCTAGAAGTAGTGCGTGAGTTTGAAAGAAACGGTTTAACTAATCTCTCAGGTATCGATGGTATTGTGTTCAGGAAAAACGGTGGAATCTTTAAAACAAGGCAACGAGAATTTATTAAAGATTTAGATAGCCTGCCCTATCCTGCCAGACATTTACAACCCCCTTTAGCTGCTTACAGGCCTACCCCTGCTTCTTATAAGAGATTACCGCAAGGGGTATTGATAACTACGCGCGGATGCCCTTCAAAATGCACTTTTTGCGACCGGGCGGTGTTTGGCACTACTTACCGGGAACGCAGTGCAGAAAAAGTTATAGAAGAAGTCGAAGAGCTAATTTATAAGTTTGGCGCTCGGGAAATTAGATTTTTTGATGATACCTTCACTTTGAATGGAAAACGGGTTTTTGCGATATGCAATAAATTCAAAGAACGTAAGATTAAAATCCCCTGGACCTGCCTGACAAAAGTTGCTAATGTTTCAAAAGAAATGCTTAAAGCAATGAAAGAAGCAGGCTGCTGGCAGGTTTTGTATGGTTTGGAATCCGGAGATGAGCGGATTTTGAAATTATTAAAAAAAGGAAACACCGTTGAACAAAATAGAAAAGCAGTGCGATTAGCTAAGGAAGTCGGACTTAGCGTGAGGGCTGATTTTATAGTTGGAACTCCGGGTGAGACTTTAGAGAGTTTAAAACGTACGCTCAGTTTCGCTATAAAAGTAAAAGTCGATTATGCTCATTTTAACAAGTTTGTCCCATATCCCGGCACAGAACTTTACGAACTCCTTAAGGGGCAAGGTCATAAATTCGATTTCACAAATAGATTCAGTATCATTGACCATTCCACAATATTTTTTGTGCCAGAATCTATGAATAGAGAAGAGTTTAAGGAATTTTTAGATTATGCTAATAGGGCATTTTATCTTAGGCCCAAATACATCTTGAAAAGATTATTATCTATAAGATCCTGGATAGAATTAAAGGGTCAGATAAACGGATTTTTCGCTATTTATAATTTATAGGATAGATTTCTAAAATGGCTTTAGATAAAAAAGTTAAATTATTCACAGTTCTACTTTCAGGTTTTCGTCATCGTTGGTTTGTTTATTTTCGTTCCCGTTATACCATACGTTCTTTACTCAGCCGTAAAGGCAAATGTCTAGCTTGCGGGCGTTGCTGTCTTCTGAATATACCATGGTGCCGTTATTTAAATAATAATAAGTGTCAATTGGGTAAGCGAAAACCATTTTTCTGTAAGATATTTCCGATAGATAAGAAAGATAAAATATTATCGGGAGTTAGTGAAGAATGCGGATACTATTGGGAAGAACGAGAATAAGATGCCAAATACAAACCGTCCTAGAATATCGGTAATCTTGCCTACTTACAACGAAAGAGAAAACATAAGCGAACTTATGGGCGAACTGTCCTTTTATATCTCTAAATATATCGGTGATGATTTTGAGTTATTGGTGGTTGACGATGATTCACCGGATAAAACTTGGCAAGAAGCCGAGAGATATTCTGAGATTGACCATAGAATAAGATTGATTCATAGAACCGGACAGAGGAGTTTAGCCCTGGCCATCAGCGAAGGGATTAGGGAGGCAAAAGGAGGTATTATTGCCTGGATGGATTGCGATTTTTCTATGCCTACGTATAGACTTGTCGAATTAATAAAAAAAGTATTTGAAGGCTATGATGTTGCCGTGGGTTCTCGTTTTGTTAAAGGCGGTAAAGATGTGCGCGGTCCTGCTGATTCATGGTCAATAGTAATCTTAAGCCGCCTGATGAATTCGTTTATCTCATTTGTTTTGGGCGCTTCTTTTAAGGACTATACCAGTGGATTTGTTGCGGTAAGAAGAACTATTTTTGATAATGGGATTAAGATAAATGGAAATTATGGTGAGTACTTCATTGATTTTATTTATAATTCCAGAAAGCGCGGATATAAAATTATAGAATTGCCTTATTATTGTCTCCCCAGGAGAAGAGGCTACTCTAAGACCGGGAGCAATTTATGGGATTATCTTAGAATAGGCTGGGTATACGTGCTTTTCACCTTAAAGTTGCGGCTTAACTTGAATAAATGGAGCCCACCTTAAGGCTATAAGCCTTAAGGGGTTCCAAGGCCCTAAAGGCTGGATACTTGAAGCGGACAAATCGCCATCCCCGTTCTAATGGATGAGGCTTTCTAGGCCGCTCAAGTATAAAAAATCAGAAACAAACACTATGAAAATATTATTTATATTTAAAAGCGAAAACTTCTTAGCCCCGGTCGGATTATGTACTATTTCAGCCGTTGGTCTTAGAGAGGGCCATAAGACTTATTTATGCGAGATGAATTCACAGGACCCATTAGAATATATTGCTAAATTAAGGCCAGATGTAGTTGCTTATAGTTCTTCCACAGGGGAAGCCAAATATTACCTTAGATTAAACCGCTTAATTAAAGAAAAATTTCCTGATGTATTTACAATTATGGGAGGGCCGCATCCCACATTTTTCCCTCAGGTTATTTTTGAAGATAGCTTAGATGCAATTTGTATCGGGGAAGGCGAGAGTGCCTTTGTTGATTTACTTTACGCATTGAACAAAAAAGAACCCATAGATGTAATTCCCAACATTCTTACTAAAAATAATAAAGAAAATTTTATCATCCGAAATTTAGTAGAAAATTTAGATACTTTACCTCTTCCTGATTATGCCCTGCTTTACGATAATACGCCTATGGGGAGGTATCCTCTTAAAAGCTTTATTGTTTCACGAGGATGCTCCTATGATTGTACCTATTGTTTTAATGCTAGTTGGCGTAAGCTCTACGCAGGAAAGGGAAAGTTAGTGCGCAGGCACAGCGTAGACTATATTATAGACGATATCAGATATGTAAAAAATAAATGGCCGTTAAGTTTTATTAAGTTTTATGATGATATTTTTACTTATAGCGCTGATGATTGGTTAGAAGAGTTTTCTAAGAAATATAAAAATTACATCGATCTTCCTTTTTTTATTTTAACCCGTGCCGACCTACTTACTGAGGATATAGTAAAATTATTGAAATATGCTGGTTGCCGCACAATAAGCATGTCTATAGAAGCAGGCAATGCGGGCATAAGAGACAGGATGCTTAAACGCCACATGTCAGATGAACAGATTATTAAAGCACATCGCTTATGCGAAAAATATAGCATACATACTTTTACCAATTGTATTGTTGGGTTACCAGGAGCAAGCATAAAAAATGAATTAGAATCAGTTAACTTGGCAATTAAAGCTAAAGCTGATTGGGCAGAGTTTCCTATTTTTCATCCTTATCCGGGCACAGAACTTGGTCAGCAGAGTATTGCGTTGGGTTTTTATAAGCCTGATTTCGAAAAGATGCATACCTCTTATATGTATAGCTCTCCCTTGAGTTGCTTTATTAGAAAAGAAAAAAATATTCAGATGAATTTATCGGTATTAGGGGCAGTGGCCATAGCTTTTCCTGGCCTTAAAGGCTTGATTGTACGTTTTTTAATCTATATGCCACACAGCCCTGTATTTACCCTCATATACTATCTGACCAAGACACATATTTTTAGAAAAAAAATATATATTACCAAAACCACTTTCTTTAATTGGCTGCGTATTCTTGAAAGGAGCCTAAGGCAGGAATGGCGCAGACATGAGTTTTCAGAGGCATGAAAAAAATATTAATAATTAAATTGGGTTATTCAGAAACCTTAGATAGTATGTTAAGCCTAACTACTAGTTTGGGCGATGTCTTAAGGACTACAGTTATTTTGCATTTTTTTAAAGGCAGTCATATTACTTGGCTTGTAGATAAAAATGCCCGCCCCTTACTAGAAAATAATAAATATATAGATAGAATCTGGGTTTACGGGCCCAATATAGTAGGCCAACTTAAAAAGGAAAAATTTAACATTATAGTTAATCTTGAAAAATTACCTGAGATCTGCCTGCTATCCGATTCTCTACGGACAAAGGAGTATTTCGGCTTTAAATTCAATAATCTAACCAATGATATTTATAATGGTTGCGAAGGCAGTAAGAGATTAATAGAGCTTACTCAAGATTTGGATAAAAAAAGAAGAAACAAAGATTGTTGGCAAAAAATTATGGCTGAGGCGTTAGGAAGAGAGTGGCGCGGACAGGATTATGTTCTTGGTTACAAGCCAAAGTCAGTGATTAAATATGATGTAGGTTTTAATTGGACCGTAGGTAATAAATGGAGAAACAAGGCCTGGCCAAGAGCCTATTGGGAGAGGTTAGAAGATTTGATAAAGAATGAATATTCTATATCTTGGCAACAAGGGCTAAATAGTATTTATGAATATATAGACTGGATAAACTCTTGCAGGCTAATAGTAACTGCTGATACCTTAGGGCTTCATCTCGGTTTAGCCCTTAAGAAAAGGATAGTTGCTTTATTTGGTCCGACTTCTCCTTATGAGATATATTTTTATGACCGTGGTTCGTTTTTATTACCCGAGGCACCCTATAAATGTATACCTTGTCTTACTTCGCATTGTGATAAAGAAAAACAATGTTTAGAATATATTGTTCCTGAGAAAGTTAAGGAAAGAATCGAAGATGAGTTTAAAAAAAATAAAATTGCCTCGAAGGTATAATTATATAGCCTGCTTTTTAACTTTAAACTGTAATTTGAGATGCGATTATTGTATAAATTATTATGGCGGAGGCAATAAATTTAAAAATTCCATTATTGCAGGTAAGAAATGGGTTGAGATGCTAAATCGCTTAGTCTGTCCAAGTGATTTACCCATTACTATTCAAGGCGGAGAGCCTGGACTGCATCCGGATTTAATTTGGATAATTAAAAATCTAAGACAAGATTTAAACATCGATATTTTAACGAATCTCTGTTTCGATGTCGACAAATTTATTGATAATATCAACCCCGGCCGTCTGCGCAGGGATGCGCCCTACCCTAACATAAGGGTAAGTTATCATCCTCCTTACATGGATTTGGATGAACTTATAAAGAAAGTGCTAAAGATGCAGCAGGCGGGTTTCTCCATTGGAATTTTTAGTATTCTTCATCCTCAATTTAAACAAGAGGTTTTAAAAACCAAAGAAAAATGCTATGGTTTAGGAATCGATTTTAGAACTAAAGAGTTCTTAGGAGAGTTTAATGCTCAAATATACGGGACTTATCTTTATCCCGAAGCTGTCGGTAATGGTAAACGAAAAAGATGTTTGTGCAGAACATCAGAACTCATTATAGGACCGAACGCTGATATTTATAGATGCCATCACGACCTTTATAAAGATTTACCGCCCTTAGGTAATATGTCAGATTCAGATTTTGAAATAAAAGATATTTTTAGGGAATGCAGCCAATTTGGGGATTGTAATCCTTGTGATATAAAGGTAAAGACAAATAGGTTTCAGGTTTACGGAAACACGTCAGTAGAGATTAAAGACGTCAAATAGTTTTAGATTAGAGCCCAATGGCAATATCAAAGAATATAATGAGGAATACTACAAATTTGCTTAGAAAGGGTCAGTCTTTTAGCATGTATAACGTTAGCTTTAGATTAATTGAAGAATCTGAATATGGATTTTTGCTAAAGGCAGAGAATAAAAAGAATTTAAAATACCTAAATATAATATAACTTTTCTGGTTTAAGAAGGGATGTAGGTAGTTATGAAAATACTGTTAGCGGCGCCTTCCGTTGATACCTGCTATGAATATGTATCGGCTTTGGGCCTGATGAATTTACATCTGATTGGGAAAGAGCTCGGGTGCGATATGGAATTGATAGACCTGTCAACATATTCTTATAAAAAAGGTCTAGCACAAATTTTATCCAGACAATACGATCTTATTGGAATTTCCTGCAATTTTACTAATGCTGCTCCATATTGCATGCGTTATGCAAAAGATATTAAAGAGAAGTACCCAGACACTATAGTTATTTCAGGCGGCAACCATGCGACTTTAGCTCCCGAAGATTTATTGCTTAATAGCTATGATTACATTATTTATGGTGAAGGAGAAGCAAGTTTCAAAGAATTTTTACATAGGCATTTAAATAAACAATCTGTGAAAGATTTAAAAGGACTTTATTATTTAGAGGATGGCAAAATCGTAAAAAACCCTCCTCGGGAACCAATAGAGGATTTAGACACCTTGCCTTTTAATGACTATTCAGAGTTTAATTTGAAACCATACTTTAAATGGGCAAAGATGCGTTATATAAATATCGAAACCTCCCGCGGCTGTATTTATAATTGTGCCTTTTGCGCTACAGTGAAGATGTGGGGACATCGATATCGTCACAAATCTCCTAAAAGAATTTTAGATGAATTCAAGGTTGCTAAAAGAAATGGGTGTGATTTTGTCTTTTTATGCGACGATGATACGGCTATTGATGAACAAAATCTTCGTAATCTTTGCGAATTGTTAATAAAAGAGAAGATTATTCTTCCATGGGGCACAACCATTGGCTCCCGTTCAGTTAGAGATGAATCTACCTTGGACCTTATGGCACAAAGCGGTTGTGTTAAAATCAATATTTGTATCGAATCTGCAAATCCACGGATTTTAAAAGAGTACCGTAAACCTTATGCTATTGAGGACAACAGAAGAATGTGCGCTAACTTGCTTAAGAAGGGAATTGTTGTTCATAATCATGGGATTATCGGATTCCCGAATGAGACCTTTCGTGAAACCCTGAAAACTTATTTTTATTTGATAAAAACCTCTCCTATATGGCACATTAGTATTTTGGAACCAAGACCAGGAACTGATTACTGGGAGAATTGGGATAAAAAAGGGGATTTTTCCCAATATAGACTTTTCGGAAAGGCAAACGTAATTCTTTCAAGAAGAAAATATAGCAACTACTTAATTTATCGCCTTTTTGCATTATATTATTTTCTTAATCCAAGGAGGATTTGGAATGCTTTATTCCATAAAAATAAGGCTGTTCGCTATAGTTACTGGATACAATATTACGTTGCCTATCGCACGATAAAAGCAAATTTTTTAAGTTCGTTTAGAAATTAATGAAAGTTAAGTATATCATATATTCCATTTTGCCTTTTCTGTTGTTTCTCTATGCGTTCGTTGTTTATAAAACAGATTTCGATGGTGCTGACGAACCTATTTACTCTAGTTATACTGCAAGCATAGTAGAAGATGGCGATCTGAATGTAATAAATCAGGCTAATTTTATGTCATCTCAGCCCAGAATATCTAAAACATATAATATGCCCGATTTTCATAATCACGGAGGAGTTATCTCCTGGGCTCCGTTTTATATATATGCGAAGTCCATCTATTTTATAGCTAAGAAATTTAATCTTAAAAGTTTAACTTCCATTGAACTCGATAAACTTGTTAGATGTGCAATGTCATTTAGCACTGTTGTCTTTAGTTTTCTCGCCTCTCTTTTGACCTACTTTTTTTGCAGGGTATTTTTCTCAAATAAGCTTTCGATATGGTCAACTGTGATTATATTTTTTGGAACAACTTTCTTTTATTATACAGTGTATGAGGCTGGAAATGCGCAGATGGTCGCATCTTTGTTATCTATTATATCAATCTGGTTTTGTAGTTCGGCAATCAATATGAAAAGACTCCATTGGGTTTTTTATGGATTGTTTTTCTCCATTTGTATGGCAGTTAAAATTGATTTATGGTTCCAGATATTTTTTGTATTTTTTCTTTTTGTTAGTCTGCTTACTTTCAAACAGACAAACTGGAAAAATGGCGTATATTTTATTATTGGTCTTCTGCCGGGAATAACATTGAAGATTATTAATGACTATATTAAATATGGGACCCTCCATATAGGAGAGCTTCATTTATTGAATTTCAGAGATTTTTATTTTTTTGATCAACTCTTCTCATCATACCGTGGATTCTTTTTCACCTCCCCAATTTTTTATATCTGTTTGTTGGGGCTTATTTTTTCTATTATAAATCTCACGAGAAACATAAAAACCAGGAATGAAAGAAAAATGCAAGATCTTTTCTTTTTTATTTTATCATTATATGTATTGATAAAAGTGTTTATTCTCTCGTATAGATACGCCTGGGGGGGAGGGACCCCCGGCGCAAGGATATTATCTACAGAATTTCCCATTTTTGTCTTATTGTTTGCACGAGCTTTTCAAGGACAAAAAAGATATATTAGGTATTTTCTTGCTTTCATCTCGATCTTTTTTATTCTTTGGAATTTTATTATTATTTCCGAATACATAGCTCAACTAGATTTAAATTATGTTAGAGGATTTCCTAAGTTAGCCGTGCGGGTTAAGACTCTGCAATATATTTTTAGCCCATTATTTTATATAAAAGACTTGGACTTAAAATTAAGATCTTGTCTGCCCTTATTATTAGCTACTTTCGTGGTTACTTTTTATATTATAAAAAGATTTGCAAGTCCGATTAGTCCTCAATTTTGGTATTCAAAGAGCCATAAACAAACGCCTTTCAGAACATATATTATTTTCACAATATATTTATTTACAGCATACACAATTGTTACTCTACTTAACATATATAATAACCCAAGGAATGCCGAGAGATTAAAGCAAGAAGGATTTTTTAAAAATGTTGAATTATTAACTCCTCTTGAGTTCGAGAAAAAAGAAAATGCCGGCTCGTTGGATGAAATGATTATTTATTATGAATTAAAGGGTAATATGGATAAAGTGGATAAGATTAAAAGAATGAAGAAAAAGCTTTACAATGAATAATTAGTTTTAATTTCAATAAGTCAAAGTATAAAAAATGGATGCATATAGAATAGACAGCCAAAAACTTATGTACCACATCCCCCGATTATATCAGTGGCTTCAAGGCGGAAATATTTATCCTATTTATATAGAGATTAGCTTATACGGCGGCTGCAATCATCGTTGTATCTTTTGCGCTTTTAACTTTTTAAAATATAAACCGGATATTTTAGATGTGAGTTGCCTTAGGAGATTTATATCTGTGGCAGCAAAAAAAGGGATAAAATCTATTTTATATTCAGGAGAAGGAGAGCCGCTTTTACACAAGAAAGCAGCGGATATCATTCTTTTTACCAGTAAGGCAGGCATAGATGTTGCCCTTGTTACCAATGGAGTTTTCTTTGACAAAGTTAAGGCTGAAAAATTATTAGGACATCTTAAGTGGCTCAAGGTAAGTCTAGATGCAGGCACAGAGGAGACTTATGCGGTTATGCATAGAACAAAAAAAGAGGATTTCAATATTGTTATTGAGAATCTTAAGGATGCAGTTAAGATAAAACAAAAGAAAGATTACAATTGCACTATAGGGGCGCAGTTCTTATTAATGCCTCAGAATTACAGAGAGGTTATAATTTTAGCTAGGATATTAAGGCGTATAGGAGTGGATTATTTAGTAATAAAGCCATATTCTCAACATCCATCGAGCAATAATAGTATAAACCCTAAGTTTAAGTATAAAAATCTATTTTATTTGGAAGAGGAATTGGCGAGATATTCAAGAGATAATTTCCATATAATATTTCGGAGGCAGGCGATGGAGAAACTGCAATACGCCAAGTCATACAAACGCTGTTTGGGGATACCATTCGCCACGCACATAACTGCTAAAGGAGACATATATCCCTGCGCTGCTTTTATAGGTAAGAAAGATTTTATATTTGGTAATATATGTAAAGAAAACTTTAAAAATATTTGGAATGGTACCAGACGCGGAAAGATTATGGATATGATATATAAGAAGCACGATGTGAAAACCTGTAGAAATGCCTGTCGTCTTGATGAAATTAATCGTTATCTTTGGGAATTAAAAAATCCAAACAGCCATGTCAATTTTATATAAAGAGAATAGCCAAGACAACAAAAGATGCTGAAAGATTTAAGTATTTCAATTTGCGTGCCCGCCTTTAATGAAGAGATAGCTCTGAGGGGCGCGGTAGAAGATTTGCAGAAAACCCTGTTTGCTCATATACGGGATATCGAGATTATTATTGTTGATGATGGCAGCACTGATTCTACGCCACAGTTGGCTGAAGAGTTAGCTAAAGAATATTCCAATATTAAGGTGATGCATCATAAAAAAAATATAGGAGTTGGGGTTTGCTATCGTGATGCTGTAGCTGTTGCTAGCTGTGATTATATTACCTGGTTTCCTGCTGACCATGAAAATCCAGCTGAACAATTTATCCCGTCCCTTCCTTATTTAAAAAAGGACTCTATAGTGACTTTTCACCATCGAGGAAGAGATAATCGTTTTTTGTTACGACGCTTGGTTTCTCGGATTTATACTAAGTTTATTAATATTTATTTTAATTTAGATTTAAAATATTATAACGATTTGACCATAATGCCTACATCGCTAGTGCGTTCCCTGACTCCTGTTTCAGGTACTTCTGTTATCTGGGCAGAAATTTTAATCAGAGTTATTAAACACGGCTATAAACTAATAGAGCTGTCAGCGCCGCTAAAAGGACGCCAAGGTAGCAGATCAAAAACTTTTACCTGTTTGTCGATTATTAAAATAATGAAAGATATTTTTTACATTTTGCTTAAAAGAGATATAAGAGACGCCCAATCTTATAAAACACAAATTATTACTCGATGAAAGTCCTTTTAATCAATCCCCAATATAAGCAGAATATTAACAAGAGATGCGAAAGGTATTATATTCGATCAGGCTCGCGCTGGCCCCACTCGAGTATAAAAATTAAAGGCACATTGCCTCACTATTTACCTTTCCCGTTTTCTTTAGCTTACAGCGCATCTTTACTAAAGGAATCTTTTTTTGATGTTTATGTTATAGATGCTATAGCTTTAGATATCTCTGAAAACGAATTAATAGGCAAAATTAACGACATTAAACCCGATCTGGTTTTCTATGAAATCACTACCCCTACGGTTGAACATGATTTACTTTTAGCTAAAATGATCAAAGAAATTTGTAGCTTAACTATTGCGATAGGAGGTACTCACGCGAGCGTTTTTGCCTCTGAGATACTCTTGAAAAACGAAGCTGTGGATTTTGTTTTAAGAGGTGAATTCGAAGAGTCACTTTTAAAGTTAGCAACGTCCTTAAATGAAAAAAAGAATGATTTTCCTCTCGGTGTAGTTTTTCGGGATAGAGGCCTTATTATTGATAAGGGTTTTTCTAACCCGATTGAGCATTTAGATGCCCTTCCTTTCCCTCTGCGCGATATTTTTCCTTCAAATGAAAAACCAAACCCTCTTGTCTATTGGGATGGTTTTTGTCAACATCGGCCTTTAGTCCAGATGCAGAGTTCGCGCGGGTGTCATTATAGCTGCTATTTCTGTCTTTGGAATCAGGTAATGTATAACGATGGTAAATATAGAGCTTTTTCTCCTAATAGGGTTGTTGATGAAATACAGGATTCGATTACTAGGTATGGGGTAAAAGAGGTCTATTTTGATGACGATAATTTCACGGTTGATAAAAAACACGCCCTTTCCATATGTGAGGAAATTTTAAGAAGGAATTTGAAGATTAAATGGAGCTGCATGGGGGATGTTATAAATTTAACGGAAGAAATGTTAGGAATTATGGGCAAAAGCGGATGCATTGGAATAAAGTTCGGCTTAGAGAGCGGTAGCGAAAAAATTTTAAAAACAATCGATAAGCCCATAGATATTAAAAAAGCAAAAGAGATTATAAAGTTATGCAAAAAATATGGAATAAAGACCCAGGCTACTTTTACTCTAGGGCTATTAGGAGAGACCATAGATGATGTTAAGAAGACATTCAGATTTGCCAATTCCCTAGATATAGATTGTGCTCAGGTTAGTATTGCCACGCCTTTTCCCGGCACAGAGTTCTTTGGGATTGTCGAGAAACAAGGATTATTGAAGAATATTGACTGGAAGCGATATGACGGGAAAAGTACTGAAATTACCGGTTTTTCTCATTCAGAGAGAAAAGAAGTAGAAAAATTAAAAAAGAATTTTCTGGTCAAGTGGTTTTCTAGAAAATTATTATCTCCTTTATGGTGCATGGGTCATATCCGTATTATGTTGCGTACCTTAAAAGGGCTTAAGAGCAGTTTTTTGTTAAAACAAATTTTTGCGGTGATTATTGATGATTCAGGGAATAGGGAATAATAAGAATATAGTCATCTCAACTCACGATTCCTTGTATCCCATTAAGGGCGGGGGGGCTTTAAGAACATTAAAAGTAGCCTATGAATTAAGAGGCAGAGGCTATAATTTGAGAATCATTGCTCCTACGGAGGGCGCGAGTGAATTAAACGGAATAAAGCTTTTATCTCTCTATCCCCCTACAAAACAACATTCACAGATTCTTAGCACGATTAAATTTAATATTCGCCTTTTAGTAAAATTCTTGAGATTCGTAAGGAAAACAGATATTTTTCTTATCCATAATACAATTGCAGCAATCTTTTTGCCTTTCTTGAAAAAGATTTTTAAATTTAGATTTATTCTGGATTTGACTGATATCCATGCTGAGTATTTATTTTTTGGCCAAAGGAATCTGTTTGAAAAATTGCTGACCCCATATCTTTTAAGGTATGAATATTTTATTATTAAATCGGCAGATTATATTACAGTTGCTACTAAGGCTATGAAGAATTTATTAATTTTAAAAGGAATAGATAATGGAAAAATAGAAGTTGTATACGACGGCATTGATAGGGAAAACATTTTTCAGGAAAAAGATGAGGGCGCAGAACACGGAGTGATTCACTTAGGGGCAATGGACCGTCAACACGGTGTTGAGGTAATTATTAGGGCTATCCCTTATGTGACCAAGGAATTTCCGCGGGTAAATTTTTTCTTTGTGGGAGGAGGAAGAGAGTTTATTAACATTAAGAAGTTAGCGCAAAAGTTAGGCGTTATCAATAATTGTGTATTCACGGACTGGCTGCCTTGTGAAGAAGCAAGAGAATTTCTTAAAAAAGCATGTATAGGTATAATTCCGCGCAAAGATAATTTACCAAATAGAATAATAACTACTTTAAAAATTTATGAATATTGGGCATCTAAGACAGCAGTGATATCTTCTCTTCTCGAAGGAATTAAAGAAATAGCTTCCGGTAATAAAGATATTTTGTGGTTTGAACCAGGTAATGAAAGAGATTTGGCAAGAAAAATAATTTTCCTCCTGATACATAAAGAATTTAAAGATAAGCTGATAAAAGGCGGTTTAACCACCGTAAATAATTTTGACATGGAAAAATCCGCTTCTCGGATAGTGGATTCTGCCTTATTTATTCTTAATTGAAGAATTGCGTTATTAGATACATAAAAATTTACTAAATGATGGCTAAAATAAATTTTACACAACGAGTTATAATATTTTCAATCTTTATTTATTTCTTAATAGCCTCTTCAATGTTTTTGAATAAACTAGAACTAAATAATGACGAAGCTACAATTGGTATGGCTGCCTTGTGTTTAATATCACCGGAAGTGCCTCGTACCAGGTTGTATGACAATTCCTTAACGATTTTCTCTCCCCACAAAGGAAAAGTAGCCGCTTTCCCAGAAGCCCTATTTTTTCTCATATTCGGTAAAAGTGTCTTTAATCTAAGGTTTGTGCAGGTCTTATTTTCTTTAGGAAGCCTGATATGTATTTATTATATCTGCAGCCGTCATTTTAATAGAATAGTG
>JAPLLU010000023.1 GCA_026387385.1 Candidatus Omnitrophota bacterium
AATAAACATGGTTGCCACTAGCGATAGGAACGCAGTGGACGTATTGTTGAAGCTGAATAATTATATTGACTTAGTTATTCCCCGCGGAGGAGAAGGCCTTATTAACCATGTAATTAAGTCTTCCCGCATCCCTGTAATAAAGCATTACAAGGGCATCTGTCACGTATATGTGGATGAATGGGCAGATTTAAATATGGCGCAAAATATATGTTTTAATGCCAAAGTCCAGCGTCCTGGTGTCTGCAATGCCATGGAGAGTATGTTGGTACATAAGGATGTGGCAGTTAGATTTTTACCAGGTATGTTGAAAAAGTTTAAACAAGCAAAAGTAGAAATCCGCGGATGCAACATCACGCGAAAAATAGTCAAGGACGTAAGGAGGGCTACTCTAAAGGACTATAATACTGAATATCTGGATTTGATTTTGTCGGTTAAGGTGGTTGAGGGTTTAAAAGAGGCAATAGATCATATAAATTATTATGGCTCGCACCATTCAGATAGTATTGTCACGGATAATTACGAGCATGCCCTGGAATTCTTAAAACAGGTTGATTCTGCCTGTGTTTACGTCAATGCCTCTACGCGATTTACTGACGGGTATCAGTTCGGCTTAGGAGCAGAAATAGGCATATCAACAGATAAACTGCATGCCCGTGGCCCCATGGCCCTTGAAGAATTGACTACTTATAAGTACATGGTGTTTGGTAATGGGCAAATAAGAGAATGAAGATAGGCATACTAGGTGGCACTTTTAACCCCATACACATCGGCCATCTCATTTTGGCTGAAGAGGCGAGAGAAAAGTTAAAACTCGATAAAATAATTTTCGTACCTGCGTATTTACCGCCGCACAAGGATAACTCCGATATCATAGATGCGCACCACAGGTACAAGATGGTAAGGTCAGCCATTAAGGCAAACAGACATTTCTTAGTTTCTGATATAGAAATAAAAAGAGATGGCCGCTCTTATACCATAGATACGATAAAGGAATTTAAAAAGATATACCCTCGCGATGAGCTGTTTTTTATAATCGGTTCTGACCTGCTTAAATATTTAGATGAATGGAAGGACCTTGGTGATATTATTAAGATGGTAAAATTTATCACAGTAACTAGGCCCGGTTACCTATTAGAAAAAATACCTGCTTACATTACTACTGTGGCAATCAGGGCTGTTGATGTCTCGGCTTTTGAAATCCGTAAGGCCATAAAGGAAAACAGGTCCTTTCGTTATTTAGTGCCCGAAAAAGTATTAAGTTATATTAATAAATATGGACTTTATCGATGAACCCCGCTCCTTCCTAAGAAAATCACGAAAAGGGAGCAGGGTAGGGGAAAAGGTAGAAAGGAAGAGCGGGGTGAATATAAAAATTGCGCCTTCAATATTGTCTGCTAACTTCGGATGCTTAGATAGGGAGATAAGAAAAATCGAACTAGCCGGTGCGGATATGGTCCATATCGATGTTATGGATGGACATTTCGTGCCTAATATTACCGTCGGCCCCGTGGTGGTAAAATATATAAGCTACTTAACAGAACTTCCTTTGGATGTTCATCTAATGATTGAGAAACCAGAGAAGTTTATTGATGAATTCGTAAAAGCCGGAAGCGATATGATTACGGTGCATATTGAAACTATTTCAAGCTCAAAGCTCAAAGCTCAAAGCTCAAAGCTAAGAAAGAAAGGAATTAAGTTTGGCGTCTCTTTAAACCCCAATACGCCCTTAGCGCGTATTCAAGGTATCCTTAAGTACGTAGACCTCGTTTTAATCATGAGTGTTTTTCCCGGTTTTAGCGGGCAGAAATTCATACCTTCTGTCTTGCCTAAGATAAAGAAGCTGCGTTCTATTTTTAGCGGCGATATCGCTGTAGACGGAGGAGTAAGCGACGAAGTTGCAGCTAAGTTAATTCAGGCAGGAGCAAATATTTTGGCTGCAGGTTTATATGTATTTGGTGCCAAGGATACGAAGCTCGCAATTGAAAGGTTAAGAAATGCAAGGTAATAATACAATTAAATTTGGCACTGATGGCTGGAGGGGAGTTATTGGCGATGACTATACCTTTAAGAACCTCAAGGATGTTTCAGAAGCGATTGCGGATTATCTAGGGCCCGGCAAGAAAGTGGCTGTTGGTTACGATACGCGTTTTATGTCCGCTAACTTTGCAGAAATCGTCTCAGATGTGCTTTCAAATAGGGGCATTGAGATTATACTTTCAGACAGGGCTGTCCCTACCCCGACTTTAAGTTTTACAGTTAAATCAAGAAAGCTTGATTTAGGTATTATGATTACTGCATCCCATAATCCCGCAGAATACAACGGCCTTAAGATTAAAACCGCATCTGGAGGAGCAGCAGGTCCGGAAATAACTTCAGATGTTGAAAGCCGCTTGGGGAAGATTCCGGAAAAAAACTCCGCTAATATAAAAGGAAAAGTCAACAAAGAAAACCTAATCTATGGATATGTCAAGTTTATCCGTTCTTATGTTGACCTAGATAAAATAAAGAATAAAAGGTTCAGAGTCCTGGTAGATGCTATGCATGGTTCAGGGGACAGTTTTATTTCCGATGTGCTTAAGGGAACAAATATCAAGTTGGAATTTATGCGTAATATTATTAATCCGTCTTTTGAGGGAAGAAGGCCTGAACCGGTCGAGGAGAATTTGCAGGAGTTGATGGCAAGAGTCAAAAAAGAGAAATTTGATTTAGGTATAGCCCTTGACGGTGATGCGGACAGGATAGCTGCGGTTGCTCCGGGAGGTATATTTATAAATCCGCAAAAGATTTTATGTTTATTAGCCTTACATCTTAAACAGGACAGGCGTTGGTCCGGGGGCATAGTCAAGACTATCGCAGGAACAACTATGATTGATAAGATAGCCAAATCTTTGAGCGTAAAACTTTTCGAAACTCCGGTTGGCTTCAAGTATATCTCTAATCTGATGGAAAAAGAGGATATCCTCGTTGGAGGAGAAGAGGCAGGTGGCATGGGCGTGAAAGGTTACATCCCTGAGAGGGATGGGACTGTCGCGGGCCTTTTGCTTTTAGAAATGATGGCTTACCGAAAAAAAGATATCCTAAAGATCCTGAATGAGGCTGAAAAGAAATTCGGCAGGTATTATTACTTAAGAGATGAATTAAACCTCGATAAGCTTATTGATTTAAAGAGAGAAAATATGCCCAGGGAGTTGTTAGGCAAGAAGGTAATTCAGGTAAAAGACTTCGATGGGATAAAGCTTATATGTGAAGATGAAAGCTGGCTTATGTTTAGGCCTTCAGGGACTGAACCGATTATACGTATATATGCGGAAGCAAAGAGCCTGGCGAGAGTAAAAAAGTTGCTTGAATTCGGGAAAGAGTTAATCACTGAACATGGTTTATAGTATCCTCAGGTTCATAGCTCTTGTTTTATGTAAAATATTTTTCCGTTTGGAAGTAGCAGGAGCAGAGCATCTACCTAAAAAGGGGGCTTTTATTTTAGCAAGTAATCATGTTAGTTTTTTAGACCCGGTTGCCTTAGGTGTTGCCTGTCCGCGGAAATTAAATTTTATGGCGCGGCACGATTTATTTCACAATCCCATTTTCTCACGGTTGCTGTCTCTCTGTTGTACATTTCCGGTAAAAAAGGGCTCGGCAGACCCGGGAGCATTTAAAAAAGCTATGCACCTTATAAAAGATGGTAATCCCATAGTATTATTTCCTGAAGGTAGGCGCTCGGATTACAATGATACATCTAGCATACCGCAACCCGGGATTGGATTTTTATGCTCGAAGCTTGGAGTACCGGTAATACCAGCTTTTGTAAAGGGGAGTCATATAGCGCTGCCTAAAGGCGCTCATTTCATTCGACCAGCCAAGATCTCTGTATGTTTTGGTAAACAAATTTCCGTAGAAAGGAGGATGCCTTATCAAGATATTGCAATAAAAATAATGGACAATATCAGGCATCTTTCATGTTAGGCATTGGATTATTCAAAATTATAAATTCTTGTTCTAAAGAACTTACAAAAGAAAATCCCACCAGCGTAATCCTATCACCTTTACGTATTGCCAGTAATCATATATTAAATAGTAGTTTAAAGAAAAAAACAGATATTTGTAGTATGCTTTTAAGAAATAAATTATTACAAGGAGGAGGTGTTTTTTTCGGGGTCAATAAATAGATGATGCTAATCTAAAAAGTAACCGTGAATATTAAATAACATTTTAAAAATTAAATAAAAAAAATACTAAAAGAAAGAGGAGATTTAAAATGACAGAACAGAAATCTGAACTCGAGGAACTTTATATCCAGAGCATTAAAATGGTAAAAGAGGGAGAGGTTGTTAAAGGGAAAATAGTTTCTATAAAAACAAAAGAAGTATTAGTGGATGTGGGGTTTAAATCTGAAGGCATCGTCCCTATCACCGAATTTACCGCAGCAGATTTAGAGGTTGGTAAGGAGCTTGATTTCTTTGTTGAATCCGTTGAAGACGACTCCGGCATAATCGCGCTTTCCCATTACAGGGCGGTGCGCATCCAGGGCTGGGAAAAACTTGTTAAAGGTGCTAAAGAGGGCGAGCTTGTAGAAGGCAGGCCTATCAAGAAGGTGAAAGGAGGTTTTCTGGTTGATGTAATGGGAATAGAAGGATTCCTTCCTTCTTCTCTTTCTGCTTTTAAAGGAGTCCCGGATAAGGATATCATCTATAAGCCATTTAACTTCAAAGTCGTTAAAGTAAACAACTTAAGGCAAAGTATCATATTATCCCGTAGAGAGGCGATGCAGAAAGAGAAACAAGAATCAAAGAATAAGCGATGGCTGGATTTAAAAATAGGAGGGATTTATCCCGGTACAGTCAAGGCAATAACTGATTTTGGCGCATTTGTAGACTTAGGCGGAGTGGATGGCCTTTTGCACATTACGGATATGTCCTGGTCTAAGATAAGCCATCCTTCTGAAGCGGTGGCTTTAGGTGATAAGATTGAGGTGATGGTACTTAATCTTGACAAAGAGGCCAATAAGGTTTCATTAGGCTTGAAACAGAGGCTTCCTGATCCTTGGCAGGATATAGAGAATAAATTTAAAGCCGGTGACAAGGTGAAGGGCAAGGTTGTAAACATCCTGCCTTATGGGATATTTGTGGAGCTGGAGAAAGGTATTGAGGGCCTAGTCCATGTATCAGAGGTATCTTGGACAAAAAGAATCAATAACCTTAATGAGATGTTTGCTATGGGAGATATGGTAGAGACTCAGGTATTAAGCGTAGATAAAGAATCCCGCAGGATATCCTTAAGCCTTAAGGAGCTGGAGCAAAATCCATGGTTAGATGCGGAATCAAAATTTCCTTCAGGCACTAAGGTGTCCGGAAAAATAAGAGGCTTTACCGATTACGGGGTATTTGTGGAGCTAGATAGCAATTTAGAAGGCATGGTCCATGTTTCGGATATGTCCTGGACGAAAAGAATAGGCCATCCCCAGGATGTTTTGAAAAAAGGACAAAAGATTGATGTTATAGTTATTTCTGTAGATACTCAGAACCGCCGCATTGTTTTAGGCTTAAAACAGTTACAACCCAATCCCTGGCCTGAGATTGCAGTCAAATACCCTTTAAACACAGCATTAGAGGCAGAGGTGGTTAGTGTAACTGATTTTGGAGTTTTTGTAAAGTTAGACGAGGATTTAGAGGGCTTGATTTATACTAGCGAGATAGACAAAGAAAGTATTTCGCAGTTAAAGCCGGGTGATAAGATAAAAGTAAAAGTAATAAAGGTGGATGTCGAGCAGGCAAAGATTGGCCTGAGCGCCAAAATTTAGGAGCTTTTTAGTCTTCAGTCTATTAACTTTTGACTGATTTCTGATAGCAAAAACTACCATGCAAAAATTAGATATTGACAGGCAATTAGAAATAATCAAACGCGGCGCCATTGAGATTGTCCAGGAGGATGAACTTAAAAAAAAGTTAGAAGCAAGCATAAAGGAAAAAAGGCCTCTTAAAGTTAAAGCTGGGTTTGACCCTACTGCGCCAGATATCCACTTGGGCCACACCGTTCTTTTAAGAAAGCTTAAGGCATTTCAGGATTTGGGCCACAAGGTCTTTTTCCTAATCGGTGATTTTACAGCGCAAATCGGAGACCCCAGCGGCCGGATTGAGAAAAGAAAACAGCTGAGCAAGCAAGAGGTGTTGAACTACGCCCTAACCTACAAAAAACAAATATCCAAGATACTGGACCTGGATAAACTCGGGATAGTCTTTAACAGTGAATGGTTTGAAAAGATGTCCGTATTAGATATATTGAAACTGACCATACATGCAACGGTTGCACAGATGTTAGCCAGGGCAGATTTTAAGAAAAGACTGGCAGCATCTGAGAACATATCTCTTTTGGAGTTTATGTATCCTCTTTTGCAGGGATATGATTCTGTAAAATTAGAAGCGGACATTGAACTTGGCGGAACAGACCAGATCTTTAATCTTCTGGTAGGCAGGGACATACAGAAGGATTTCGGACAAAGCCCCCAGGTCGTAATTACTATGCCTCTTTTAGAAGGGACCGACGGAGTGCAAAAAATGAGTAAGTCCTACGGTAACTATATCGGTATTAATGAATCCCCGGATGATATGTTCGGGAAAATTATGTCTATATCTGATCAGCTAATGCTGAAATATTATAATTTACTTACCGATTGTGATTTGGATGATGTAAAAAAGATGCATCCTAAAGAAGCAAAATTAAATCTTGCAGAAAATATTATTCAACAGTATCACGGAAACGATTTAGCTAAAAAGGCTAGGCATGATTTTGAGCATGTTTTCAGCCTTAAAGAATTACCCAAAGGCATCTCAGTTTATAGACTAAAAGATAAGGAGACTAATATAGTAGATATTCTGTTAGATAGCGGCTTAACCGAATCGAAGAATGAGGCTCGCAGGCTGATAAAACAAGGAGGCGTATCTTTAGACGGAGTCAGGATAGACAAAGAGGACACCATCGTAAATAAAGAAGGGGTTCTTAAAGTAGGCAAAAGAAGATTCCTTAAGCTGGAAAAGTAATAATAAGTGTTTTTTTAGATTTTTAACTCTCAAATATTAGTGATTAAACAGATAAAAAATATTGATACCTTTGACAGAAATATAATTCTTGTTTTTATTGGAACTTCTTTTGCAAATCTGCTCAATCTTTTATATCAGCTTTTGATTGCCCATCGCTTATCCAGTGATAATTTCGCAGCCTTCAATTCGCTACTTTCCATATTTATGTTAATCTCTAGCCCTTTAGGAACGTTTCAGGCCGCAATTGCTAAATACAGCGCAGAATTCTCTGCGCAAAATCAGACTAAGAAAATTAAAATCTTATTGTTTCAATTCTTGAAGAATAATTTCCTTTTTGCGATTGCAACATTTTTCATATTCTACTTTAGTTCTTCTTATTTGACAGATAAACTTAAAGTTTACTCTGTTTCCTCCGGACATATTTTAGCTGTGTTGTTTGCCTTATGGTGGATAACGCCGTTATTTCTAGGTGCGATTCAGGGTTTGGAATTGTTTAAATGGTTTGTGTCTATAACGGTGATAGTCGGGCTGTTAAAACTGTTTTTTGCCCACTTGTTTATTATTCGGGGGTTGGATGTTAATGGGGCATTAGGTGCATTATTGCTATCAGCTTTGATAGGATTTATTATTTCCCTGTTCGCTTTAAGAAATTTTATTGATTTTAAAACTCCACAAGATGGTATAAGCATTACCTCGGAAAAAAACGAAGTAAATTTTAAAGAAATTATTTTTTTTATGTTTCCTTTGGCAATCAGTGTTTTTTGTTTTATGGGCTTGGTTAATTTTGACATGATCTTAGTGAGGTATTTTTTTATACCGCAGGATTCCGGATCATATTCCCTGGCCCAGATGGTGGGAAAGATTTTTTTATTTT
The DNA here is from genome assembly GCA_026387385.1 of Candidatus Omnitrophota bacterium. Classification (GTDB taxonomy): domain Bacteria; phylum Omnitrophota; class Gorgyraeia; order Gygaellales; family Profunditerraquicolaceae; genus JAPLLU01. The sequence continues at coordinate 7,906 of JAPLLU010000023.1, forward strand.
TGCCCGCGTCAATAAGTATAGTAATGTTTCCCAGGACTAGCGGTCTAAACGCAAAGAATCAGGATACCTCATTGACCCTAAAAAGGTCGCTTTTTTATGCGGCTGGATTGTGTATTTTAGCCGCTTTAATTTACAACAGTTTTCCGTCCTTTGTGTTAAAGGTTCTTACGGGCAAGGTAAATGCGGACTCTATTATCTTGGGTAGGCTATTCAGCGTATCCATGACTTTTTTTACACTGTTATATATTTTAATAGCTTATCTACTTTCCATAAAAGACCTGCGTTTTATCAGGCACCTGATCCTCTTTACGTGCTTACAGTTTTTCAGCATTATCTTATTCCATAAAAGTTTGCTACAGGTGCAATTGGTCCTTTGCGTAAATTCGGTATTGCTTTTTTTCATCCATTTGAATTTTGTTTGTTTTAAAAAATATTAATAAATTTAGGTTATTGAGTTTTAAGGACAGAAGAAGTAAGAATACCACTTTAGTTTATAATGACGGGGGATTTACTAATAACAGAATATTTAAGCAAGGGCTCAATATATGCAAAAGGATAACGTTAAAAAGTTTTTAGTAGTGGTGCCTACTTATAATGAAAGCAGGGACATAGCTAAAATGGTTAACGCCATAAAATCACTAAATCTCGGAATTTCAATTTTGATTATAGACGACAATTCACCAGACGGTACCGGTTTAATAGTAGATGAATTATGCAAAAAGAACGATGATGTTTACGTCCTGCATAGAGAAAAGAAACTTGGCCTGGGTTCTGCGTATGTAAAAGGATTTAAATTTGCACTTGAGAACAATTATGATTACATATGCGAAATGGATGCTGATTTTTCTCACGACCCAAAATATTTGGTAGATTTTTACAGGGGAATGGAAGATTGCGACCTCGTTATTGCTTCTAGATATATTGACGGAATAAGCATTGTTAACTGGGGTTTATGCAGATTGCTGATGAGTTACTTTGCCAATAAATTTGTCAGACTAATCACCGGTATGCCTTTTACTGATTGCATGGGAGGTTTTAAGTGTTTTAGGGCAAGCGTGTTAAAAGGCATAGGCCTAGATAATATAATAGCCAAGGGGTATGTAATTCAGATGGAGATGCTTTATCGGACGTTTAAAAAAGGGTACAAAATTAAAGAAATCCCCATAATATTTTACAATAGAAAGCACGGAAGATCTAAGATGAACAGAGTGGATATTCTAGAATCTTTCTTTGTGGTAATATATTTGAAATTTTTATCGGGATTTAAAATAATTTTCAATAGAGAAAGAACGATCAAACAAAGATGAAAGAAGTAATTATTATAGGTGGGGGTATTTCTGGCCTTACTTGTGGATTGCATCTTGCAGAGTCCGGATACAGAGTGACCATCCTGGAAAAAGAAGCAATACTAGGAGGATTAGCCAGGTCTTTTTTTATCAAGGGGCATTGGATACCGTTAACATATCATCATGTTATGAACCCTGATAAAGTAACGCAGGCATATATTAATAAATTTGGATTTTTGAAAGATTTACACTGGATTAAATCGAGCCAGGTTTTTTGGTATGAAAATAGACAATATCTACTTAGCAAACCTAGACATATATTTAGTTTTACCCCCCTGGATTTTACAAGCAAACTCAGGCTTTTTTACCTTGGTTTATATATCTTGCTGAAAAGAAATTGGACTGATCTTAATAAAAGAGATTGTAGCGAGTGGTTGAATAAAATAGTTGGGGAGAAAACAACAAAGTTATTATTTCAAAATTTAGTAGATATAAAATTCAATATGCCCCTTTCTAGCATGAGTGCAGCTTGGTTAGGGAAAAGAATGCACCAAAGTATCAGGAACAAAGATAGGTACGGCTGTATAGTACCAGGCTGGCATCAATTGTTAGATAAGATGGCAGAAGAGATTATTGGAAAAAAAGGAAAGATTTTTAAGAATTTTGAGGTTACTAAGGTAGGAATAAAAGAAATCGAGGGGATAGGTAGCGATAACAAACAATGCGTTATGCCGGCAGATGTTATTGTGAGTACAATACCGCCGCCAATTTTTAAAAGTATATTAAGCTTACCTAATAAATCGAAGTTATCATTGGATAATATAAGATACAGAGCGATTATAAGTTTTGTTTGTGGCTCATCGCAGGATATATCGCATTGTTATTGGTCAGTAGTATTAAAGCCACGTTTGGTCTTCGGTGGGTTTTTTAATCAGACAATTTTAGCTCCGTGGGTAAGCGCGGATGGAGAATATATTTATTATTTCTTTACATATCTAGAGAATAATGATCAGATTCTAGAATACAACGAGGATACGATAAAAAATTTATACCTTAATGATATTCAAAAACTTTTTCCACATTTTAGTATAAACTGGTATAAATTATTCAGAATTAGATTCAGTCAACCGGTATTTATACGTAACTATGAAAATCCACCCATAGAGCTTGCAGATAATATTTATCTTGCCGGGGTATACAGGCAATTCCCCAGGCCCAGAACTATGGATGCTGCTTTCTATAGTGGTTTAGAAACTGCTAAATATATAATTAATAAGCATGGGAAGAATTAAAGTTTGTCTTTTGTTTCCCAGATTCAGGTATATTTCAGGTGACCCTCCGATAGGAATTGGATATTTAGCTTCTTATCTTAAGAGCAATCTCAATATTGACCTTTCAGTAATAGACGCAACATTTATACGTTCATTTAAACGCGTATTTCACAAATTAAAAGAAATTAATCCCGATATTTTAGGGATATATTCTGATGGGATAATGAGCGAGGATGCGGTAACCATAGCTGATTGGGCAAAAAATAATAGGATATATACTATTATTGGCGGGCCGCAAGCTACGGTTTTGCCAGAATTTTTTATAAATCACTCCGATATAGTTGTGCAGGGAGAAGGAGAAATAATTTTAGCAGAGATTATCAAAAGTTTTGACATGAATGATTTATCGTATATCCCTGGAATATGGTGGAAGAAAGGCGGAGAAATCATTAAAAACTCACCTAATCAGAACTTTATCAGTTTAGACGCTTTACCTTTTCCTCAGAGAGATTTACTGCCCATGGATAAATATTTATATAACTGGAATTATTTAGATACATTAGATACAGATAAATGCGGAACCACTATGATTGTTTCTAGGGGTTGCCCTTTTAATTGTAGTTACTGCCAACCGACCATAAGGGAAATGTTTGGAAGTAAATTACGTATACGTTCGCCAAAAAATGTAGTAGAGGAGATAAAAATGTTAAGAAGGCAGTATAATGTAGACGGGATATTCTTTCATGATGATACATTTACTGCAGATAGTTCCTGGGTAAACGATTTCTGCGAAATGATGGAAAATGATAAGTTATCTATACTATGGGGCTGTAATAGCAGGATTGATACCGTTAATGAAGCGGCATTGAAGCGGATGCACCAGGCGGGCCTACGCAATATCCACTTTGGCATTGAATCCGGTTCTCAGAGGATACTCGATAATATATACAATAAAAAAATAAAACTCGAGCAAGTCAGAGATGTTATTTCTTTAACGAGTAAGATCGGGATTCATACCATGGGCTTTTTTATGTTGGGTGCTCCGTCAGAAACAGGCGGAGAGATTAATAATACAATCGCTTTTGCCAAAAGCCTTAGGTTGGAAGAGGCATCTTTTTCTTTGACCGCGCCCTTGGTCGGTACGCATCTATATAAATCACTGCTTAAAGATAACAAGTATAAAATGGATAACAATTACGGAAACCTGAATTATTATTCTCAGTATTCACTTAAGGGCGGAATTGGCAAGGCACGGATAAAAATATTACAGTTAAAAGCATTCATATTATTTTATCTTCATCCATTACGCATTAATTATATTATTAGACATTTATTTTCGCTAAAAGGGTTGAAAAAACTTCTAACAAAAGTATTAAGATGCGTATAAGCTTTATCAATTCTTTATTAGGGGGTGATTTTAGCACTTTGGATATTGCCGTAACCGCCTTGGCAACATATGTAAATGAACGAAGCCGACACAAGGCAAGCATTATAGATTTTACTTTTCATAGAAGACATTGGAAGGATGCGTTAAGGGAAGGGATAGAAGCAAATCATCCGGATATTATAGCTATTTCAAGCAACACGATGTATATGAACTATGTGAAGACTATAATGAAAGAAGTGAAGTCAAAATACCATTTGCCGATTGTTTTGGGCGGGCATCATGCCTCTATATACCCAGAAGAGGCAATCTCCATCCCTGAGTGCGATGCTTTATGTATCGGTGACGGAGAAGAGCCATTGGTAGATTTCTTGACTCGCAAAGAAAGAAATGAGTCAATGCAGGGCCTTAGAGGTTTTTGGGTGAAGGAAAACGGTAATTTAATCAAGAATACGGGCGGCTGCTTTCGTGAGAATCTTGATGATTTACCCATTCCTGATTGGGATCTTTGGGGAGACCTGAATAAATATTTATATTATTTAGGCATGCTTTATATTATCGGCAGTAGGGGCTGTCCTTATCGATGCACATATTGCGATGCCCATGGGATAAAAGATGCAGTCCCGGGAAAATATTTTCGTTTGCGCGACCCCGTAAAATATGCCCAGGAGATCGCCTATCAGTGGAATAAATATAAGAATCGCAATTTAAGGCTAGCGCAACTCTTTGACCCGGTATTTACCATGTATGACGATTGGGTGGAAGCATTCTGCAGCGAATATCGCAGGTTAGGTATACAAAATGAATTTCGGTATAGTGTTTTTTCCAGACTTGACCATCTTAACGAGAAAAAGATAAAAACATTAGCTAATTCAGGCTGTGCTATTCTTAGGGTGGGTATAGAGGCGGGAGACCCTTATGTGCGAAACCGTATCTATAAAAAAGAAATCAAAGATGAAAAAATAAAAGAAATATTCAGGCTGTGCAAGGAAAACGGCATCGGTTTTACGGCCTTCTATATTTTAGGCGGGCCTTCAGAGACGAAAAGGACTGTAGATAGAACAATTAGTCTTGCTCGTGAACTGGATGCAGAAAGATCAGCTTTTTTCATTTTTAAGCCTTTTACAAAAGAGGCAGCACAGCAACTCTTCGAACACGGCGGATGGATTGACACAAAGCGCTGGAAGGAAGCAGATAATATAACTTTTGATGCTGTAGTTTATACCAAAGACCTTACTCCTTCTTGTGTAGAGTGGTATCAGAAAAAGGCGTATTTCTTTACCTTCGGCAGGCGCTTACTTAGGATGATTAAACGTCAAAAACTGAAATATTTCACAAGGTTATTCATTTATATGTTTAAAGGTTTATTGGATGGTTTGAATTATTCTTATCTGTTGATTTATTATCATATCTATGGATATGATAATGTTGATAAATAGCTGTTAGGATAGAATGGAGTCTCTTGGGATAATCCCTCGACTTCGCTCGGGATGGTTCGAGGGAATGGTGAGCGTAGTCGAACCAAAGCCCGAGGTTCCCCAAGGCCCTAAAGGCTGGATACTTGAGTGGCCATTATCCATCCTTGTGCCTTAAAAGGGCAAGGTTTCTGGCCGCGAAAGTATAAAGGATTCTCATGTATATCTTAGGCATATCCTGTTTTTATCACGATAGTGCTGCGTGTCTTGTGCGCGACGGAGAGATAATTGCAGCAGCCCAGGAGGAACGCTTTACCCGCAAGAAGCACGATTTTAACTTTCCTATTAATTCCATAAATTGGTGCCTTAAGGAAAATGGAATTAGTGCCAGGGATTTAGATTTTGTAGCTTTTTATGATAAGCCTTTTATTAAATTTGAAAGAATACTGGAGACATACTTAACTTATGCGCCAAGCGGGATAAGACAATTTGTCCAGGCAATGCCTCTGTGGTTAAAGCAGAAACTCTGGACGCCGGAAGTAATAAGCAGGGCATTAAATTATAAAGGAAAGATTTTATTCATGGAGCATCATGAGTCTCACGCCGCAAGCGCATTTTATCCTTCTCCTTTTGAAGAAGCAGCATTTCTGACAATGGATGGAGTAGGAGAATGGGATGATGCCAGTTTCGGACTTGGCAAAAATAATAATGTCGATATTTTATACAGCTTGAGATTCCCTCATTCCTTAGGTTTATTGTATTCCGCTTTTACTTATTACACAGGTTTTAAAGTCAATTCCGGAGAATACAAATTAATGGGCTTGGCTCCATATGGCGAGTGCAAATATCTTGATTTAATCTTAAATGAATTAATGGATATTAAAGAGGACGGTTCATTTAAGTTAAATATGAAGTATTTCGGATACTGTAATGGCCTCAGGATGACTAATCGGAGATTTGAGAAATTGTTTGGCGCTCGAGCCAGGAAACCCGAAAGCAAAATAACACAAAAAGATGTGGATATTGCTGCATCAATTCAGCAGGTTACTGAAGAAATCATGCTCAGGGTAACCAGGCACGTTCATAAGGTTACTGGAAAAGATAAGTTATGTATTGCCGGTGGGGTTGCCTTAAATTGCGTGGCAAACGGCCGTATTTTAAGGGAAGGCCCTTTTAAAGAAATCTGGATTCAGCCTGCAAGCAGCGATTCTGGCGGAGCTATCGGTGCAGCACTTTTAGCGTGGTATAAATATTTGGGTAAGGAGCGGCAGGCTGACAATAAAAACGATAAGCAAAAATCCTCTTTTTTAGGGCCATCGTATAACGATGAATATATTGAAGACTTTCTTGTCAAAAAAGGGGCGCCTTATAAGAAATTAGCATATTCGGATATACCCGAGGCAATATCAAATCTTATAATAGAAGGAAAAGTGGTTGGTTGGTTCCAGGGTCGGCTTGAATTTGGGCCAAGGGCTTTAGGCGCAAGAAGTATAATTGGCGATGCGCGTAATCCTGCAATGCAATCTAGGATGAACTTAAAGATAAAATACCGGGAGTCTTTTAGGCCATTTGCCCCTACGGTATTAATGGAAAAGGTTTCAGATTGGTTTAAGTTGGACAGGGAAAGCCCATATATGCTTTTAGTTGCAGAGGTTAAAGAAGACAAAAGAAAAGAATTAAGTAGCGATGTTAATAGATTGCAGGGGTTCGATAAATTAAAAGCAATCCGTTCTGAAATCCCAGCAGTTACTCATGTAGATTTTTCAGCAAGGATACAGACTATCAGGAGAGAAGACCACCATTTATTTTATGATATGATAGATGCTTTTTGTAAAAAAACAGGTTGTCCTGTCATAATAAATACTTCTTTTAATGTAAGGGGAGAACCTCTTGTATGCAGCCCGCTAGATGCATTTACCTGTTTTATGAGAACCGAGATGGATTATCTGATTATAGGGAGTTTTTTATTGGATAAAAGAGAGCAAGAGCTCGTTAAGAAAGATTTAAAGTGGCAGAAGGTATTTGAGCTAGATTGATTTTAGTAGATAGTAGATAGTAGGTAGTAGTTAGGTCATAGGGAATAGGATGGAAGAATTAAATTTAGATAAAACAAAATTAAGGAAATTCGGTATAACCATGGGAATTTTCTTTTTGATAATTACTTTTATCATTCTCTTAAAGAATAAAGAGGGCATAATACCTGCCTCTATACTTTCAATAATATTTATAATACTAGCTGTTTTCGCTTGGACCTTATTAAGGCCGCTGTATATCTTTTGGATGAGATTAGCATTCATTTTAGCCTGGATAAATACAAGATTAATCCTATCTATCCTATTTTATCTGGTTTTTACGCCTATTGGCATCGGAATGAGATTATTTGGCGGGGATTTATTAGATAAAAAGATTGAAAAAAATAAAGAATCTTATTGGGTAAAGAAAGAAAAGACTGCTTTTAAACAATCAGATTACGAAAGGCAGTTCTAACATGCGGAGGCGATATTATGGGTAAGCTTTCAATATTAAGGGAATTCTGGGATTTCTTGAGGGTGAGAAAAAAATGGTGGCTGACGCCGATAGTTATTATGCTTTTATTGCTGGGTATGCTAATTTTTTTCACGCAGTCTTCTGCGGTGGTTCCTTTTATTTATACCTTATTTTAATAAACTTTGAGACTATAGGTTGATATGAGGTTATCTATTATTGTTCCGGCTCACAACGAAGAAGATAATATATGCGCGATTATAGATGGTATAGAGCATTCCGTAAATATTCCGCATGAGTTGATAGTGGTAAATGACCACTCTCAAGATCAAACGAGCTCTATCGTAGAGGGACTTTCTAAAAAATACGATAATATCAGATTGGTTGATAATGTTTTAGACAAAGGATTCGCAAACGCCATAAAAACAGGCTTCAATAATGCTTCTTGCGAAGTGGTTGTTCAGGTTATGGCAGATTTATGCGATGATTTACCTACAATTAAAGTTATGCTTGAGAAGCTTAACCGCGGTTACGATATTGTCTGTGGCTCTCGTTACATAAAAGGCGGATTACGTTTAGGAGGCTCAAAGATAAAAGGATTCTTTTCCTGTTTCGTAGGCAGGTCGCTTTTCTGTTTATTAGGAATTCCTACGCATGATATTGCCAATGCCTTCAAAATGTATAAGAAAAAAGTTGTAGATAGTGTAAATATTCAATCAACGGGGTTTGAAATATCTATGGAGATACCGCTCAAAGCATATTATTTGGGCTTTAGGATAACCGAAGTGCCTACCGTATGGAGAGAAAGAAGCAGGGGGAAATCAAGTTTTCGGATATTTAGATTATCGCGAAGTTATCTTAAATGGTACCTTTGGGCTATTTTAAGGAAGATGACAGGATGAGTGCGCCTTTACTTTCCGTAATCGTGCCGGTTTATAATGAAGCAAATACCATAAGAGAAATCTTAGAAAAGATAAATTCTGTGGTTATTGATAAGGAAATAATCGTGATTGATGACGGCTCTATAGACGGCACAAGCAGAATATTACAAAGTATAAAATATAACAACTTAAAAGTAATTCATCATAGCAGTAACAGGGGGAAAGGAGCAGCATTTTTAACCGGATTAGCAAATGCAAGCGGCAATTTAATTATTGTTCAGGACGCAGATTTAGAATATGACCCAAACGATTTTTTGAAGTTGATAGATGTAATACAAAAAGGGCTAGCGGATATAGTATTTGGTGTAAGATTTAAAGAAAACTGGCACGGTTTAGTTATGCACAAGCTCGGAAATAAAATTATAACGGGCTTAATAAATGTCTTATTCAATACAAAGCTTAGTGATTCTTTCACCTGCTATAAGTTATTGCGCAGGGATACGGTTAATATGTTAGACATCCGGGCTAAAGGCTTTGAAGTAGAAGCAGAAATAATCACAAAGGCGATTAAAAAGAGATTACGTATATCAGAGATTCCTATATCATATCGCCCGCGCGGTTATTCCGAAGGAAAGAAGATCCGCCTAAAAGACGGAATCCGTTCGATATTGAGCATCATTAAATACCGTTTTATACTTTAGCGCCCCACAAAACCGCCCCGCTGGTAGCGGGGCGGATCGCTTAAAGTATTTCGCTAAAGAAACCTTTGGGCTTAAAGCCTCGAAGGAGCTTCATTTAAATATTGCTGATAAGAAAGTTAAAGAAAAAGGGGGAATGGCGTGAAACATGCAATTATTTTAGCCGGTGGGATCGGAAGCAGGTTTTGGCCTTTAAGTAAAGAAACAGAACCGAAACAGTTTCTTAATATTTATTCGAATAAGGGTATGCTAGAGGAAACCATTCAAAGGATAAGGACTTTAATTAAAAAAGAAAACATTTATATAGCTACTAACAAAACGCATTATCGAAGAATTAAAAAATACTTAACTAAATTCGATATCCCTCTTAAGAATGCTTTATTTGAACCGGAATCTAAAAATACCCTTGCTCCTATAGGACTTTTATCTAAAAGAATTAATGATATGGACCCCGAGGCTATTTGTTTGGTGTTGCCATCTGACCATTTAGTCAAAAACGGCAATACATTTTTGAAGTGCCTGAAGGGAGCAATTAATGCGGCGGGCAAAAACTACATTGTTACTCTGGGCATAAGGCCTACCAGGCCGGAAACAGGATACGGCTATATAAAGGTTGACTCCGAACTCCGAACTCCAAGCTCCCAACTATATTACGAAGTAGAGAAATTTATTGAAAAGCCCAACCTTTCAAAAGCTAAAGAATTTTTAAAAGATAAAAGGTATTATTGGAATAGCGGTATTTTTATTTTTAAGCCAAGAGTGATGTTGGAAGAAATCAAGAGATTTAAGCCTGATATTTATAAGCTGATAATGAGGCTCAAAGATAAAAGATATTTCAATAGGTTATGGAGCAAAATGCCTTCGGTATCAGTGGATTATGCGATAATGGAGAAAACTAAAAAGAAGTTATTACTACCAGCAGATTATGGCTGGGTAGATTTGGGCAGCTGGCAGACAGTGGAAGAGATATCGAGGAAGGATAAGGACGGTAATATATTTAAAGGCAAAGGAAATTTTATAAATATAGGAAGCAAAAATACCATTGTATGGTCTAATGAAGGAGTTGTAGCTACGCTGGGTTTAGAAAATATTATAATCGTGAATACAAAAGATGCGCTTCTGGTAACTGCTAAAGATAAGACCCAGGACGTAAAGAAAGTAGTTCAGTTATTAAAACAGAAGGTTTTAAGGCAGAAAAAGTGAAGAAATTCCTCATTATTAATCCATTCGGTATCGGAGACGTATTATTTACAACCCCGGTAATTAAAGCTATAAAAAATAGCTTTCCCGACAGTTATATCGGTTATTCCTGCAATGAAAGAGTGGCGCCTCTTTTTAGAAATAATCCCCATATTGATAAAATATTTGCCTTATCCAGAGGAGATATTAAAGAAAAATACCGTAAATCCAGATTTGAAGGCATGATGAAATTATTGAAAGTAATAAAGAATATCAAAAAGGAACGTTTTGATATCTCTCTTGATTTTTCTCTGGATTATCGTAATGGTTTAATAGGTAGATTGATAGGAATCAAAAAAAGGGTGGGTTTAAATTATAAGAGAAACGGCAGGTTTCTTACCGATAAAATAAATATTATTGACTATCAAAATAAGCATATGGTCGAGCGCTATTTAGGCGTCTTGGGATTAATCGATATCAGCCCTAAGGATAAGAAGTTAGAATTATATGCGGATGAGAGAAGCTCGGAATGGACTAATAAGTTATTTATGCAGTCAGGGATAAGCAGCAATGATATGGTTATTGGTATAGCACCCGGAGCTGGTGCGAGTTGGGGGAAGAATGCGCCGTTGAAACATTGGCCGTCAGTAAGGTTCGCGCAATTAGCAGATAAAATATCCGATAATTTAAATGCCAAAATACTGATTTTGGGAGATATATCGGAAAGATATGTTGCCGAAACTATAATCAATAGAATGAAAAATAAACCCATAGATTTAGTAGGTAAGACTACCCTGGAACAATTAATCGCTATCATGTCTAAATTGCAGCTTTTGATTACAAATGACGGAGGACCTTTGCATATGGCAGTTGCTTTAAATAAAAGGACAGTTTCTTTTTTTGGCCCGGTAGACCCAGTTGTTTACGGGCCTTATCCTTTTGATATAGAATCACACATTGTTTTAAGAAAGGCCTTAGAATGCAGCCCGTGCTACCGTAACTTTATTCCGCCAACTTGTCAAAGAGATAAAGAGTGTTTGAAGCGGATTGATGTTGATGAGGCTTTTTTAGCCGTAACTTCTTTATTGAATAAAAGTAAGATGTAAAATATGAATTGGATAAAAAAAAGTAAAAATGGACCACAGTAAAGATCTAGTAACTGTTGTAATACCTACTTTTAATCGTTCCGAGCTTTTAAGAAGAGCTGTAGAAAGTTGCATAAAACAGAACTATAGAGAGTTAGAGATTATTATAGTTGATGATGCCTCTTGCGATAATACTCAGGAAGTAGTAAATTCATTTGGCGATCCTAGAATTAGGTATATTCGTCATGAAAGAAACAGCGGTCTTTCAGCCGCAAGAAATACAGGGATTAGAAATGCAAACGGCGAATTTATTGCTTTTCTTGATGACGATGATGAGTGGCTACCAAGTAAAATCGAGAGCCAAATCAAAATATTTAAGCAAGAATACGAAAAAATAGGCCTAGTTTTTACAAATGCGTATGAGGAAGAAACAAAAAAAAACTTTTTTCCTGATAATATGCCATCTGGTATTTATTATGACCCCCATAATGATAAATTTTTTCCATTAAGAAAAGTATTCTGCGTCCCTTCAACTTGGTTGCTCCCGGCAAAGGTAATAAAAGATGTGGGAGATTTTGATGTAAATATATCTGTTTGCCAGGACATGGATTATCTGGCAAGAGTCGGATATAAATATCCATTATATTTTCTTAATGAAATTCTAGCCAAATACCATTATTCCGCAGAGCAGATACATAGAAATATATTTAATGCAATAAGAGACAAAGAGGTTTTTATAAGGAAGCATCATGAATTCTTAAAAAAAGACAAAATATATTTTTCCAGATATTATCGCATTATGGGAAAAATGCTTTTAAGTTCGGATAAGAAAAAAGCACGGCAATATTTATTTAAAGCTTTACTGCTCAGGCCGTTAGATACCTCCATTATTAGTAAAATTATAAAAACCTTTTGAATAAAATATTATTAATTAATGAGTGAATAAGGATGCAATGAATAAAGAAGATTTAGTCTCTATAATTATACCTACTTATAACCGTGCGCACATGTTATCCCAGGCTATAGAATCTGTCCTTAATCAGACTTATCAAAATACAGAGTTAATTATTGTTGATGATTGTTCTCAGGATAATACGCAAGAGGTAGCTAATAATTTTCGCAATAAAGATAAGCGGGTTCTTTATATTAGAAATAACAAAAACGCAGGAGTATCTTTTACCAGAAATGTGGGTATAGAACATAGCCGCGGTATCTTCTTAATGTTTTTAGATGATGATTGTGAATATTTGGCGGAAACAATTGAAGAAGAGATTAATTTGATGTATTCATTATCTCCTCAGCCCGCTATAATTTATAGCAATATGTGGTCAGAAAAAGTAGGAAGCCAGGCTCTTTCGCCTTTGAATAAAAAAGGAAAATATATATTTAAAGATGATATATTTAATTGCAAATATTATATATTAGGCCCTCCTTCTTGGTTTTGTAAAAGCGAAATTATAAAAAGAATAAACGGTTTTGATGTAAATTTCTATAAATATGTGGACTTAGATTTATTGATGAGAGTTATTTTTACTGGTGAATGCCTCTACTTCAATAATAAGCCATTAGCAATTGTACATTTTGTTCCGGGAATTTCTGAACGCACGTATAAGAACCCATTCTACAGGGAGTTGCTTTTAGAAAAACATTTTCCCAAAATAAAAAAGTATAAAAAGTTTCTTTCTTACCTTTACTGGCGTATAGCTAAAGACTCATTCCATTTAGGGGATAGCAAAAAAGCGAGAGGCTATTGCTGGAAGGCATTTATTTCTTCTCCGCTAAAGGTCGAATATTTATTTAAAACCATTTTATTCTTTTTTAAAAAAAGTAAAACAAAATCATAGATTAAAAACCGAAAGGAACGTTAAGATGTGCCAATACATTCCTGCCTTAGATCTAAAAAAACAAATAGCCCACATGAGAAAAGAATTAGATGCGGCCATTAAACGAGTAATTGATAACACTGACTTTATTTTGGGGAAAGAAGTGGATTATTTTGAAGGAGAAGTAAGAAAATACTGTAATGTAAAGTACGCAATCGGGGTTTCTAACGGATCAGATGCTATAAGATTATCTTTAATTGCGTTAAATATTAAACCTGGCGAAGGGGTGATTTGTCCGGTTTTCACCTATTATGCCACTGCCGGAGCAATAGCTACCGTTGGTGCGATACCGGTCTTTGCGGATATTGACCCGGACACTTATAACATATCAGTTTCTTCAATAGAAAAGGTTATTAGAAAAAAACGGGATTTTAAAATCAAAGCCATTATACCTGTGCATCTTTACGGGCAATGCGCGGATATGGATAGTATTCTTAAGATAGCCAGAAAATATAACTTAAAGGTTATTGAAGATGCTGCGCAGGCTTTTGGGGCGGATTACAAAGACTCAGGCAACTTAAGCAGGAAAAGAAAAGCCGGCACCATAGCTGATTGCGGAGCAGTTAGTTTTTATCCGGGGAAAAACCTGGGGGCTTTTGGCGATGCCGGCATAGTTTTGACTAATAATAAAGTTATTGCTGAAAAAATCAATATTCTCAGAAATCAGGGTAACAAACAAAGGTATTACCATATTGCCCTGGGTTTTAATAATCGCATGGATACAATTCAGGCCGCAGTCTTAAGGGTTAAACTAAAATATCTTGATACTTGGAATAGAAAAAGGCAGGAGAATGTTCATTACTTTAATGAACAACTCAAAGATTCAGGTATAAAGACGCCATTTGTTCCAAAATATACCACGCATATTTACCATCAGTATGTATTGTGTTCAAAGTTTACAAATACTAAAATCGTGTATTTTTTGAAAAGCAAAGGCATAGATGCGCGCATTTTTTATCCCTTGCCGCTTCATTTGCAAAAGTGTTTTGCTTATCTAAGATATAAAAAAGGCGACTTCCCTGAAGCTGAAAAAGCAGCTAAGCATGCAATAGCAATACCCGTCTATCCGGATTTAACCAAAGAAGAAATGGACTACATTATTTCTTCGCTTAAGGAGGCCCTGCATGGTTAATTTGTCTGTAGTTATTTTGGCTAAAAACGAAGAACAGAATATGAAAGACTGCCTGGAATCAGTAGCAGGCTGGGCAGATGAAATAATTGTTGTAGATGATGAAAGCACTGACCGGACAGCGGAGATCGCAAGAAAGTATGCCCACAAGGTAATTGCAAAAAAAATGGATATACAAGGCAGGTTCAGGAATTGGGCATATAGCCTGGCAAAGAATCTCTGGGTTTTGAGTTTGGATGCCGATGAAAGGGTTACGCCGGAGCTAAAAAATGAGATTAGTCAGTTATTTGAAAACGGTTCTGAATTAGAGAAGTTTACTGGATTTCAGATACCCAGGCGCAATTTTATTGGTAAATACTGGATTAGATACGGAGGAGAGTATCCTTCTGCTCAATTACGGTTATTCAGAAAAGATAAATTCAGATACGCAGAGGAGAAAGTTCATGCCAGGGCATTTTTGGATGGGAAGGCAAGGCCTCTTAATGGGGATTATATACATTATTCCTGGGATGATTTTAGCGATTTTTTGACCAAACTCAACCGCCAAACTACCTGGGAGGCTGAGAAATGGATAAATTCCGGACGTAAGATATCTATGGTACATGGC
>JAPLLU010000125.1 GCA_026387385.1 Candidatus Omnitrophota bacterium
ATATATATATTAACCTTACCTTTATTCTGAGCCCGTTTGATTATAGACTCATTCAATATAGGCGCAAACATATCGGGGAATATAGTGATTATATCTATACGCATGTTTTAGTAGATAGTAGTTAGCATGCAGCATGTAGGAACAACCTAACACCTACCTACTACATGCTATCTACTGCCTCAGGCATTATTATAATTTTTTAAGAATTCTTTTTTAAATTCTGCAAACCTATCCTGCCGGATTGCCTCTCTTATATTACGCATGAGCCCTAAAAAAAAATGAACATTATGTAACGAAACTAGCCTTAAGCCCAGCATTTCATCAGTATTGAACAGATGCCTTAGATACGCGCGGCTGAAATTCTTACAGGTATAACAGCTGCAAAACTTATCTAGCGGTCCGAAATCTTCGGTATAGGTAGCATTTCTGACAGTCATTTTCCCCTCATGCGAAACAAAGGCTGTTCCGTTACGGCCATAACGCGTGGGAATAACGCAGTCAAACATATCCACGCCCAATTCCACCGCTTCAATTATATCAGTAGGCATTCCTACTCCCATAAGGTAACGGGGTTTCTTTTTCGGCAATAACCCTGATACAAAATTTATAATATTATATCTTAAGTTTTTGGGTTCGCCAACCGAAACTCCGCCTAAAGCATAACCAGAGAAATCCATATCAATCAGCTGCCGGGAGCAATCTCTGCGTAAATCTTCGTAGGTAGCACCCTGTATAATGCCAAAAAGCAGCTGTGAATTACGGTGCGCTTTTTTTGAACGAGCTGCCCATTGAATGGTCCTCTTCATAGCTAATTCTGCATAGTCCCTAGAACAGGGATAATGCGCGCACTCATCCAGAGGCATAATAATATCACTTGCCAGATCCCGCTGTATATCAATTACATCCTCGGGTCTTAAAAAATGTTTTGCCCCATCAAGGTGAGATTGAAATTCAACTCCTTCATCGCTTACTTTTCTAAAAAGTGCCAGGCTAAACACCTGATAGCCTCCGCTATCGGTGAGGATGGGCTTTTGCCAGCTCATAAAATTATGCAATCCCCCTGCTTTTTTAATCACCTCCATACCTGGACGTAAAAAAAGATGATAGGCATTTGATAAAATGATACTGGCCCCGCTATCTTCTAACTCTTTGGCTGATAGCGTCTTAACTGTGGCTTGCGTGCCCACCGGCATAAAACAAGGTGTGTTTATCTCACCATGCGCTGTTATTAATCTGCCCAAGCGCGCCCTGCTGTGATTGTCTTGATGGACTAGAGTAAAGTTGTTCATATTATTCAGCGTAAAGCTTAAAGCTAAAAGCGCAAAGTCAAAACTTAAAGTTAAAAGTTTTTAGTTTTTAGTTTAAGTTTTTCGCTTTACGTTCTACGCTTTAAGTTTATATTATCAGCATCGCGTCCCCATAGCTATAAAACCTGTATTTTCTATCGATTGCTTCCTGATACGCCCTTTTCAAAAGCTCATCTTGGGCAAAAGCGCAAGTCAACATAAAAAGCGTGGTGCGCGGAAGATGAAAGTTAGTCAGAAGACAATCAACTATTTTGAATTTGTATCCGGGATAAATAAATAAATCAGTATGTCCTTCTTTCATTCCGAGTGAATAGGATTCTAAGGTGCGAGCGCTTGTTGTGCCTACGGCAAATATACGGCGGCTATCAGAACGTGCACGTTCTATCGAATCTATTGCCTCTAGACCTATATGAAAATATTCCTTGTCCATATTGTGTTTAGTTATGTCCTGGCTTTTTACGGGCCGAAACGTTGAATAACTGATATGTAACGTAATATAAGCGATATTTGTACCGCTGAGTTTTATTTTCTTCAGCAGCTCTTCGGTAAAATGTAATCCGGCCGTCGGAGAAGCAATAGCTCCTTCGCGCCTCGCATAAACAGTCTGATAATAAACGTTATCATCATCTTGTGCTTCTCTTTTTATATACGGAGGAAGCGGCATTTTCCCCAGCTTATAAATAGTATTTATGTCTATCCCGTAAAAAGTTATTTCATTCTTATCCGAAACCTCTGCTGTTATATGTCCGCTATTCAACATTATTTTTTCTTTGATTTTTACTCTGGCAGGTTTAATCAACGCTTGAAAGGTAAGACCGGATTTTTGATTAAGCAGCAGGATTTCTACTTTGCCTCCCGTCTTCCTTAATCCTGTTAAACGGCTGGGTAAAACCTTAGTGTTATTCAACACAAGCAGGTCATCTTTACCAAGATAATCTACTATATCTCTGAAAATCCTGTGCTCTACTGTGCCTTTTTTGCGATTTAATACTAAAAGTCTAGCTGAATCCCGTTCTTTTAGCGGATATTGTGCTATTAGTTCTTTAGGCAGAACGTAGTCAAAATCAGATAGTTTCATATTTACTTAATTTAAGGCTCTAGTCTAAAATTGAGGTTAAAGGAGAAACTCAACTAAACCCCAATCTAAACCTTAGCCTAAAATATCAGTTATTATTTGAAGATATTTCAGAACCTGGGTAATAATGCTTCAGAATCTGTTCTGCGGTATACCCTTTTTTTGCCATAAAATATGCTCCCCATTGGCATAGGCCTACTCCGTGCCCCCAGCCAAAACCTTCAAAAATCACATCGCTATTAACTACATTTAAAGTAAAATTTGTGCTCCTTATTACATTAGGCCCGATTATATTCCTGAAATCCTTAGCGGAAATATCAATATTATCCTTATCGGTTATCATACTTAATCTTTCAACGCGGCCTGATTTATCTTGGCCCATTATATATATTTCTTTTATATTCCCGCAGCCAGAGTGGCCCGCTTTCACTAAAGTATCTTTTATCTCTAAAAGAGATAAAACTGTATGCCATTTAAAGTGCGGCGCATCATTACAAAAATTACAGGTAACTCCTTTTAAAGGCGGTATATCTATATCCCAAAGCCTAGATGCATCCTCTGTATTTCCGGCACAAGTGGCGTGAAAATAAGCAGGGAAAACCTTACCTTGATAAGTAAGTATATATCCTTTTGACTGTTCCACAGCCCTGTTTGTGCGGCTACGCTCAGAAATACGGCCTCCGTAAACCTGAGAATATATATCGCTTGTCACGTCATAGTCTTTAGATGCGTTTTCCTGCATCTGGTAAAAAGCATAAGTACGGCATGCAATTGCCTGGGCCTTTAATGCTTCTTGCGGCCAGTAATGCGATACCTCATGGTATAAGATGCCTTTAATATAATCTTCTGACTCAATATAATTTATGACCATAAAGTGCAAATTATCTTGTTTTATAAACTGGATATTGCCTCTGTATATACGGCCATTTATGACAATGGTGCCAGTCGGGTCTTCTTTTTTAATCAGAAGCCTAGGGGCGCTAAAATTACTTCCTCCTATCAAAATACCATTTTTATATGCCGTTACTGTAGTCTTAAGGTTCTTATCGCGATATAATACTTCCTTACTGGCAGAATCGATTATTTCATAAAATCCGCTTACCTTAAGGCTCAAAAATTCCGCATCCCGGATAATAGCTACACGGACGTATTTATCCGTCTGTGCATAGCTTGGAACTTGCCTGCCTGCCGGCAAGGCAGGGAGCTTGGAGATTAGAGCAAACAAGATTATTAATATAAGTATTGTTCTCTCAATATTTTTCACCGGCGAGACCATAGCCAAAATATAAAAGAAATAATAATGCTTATTAAAATGGATGTGACTACTGGAAAATAAAATGTAAAATTCTTTTTCTGGATGTATATATCGCCTGGCAATTTACCTAAAAAAGGAACTTTTTGAATAAAGGTTAATAATAAACCGATGCCTATCAAAATAAAACCAAAAATAATTAATGTTTTACCGATGGCGCTTGTATCCATATAGTTAAATCCCAATTTCCAATACTACCAATACTACAAAATAAATTCCAATTTCAAAATCACAAATATAAGTTTGGATTTGGGATTTGCCTGCCTCACCGGACAGGCAGGGAATTTATTTGGGATTTGGTAGTATTTTTATTTTGGATTTTTCATGTTTTTCTATCTCTGAATAAATACAGCCGCAATACTTCTGGCAGTATATACCGAGCTTGTGCGCCTTATCGTGCGACTCCTTAAAGCCAGGGCGAAAATCTTCATAATAAAAATCTATTCCTGTTTCTATCGAGATATCTTTTCCTATTTTCTTAAGCACTTCCTGATTCTGATAGGGGCTCACTAGTAAAGTGGTAGAAAAACAATCAAAACCTTTTTCTTTAGCTGCCTTGGCCGTTTTAGCTAGCCTTTCTGACCAACAAATAGAACACCGCACCTGGTAAGCCTCTCTTAAATTCACAGCCCGAAAAAATTCTTTTGGGTTATATTCCGGATACTCAATCAGTATATTAACTGTTGCACTAAAGTTTTTAACCGCCTGCATTCTGTTTTTATATTCGCTAAAGGGATGGATGTTGGGATTGTAAAAAAGACCGGTGACCTCAAAACCTTTTTCTTTTAATCTCTCTAAAGGATATATCAAACAGGGCGCACAGCAGGCATGAAGCAAGAGCTCCTTCATTTTATCTCAATCGTTGATAGTGATTCTTCAATGAGCGCAAGCCTTTTGGTGTCCTGAGTATTCTTATTCGCTCCCGCAAGAACAAGAAAGGATTTGTTGTTCTTGTAGAAAATAATAAACCTGTTTTCAAAGGCGCCTCTTACTGTGACCCCTTCTGCAACAAACTCCCACGCAGGGATACCGCTGACAGATATTTCTCTTGTGCTTATGACTTTTGCGTTCATAGAACTTGTATTCTGTTCAAGCCCTCTAATAAATTCCTGCCTGAAAGCCTCTTCTCTAAATCGGCCTATAAGCTCGGAGTCGGAGAACTTCTCTGCGGCAAACGAAAAACTTATATCAAAAAATGATTTATCAACCGGATTTATAAATTGCGCGCCGTCTTCACGGGGCATCACCTGATTGAATCCCTCAGGGGGTATTATAGAAAAGGCTTTTGAAATATGGATAAAACGGTTACCCGGATTTATATCACAGTAGCAATTAGCTCCAAAAATAAATACGGATAATAAAGCTATAAAACCTGGCCATAAAATTTTCTTAATCTGTATATTTTTATGCATATCGCTTTAACCCTCCCAATAATACATAGAAAAATATCGTTATTTTAGCGGGTGGCTTGGGTGTTTTCGAGCAAGCGTGATGCGAGCGAGAAAATACCCAAGACAGAACCCGCCAAAAAATTATTTTTCTATGCTAAAACAACTCCTCTTGTTTTTCTTTATTATATTTGATACCGAAGTGTTCGAAGGCTAGCTTTGTAGCAAGCCTGCCGCGTGCGGTGCGCTTTAAATATCCGGCTTTAAGTAGATAAGGCTCTATGGTGTCTACTATGGTGTCTACTTCTTCGTTTAGGCTTGCGGCTAAAGATTCTATTCCCACCGGCCCGCCGCTATAAGACTCAAGTATCAGCTTCAATACTTTACGGTCTATCTCATCGAATCCGGCTTTATCGACACCAAGATCATCAAGGGTCTTTGCGGCAACATCCGGACCTATTTTATTTATTTTAAAAACCTGGGCGTAATCCCGTATCCTGCGCAAAAGGCGGTTAGCTATTCGTGGCGTACCTCTTGCGCGCCGGCCGACCTCTTCTGTTGCTTTATCTTCTATATCCATACTTAATAGCTTGGCAGAGTGCTTAATAATCTTCGATAAGTCCTCCACAGGATAAAAATCTAAATGATAAAATATGCCGAACCTGCTTCTTAAAGGCGCTGCCAATAAACCCGTGCGCGTAGTAGCGCCTATCAGGGTAAAAGGTTTGAGATTAATCTTTATTGTCTTGGCATAAGGCCCTTCGCCAATAATAAAGTCAATGCGGAAACTCTCCATTGCCGGATAGAGGAATTCCTCTATAACTTTGGAAAGCCTGTGTAACTCGTCGATAAAAAGCACGTCGCCTCTTTCTAAATTGCTTAATATGCCGATTAAGTCTCCTGCCCTTGCGATGGCTGGCCCTGAAGTAATCGTTATCTTTGCGTTCATTTCATGGGCAATGACATGCGCTAAAGAAGTCTTACCTAATCCAGGCGGCCCTGAAAGTAAAATATGTTCTAGGGGTTCTTTTCTCTGTTTGGCGGCAGTCAGACAGATCTTTAAATTATCAATAATATCTTTTTGGCCCACAAATTCCGATATCTTACGCGGCCTTAAAGACAGATTTAAAACAATGTCTTCATCGGTTTCCTGCTCGGCGCCTGCTAACTGATTGCCTTTAAGTAGCCTCTGAATTATCTCTTCTGCCATAGGGTATGATGTTATTTTGGTTCCTGCTAATCTCTATCTCGCCGAATACACTTTTTTGTCTAGCCACAATCTCTTTTAACCTGATGAGCTCTAATATGGCCAGGAAAATTACGACGATCTCCATCTTATTCTTGGCCTGGGAAAATAGCCCAGAGATAGAAACACTCTGCTGAATCAACATGAGATGTAAAATTTCATGTATCTTGCCTTCAACGCTAAACTCATCCTTGACTACCTCGTAAAATAACTCTTTAGGGACATCTTCCAGCGCCTGAGAAAAAGCGCTTATTAAATCGAACAGGCTTGCCTCAAAATATACTTCCGAAGATTCAGAGATATCTTCTTTATTTTGCATCTTTGGCCGTTTAAAAATTTCCCGCTGCTCTAATTCTTTCTGTCTTAGGTCTTGTGCTATCTCTTTAAATTTTTCATACTCTAACAGGCGCTTCACCAACTCAGCCCGAGGGTCTTGCTGTTCTTCCTGGGGCCCTTGCGACTCATCTATTGGCAATAACATCTTTGATTTTATCTGCATGAGGGTCGCCGCCATTACCAGGAATTCACCTGCGATATCTAAATTCAAAAGCCGCATCATATCCATATACCGAACGTACTGTTCTGTTACTTTTGCAATAGGAATGTCATATATATTCAAATGGTCTTTTTTTACCAAATATAAAAGCAAATCCAACGGACCCTCAAATATCTCCAATTTTATTTTGTAGCTCATAAATTATATCCCCATTGCTTCTTTTGTTTCTTTGATTGTCTTGTCTGCTATTAAAAGAGCCTTTTTTCTGCCCCCATCTAATATATCCGATATGAGCTTTTTATTCTTTACCAGCTTATCCCTCTTTTTCTGGATTGGCTCCAAGAACTTAATCAGAATTTCTGCCAATTCTTTTTTGCAATCAGTGCAGCCGATTTTACTTTCACGGCAGAGTGAGTCGATTTCTTTTTCCCGCTCAGGAGCAAAAACCGCATAATAGCTGTGCACATTGCATTTTTCAGGATGGCCAGGGTCGGATAATCTGATCCTCAAGGGGTCAGTAAACATCCCCGCTACCTTGCGCCGGATTTCTTTCGGCTCCTCAGAGATCGCAATATAATTATTATAACTTTTACTCATCTTGCGGCCGTCTAGCCCCAAAAGCCGGGCTGACTTAGTCAAAAGGGCCTTTGGCTCCGGGAAAATCTCTTTTTTATAAAGACTATTGAACCTGCGCGCAATCTCTCTGGTTAATTCAAGATGCGGAAGCTGATCTTCTCCGACCGGAACAGCTTCTGCTTTATAAAGTAAAATATCCGCGGCCTGTAAAACCGGGTATCCCAAGAAACCGTAAGTGCTTAAATCGCGGTTTGAAATTTCGCGTAATTGCTCTTTATAGGTCGGGCAACGCTCAAGCCAACCCAAAGGAGTGATTATCGAAAAAGCCATGCATAATTCCATATGTTCCTTAACCTGCGACTGGATAAAAATGGTCGATTTCTCGCAGGATATACCGCAGGCAATCCAATCAATAACATTATCAATAATGCTATCTTTCAAGCCCTTAGGATTTTCGTATTCCGACATCAACGCATGCCAGTCTGCTACCATGAAGAGACATTCGTATTCTTCCTGCAATCTTACCCAGTTATTCAACGCTCCTACAAGATGGCCTAAGTGAAGTTTTCCCGTAGGCCTCATCCCGCTTAATATTCGTTTTTTCATAATTCTAAAGTTTAAAGTTAAAAGCTAAAAGCGTAAAATCAAAGTTTAAAACTAAAAACTTTTTCCTGCCTGCCGGCAGGCAGGAGTTTTAAGTTTTGCGTTTTAGCTTTGCGCTTTACGCTTTAAACTTTACGTTATGTGATAGCTTAGTTTATTATAGTTTCCTTGCTATCTTCTCTATATCGTATGCCTCGATTATGTCGCCTTCTTTTAGATCTTCGAAACCGCTAAGCGTAATCCCGCATTCAAATCCTTCCAGGACTTCCCTGACATCGTCTTTAAAACGTTTTAAGGAAGAAAGTTTTCCTTCGAATACAACGTCTCCATTCCTTGTCAAATCAACTAAAACATTACGTGTAATCTTGCCTTTGACTACAAAACATCCGGCAACCGTACCTGATCGGGATAATTT
>JAPLLU010000069.1 GCA_026387385.1 Candidatus Omnitrophota bacterium
AAATAAAAGCGGCATAGCAAATTTACACAATTTTTCTATACCCTCTTTTATGCCGTAATATATCACCCATAGATTCAAAATAAAAGTGATCAAGAAAAATAGATATGCCGGACCTAGCCCATTAAAGAACTGATTCTTTTCCAGGCCCTGAAAACCCCGTAAGAAACTTTGCATTGTTGCCTGATCAGCCAACTTACTATATTTACCAATTAATGCAAAAAAACTGTAGGCCAGAGTCCAGGATTCTATATAGGTGTAATATATAAAGATAACCAGGGGTCCAAATATGCCGATAATACCGAAATATTTAATAAAACGGTTTTTCTGCCAAACGCTATTGAATATACCCGGAGCAGTGCCGTGTTCAAAACCTCCTCCGTAACGGCCTAACGTCCATTCAATCCACATAAGGGGTATGCCTAATAAAAACAGGGACACAAAATAAGGAATCATGAATGCCCCGCCTCCGTTAGAGGCAGCCTTAGCCGGAAACCTCAAGAAATTACCCAGGCCAACGGCAGAACCTGCCACTGCCATAATAATGCCTAAGCGCGAACCCCAGCTATCCCTAACTTTGGCCATATTGAGCACCTTAAGCTTTTATTCAGCGAAATCCTTGCGAGCGCAGCGAGCAAGGATGACACCTTAAGCTTTTATTCAGCGAAATCCCGCCGAACTGACTAATGTTTAACGCTTCTTGTAAGGCGGGAAAACAAACTCTCTATTTTATTAATTGCCTCAGATACCTCTGAGCTTAGTTCATCCCCTAGATTAATTGATTTAGGCTGAATAATTAAAACAATTATATCTGCCTTTAAGTTGCTTTGCAAGTAATTTATCGAGAGTGAAATAGAAGCATTGTGCGTACTAAACAGATTAGCTATCTTCACATCCTGAGATTCCAAGACTTGAAATTCTCCCGGATTAACGCCAAAATCTACTGCATCAATGATTATAATGTTATCGGGTTCTTCTTTAATGATTTTTTCTAAATAATTTTCCGGGCTTGTCTCAGCATAAAAAACCTTAAAAGGCACTTTCTCTTTAATACGGCTGGCTAAAACTGAACCTACCCCGTCATCCCCGCGCACAACATTACCAATACCAAGGATTACAACCTTGCCTTTTAAGTGAAATTTAAGATGGTCTAACATTATATGATATCAACGACTTAGCGGGTCCCTGCCTGACGGCAGGCAGGCTGTCTTGGGAATTTTTTCAGCCTCATCACGCAGCTTCGAAAACACCCAAGCCACCCGCTAAAATTGATATTCTTCTATACTAACATAAGAAATGAATCTGGCGGTTTTCGAGCGAATGGAGGTTTTAGCCAAAGCAGCTTGAGCAGTCGAGGGAATCCAAACGTGGAAACATTTGGACGGCGAGGATGTTTGAGCCCGTCCTGGCGGAAGCCGACGGGCGAGTTCCGCGAGCACGCCCGAGAATGCGAAAGACCTTTGGCGTTAAAAAACCGACTTGAGCGAGAAAACCGGCAGATTCATTGCGTGCTACGCAGTCAAAAGTTCATTTCACATATTTAGTTTCAGCTTCTTCCAGACTCTTAGACAACTCCAGCTCAGAAAATAACTTAGATGAAATCAGTTCCTTGGCATAAGTGCTGGGCGAAGCGATCTCAACCTGGGTATTATTAGCATCTATCTCTTTAAAAAATATACCTACTGGAGTAGTATCTTCCTCTGATACATATATAGCAATGATATGTTTCTTAATATCCTTTGAATAGGTGTACGCTCCTATCTTTTTTAAAGTATCCAGGGTTTTGGCATAGCAGGTGAAGTAATCATAATTCAACGTCTTCACTATTGCAGAAGGCCTGTTATCCTCTAAGACCTTGGTAGAAATACCGGCAAATCCCCTTGCCGCTTCCTTGAGTGAAGCACAACCGAATAAAGTAAAAAGTGAAAAGTAAAAAGGCAAAAACAGAAGAAACAAATTCGCTTTATTATTTGTAGTCTTGTGTCTTGCCTGCCTGCCGGACAGGCAGGTGTCTTGTGTCTTGTGTCCCATAGCATCCCCCCTATTCATTTATAACCTGCCAGATCTTATCTAGGTTCTTGCGCATCTCTTCTTCTCCTCTTTTTGCAAAATCTACTGAGCGGTGTAATTCCAGCCAAAACAGCCCTTGTGTATCAGGATGCAATACGATATCTGCTAATTGCGCTTCTTTCTGGGCCATCTCCGACTGCATTACCTCAATACTGCTAAATATAAGGCCGATTATGTTTGTCTTAAACCTTTCTCTAAGGTATTGCCTAAAACTAAACCAGTTTCGCTTGCGTACTGCCTCGGCGGTTGAAACTATGCCTTCTTTTATCCTCGCGTATTCCTTAAGTATATCTTCCCTGGAAGGCGTAACATTGACTGCTATAATCTTTTTGACTCCCATCTTAAATAAAACTTCTGTGGGCAGGGGATTGATTATCCCTCCATCAAGAAGTATGTCCTCTTTAGCTCTGAATGGCCTGAATACCCCGGGCATAGAACAAGTTGTCATAATAGCGTCCACGAGTAAACCGTTATCCAGGACCCTTGATTCTTTTCTTCTGATGTCGCTGGCGACAATCTTAAGAGGAAGCCTCACATCTTGGAATGTCTTATTGCCTAAATGTTTCTTTAAGAAATTATATAGTTTATTACCTTTGATGAATCCTAGGCTAGGAAAGGTTAAATCTATTATGCTCCAGATGTGCTTTGGCTCCTTGAATTCTTTGGTTATCTCAAGTATCTCTTCGCTAGATTTGCCGATTGCCCAGAGGCTGGCAATAATCGCGCCTATGCTGGTTCCCGAGATAGCATCGATAGGGATTTTCTCTTCTTCGATTACTTTTAGTACCCCGATATGGCAAAAACCGTATGCCACGCCTACTCCTAAAGCCAAACCTACAAGACAATCACCCACCTGGCGCGCAATCCTCTTTATTACCTTGGAATATTCTGCATCGGGCTCATCCAATAACGGTTTGTCAGACGCACAAAACTCCATCTTGGGCAAAGTAGCAAAGATAGGGTGATTTAACAACTCTAATTGTCGCTGGTGATTAATTTTTGACAGCTTATATTCATTAATAATAACCTTTATCTTTGCTTCCTGGAAATGAAAATCTGTTTTCAACCTCTCTACCAGATTATGCGTCTTCTTCAAATCCAGAGACTCAGGGCTCGTTAATATGTGTATTGAATCTGATTGATTCAGGATATCAAAAATAGCCTGGTACAGGACGCATGGAAGGTCTAAAATTAAATAATTATAATCATTAACCAGCATGCTTAAGATACTCATAAAATTTTTAGCACAAGACTCATCCTGATGTTTATAAGTAAAGCAGATTAAATCTATTCCATACTTATTTTTTAAAATAAAATCTTTTATGTGCGGTAAGGTATCCTTAGAGTAAAAAGACAAATCAAAAACCTTATAGCCGTTTCTATAATCTAACTTCCTGGGCAAACTATGAGTCGCATCTTCAAGGCATATATCTAATATAGCTACTGACTTATGCGTCTCTCTTGCTAGGCTTATAGCCAAGTTAAGGGCATAGATAGTCTTTCCTGTCTGTTTATAAGAACTGAACACGGAAACAATGGAGGTTTCAAAGATGGTCTTCTGATGAATATCTTTATTTTTTAACCGGCGAGATAAAGTCTGGCTTAGATCAATGGCTAATTGGGGGATTTTTTTTAAAATAAAATCAAAATCTTCTTTCTTAATAGCTAACAGAAGACAATCGTTTATGGCTTTGGCGGTTACGGAATGGGTGTCTTGCGTAAGGAGAGAAATAATTCCAAAATATTTACCCCGATGCAGGTACTCTAATATTGTCTCTTGCCCGCCACTACCTTGAGTGAAGATGACGACCCTGCCTAAAACTACACAGTAAAATGCGCTTGCAGGGGAATGCTCTCTATATATAATCTCACCTTTCTTATATTCAACAAAACTGCTATTTTCCTTTAGAATATCGCGCTGTTTTACGGTTAAATCTGCAAATAAAGGTATTTCCTTTAATATCAAATTCTTATCAATCATTTCCGTTTTTATTTGCGTTAAAAATAGTTATTCAAGTATTCCTGTCTTACAAACAGAGGAAAGTTTTTTTGCGCTTTCTCTAACAATACGCCCAAAATTGCTATAATCTACTTCAATAAGCCCGAACCTGTGACCGTAGCCTTTATCCCACTCATAATTATCTATCAATGACCAATAAATATAACCTAAGACCTTTGATCCCTCCTGCATTGCACGATGAACATTATTTAAATGCTCATATATAAAATTCCACCTTATATTATCGTCTTCAATGCAAATGCCATTCTCTAGAATAAATATAGGCAGGTTGTATTTTTTAAATCTTATCAACAGATTATAAATGCCTTGCGGATAAATATCCCAACCTAAAGAATTTTTCTTAAGAGGCAGGTGGTTTTTTTTGCATGTATCATGGGCCATGTGCCTAAAAGCCCAGCCATCCACGTCGACTAAACCCCTGGTATAATAGTTGATGCCGATAAAATCAAGTGATTTGCTGCGAATTAAACGGACAATGAATTCAAAATTAAAGATCCTG
Organism: Candidatus Omnitrophota bacterium; assembly: GCA_026387385.1. Lineage (GTDB taxonomy): Bacteria > Omnitrophota > Gorgyraeia > Gygaellales > Profunditerraquicolaceae > JAPLLU01. The sequence goes on from JAPLLU010000069.1 coordinate 4,587, forward strand.
TTTCTTAAATAAGCTGCAAATCTGTTCTTTAGAGCAGAGTTACACGGAGTGAATGCCTGGACATTCTGCGCAATGCTAACATGCGCAGGAGGCAAATTTCTTTTTTTATAAATACTGTGTATGAGCCTGTACGCCTTTGTATGCGCAATGGCTAAATTTTCCTTTACCCTCATCCCTTTTAAAAATGATTTTTCCTGCGGCGGCCATAGCCCTAATATGAAACCATAATACACGTATACCATAGGTTCATTTATTGTTACCCAATAATTAACCTTATCAGCTAACGCCTCAACAATTTTCGATACATAACGCAAGAAATAATCATACGCGTTTTTGTTTTGCCAGCCGCCTGTTTTTATAAACCAAAGGGGGTTAGTAAAATGGTGCAAAGTAACGACGGGCTCTAGGCCGCGGGCTTTTAAAGCCAGAATAACATCTATATAATGTTCTATTTCCTGCTGTGAAAACGAATTCTCTTTGGGCTCAACGCGGCTCCATTCTATAGATAAACGGTGGGCATTATGGTTGAGTGATTTCGCTAAATCAAAATCGTACTTGTAAAGCTCGTAATGACGGCAGGCAAGGCCTGAGGTCTCTTTTAATCCGACTCTCTTCTCCCACTCCCACCAGTCATTATTGACGTTGTTGCCCTCGACCTGATGTGCGGAAGTAGCTGCGCCCCATAAAAAATCTTTAGGAAATTGAATCATTAAATGAGCCCCGCCGCATTCTTGCAGAATGCAAGAAGCGGGGCGAATTGAGCACTTAATGCTCTGATTTAGCGAAATCACTGTGAGTGTAAGCGAACAGGGATGGCCCCACACCCAGAAACCCATAGCCATCTTTTTTGCTGGCTGGGTGTGGGGTAAGTTCGGCCAACGGCTTATGTTCACTATCGTTCCATAAGTCGTGGCCTCACTTATTATATCATCTTAAAATAAAAAATCCCAACAAAATGTTGTCCGTGATAAATTAAAATCCCAACGCCCCGAGTTCAATCAGGGGCATTGGGATTTTATTTCACGTTATAAAGGTAGGAGCTTAATACAGCTGTGTTTTTTACTGTTTCTTCTCAGGAGTAACAGGTGCGGGTTGCGGATTAAGATAAGGACTTAATGCTGCCCAGGTCTTAGGCCCCACCTTACCGTCTGTTTGTAGGTTGTTTGCCTTCTGGAATTCCTCAATTGCCTTTTTGGTCAAAGGGCCCACCTTTCCATCAATAGCGCCAGCATAAGAACCGGCGTTCTTCAAAGCAGTCTGGATTTCCTGTGCAGTAGGCTTATAAGGCCCGGGTGGGGGAAGAGATCCCAAATTAGGTTCCGTAACGGGCACACTTTGAATTGCCTGAGCCTCTACTGGTTGAACCGGCTGCGTAGCTTGTTTGCTCAGCTCCTCCATTGATAATGATTCCTGTGATATTTCCGGAATCGTCTCTTTTTTGCTGCAACCAAACATATGAATACCTAAAAATATTATAAAAATAATAACTGCGTATTTCTTCATACAGCCTCCCTTTCTGTATAAAGGGCGAGTTTGTTCGCCCCTTAGTTGTCTATTTTAATATAATATTGTACTAAAATCAATAGGATATATTTTTTTCAAAGGTTCCAAATATCCTGAGGATTTCTTTTTTATCTTTCGCTTTTTTCAGGCCCTCAATAATAAATTTGTCTTTTACCAGCCGCGATATCTCCGCTAATATTTTCAAGTGGTTACCTACATCGTTTTCCGGAGAGGCAAGAACAAAAAACAGAAATGTCTTCTCTCCGTCTAAGGCCTCAAAGTCTATTCCCCCATTTTTCTTTGCAAAAGCCAGAATGAAATTATTCAGCCCCTTGGTTTTTGCATGCGGAATGGCCACGCCATTACCGATAGCTGTTGAGCCCATGCTTTCACGCTCAGCCACAGCTTTAAAAAAAGCCTTTTTATTCTTTAATCTGCGGGAGCTAGCTATAAGCTCTACTAATTCGCTAATAATTTCTATCTTATTGTTACCCTTTAGGTCTAGTTCAATAAACTTTACCTTTAATAACTTGGATAACCTTATAAGCTTAACTTTCTTTGCGCTCATCTTTGTTCTAGATATTCCTTATGTCAGCATATATGATGTTTATAACTATAAAAAATACGGCACAGATGATGCCTCCGGCCATCACAGTCAAAGAAACGCCTAATACATGGGTCAGGCTTCCTGCGAGCAAATTACCAAAAGGCATGAGCCCGGCAAAGGTAAACATAAATGCGCTCATCAACCTTCCCCTGAATTCATCCGGAGCCAATTGTTGCAACAGGGTATTAATCAGATTGATAGCCATAACAGATGCCCAGCCGATTAATACCAAATTAATAATAGAGAACGGGTAAGACTTGGATACAGAAAATAAAACCAATGATATAGAAAATACCAAAGAAGATAAAATAAGAAACCTGCCTTTATGCTTAAAATCACCTAAGCGGGCTAAGGTTAATCCGGCAATAAGCGCACCGAATCCTGCGGAGGACATAAGTACACCTAAGCCTTTGGCCCCTACTTTTAATATATCATTAGCAAAAATGGGCATCAGTATGACATAAGAAATACCGAATAAGCTGGTTATTCCTACCATAGCAAGTAATATAAGTATGACCCGATTTCCCCGGATAAAGATTAGGCCAACGGAGAGTTCTTTTAGAAATAAGTTCTTGTTCATTACCTTTGGCGAATTATTGATTTTTATCAAAAAAAGTGCGCCTATTACTGCCAGAAAACTTACTCCGTTCAGATAGAAACAACCGCTCATTCCTATGCTTGCTATAAAGATACCGGCCAAGGCAGGGCCGACCAGACGCGCAGAATTAAAAGCAGCTGAACTCAGGGCAATAGCATTAGACAGATGCTCTTTTCCCACTAATGCTACCACCACTGCCTGACGGCTCGGTGCGTCAAAGGCCATCACTACGCCATTCAATAAGGCAAGCAGCATAATCTGTCCGGGCGTGATTAATTTCATCTGTGTTAATATGGCCAAAATAAAAGCCAAAAGCATAAAGGCGCTCTGGGTAAACAAAAGAATCCTCTTCTTGTCCATGCTATCTGCAACTACTCCTCCGAATAAAGATAAAAGAAAGACGGGAATTGAGCTTAAGAAACCCACTACCCCCAATAAAAAAGCAGAATTAGTCAACTGAAATACGAGCCAGCTCTCAGCTACTATCTGAATCCAGCTGCCTATTAGAGAAACAAGCATGCCAAACCAGTAAATTCTGAAGTTTTTTACCTTTAATGAAGAAAACATAATGTTATATTATTAAAAAATTTTATCAATAAATGTAGCGATCTCTTTTACAATATCCTCTTTTCTGTACCTTAGCGCCTCGCTTAAGCCCTCTTTAAAAGATATCTCTCCAACCTGTATCCCTGCTAAGTATATCCTAGTCTTAATACCTAATTTCTTGGCGAGCTCAAAGATGCTTTTTAGGTTTAGCTCATGTGTAGAAGTAACAGAATTATCTAGTTTATACTCTATATCTTTTAGCTCGCTTATCTTAAGTTCTCCGACGCCTAAGCCCGCATTTATACCGTCGATGAGAAGAATTGCATCATAAGTTTTTATCTTGTGCAACAAATCAAAACTTGCGTTGCCAAAATTAAAATAATCTATATCTTTCCTTTTATAAAACTTAAGGAGAGATTCCAGAACCATTATTCCTATCCCGTCATCTCTCCTTAAAGTACTACCTATGCCAATTATTGCAATTTTTTTAGGCACTTCGACTTCGTTTGAGTGTCAACGGTTCGGCTGCGCTTATCATTGACAAACTTTACATCCAATATATGTGTGGCGCAGGATATACAAGGATCGTACGCTCTAGCCAACATCTCTAGATCTAAGGTAATCTCTTCCTGTGTCTTTTGGCCAAGCAATTCCGGAACAATCTTGCGCATATCCTCTTCTAAATTTCCCATATTTTGATTTGTGGGTATCACGCAATTTGCTTTTGTTATATTTCCTGTCTCATCAATAGAATATTCATGAAATAAAGAGCCTCGGGGTACCTCCACACAACCTACGCCTGTGTTAGGTTTATGCTTAACCTTCTCTATTTCGCTTCTTTTCGGCCAAGAAGAAACCACAATTTTATTCTCATTCAAGCCTTCCTTTAAAATCTTTTCCATTATTTTTATTGACTCTTCAAGACAATGCACCCATTCTACAAGTTGGGCCACTGTATTAAGGTAGGGATTATAACAGGGTGCCACCAAGCCTAAATCTAGCGCCATTGCTTTTGCTTTCTTATTAAGTTTATCATAATTATTATTGAACCTAGAAAGCGCACCTACTGCATAAGACTTACCGTTCATAGTGGCTATTTTGGCACGCGAATAATCAACTACGGTTTCCGTAAAAAGCTTTTTATAATCACTAACCTTTGTCCTCTGTTTCCCATTTACCACCAAATCTCCTTCGTACATCGCATATTCATCATCAGCGGTGAGAGACATATATTGGGTTGGCCTGTGGAATTCTGGAAATTTAAGCTTCTTTAATATCTTGACTGTCTCTTCACCGTCCTGGCGCGCCGCAAGCATCTGCTTATATAATTTTTCCAGACCCTCTTGTGCAGGTAACTGTGTGAGCCCGCCTATTACGTAACTTATGGGATGGATATGCCGGCCGGCAAGAACCTCTCCGGCAAAATCGCTCATTCTTTTCATGCGTAGCGCCATCTCGATAACGGACTTGTGCGTTTTAATCAACGGCATTATACTTTTTACTCCCAAGAGGTCCGGGGCTACGAGAATATAGATATGCAGAATGTGACTATCCATCTGCTCTGCGTAGAGAAGTAACTTCCTTAACATAATTGTTTCATCTGCTGGTTTAATGCCTAAGGCGTCTTCACCTGCCTTGATACTGGCTAAGCTATGGCCACAAGCACATATGCCACAGATGCGACTCGTTAAATGCTGAGCCTCCCAAATCGACCTACCCACCAGCATCGACTCAAAGAAGCGCGGAGATTCTATAACCTGGAATTCGCATTTAGTAAGTTTTCCTTCTTTTACATCCACGACAATGTTGCCGTGCCCTTCTACCCTGGTTAAATAATGCACATCTACTTTGACATTTTTAGAATTTATCTTATTTGAGCTCTTTGTCATATTTCTCTCCCACCGAATCATTATATAGAGTAAAATGCTTCAATATATCTTCCAATTTAAGTCCATATTTTAATAAAATATCTTTTTGTCCGTCAACCGCAGGATTATCCACTAGGCCCCTACAGCCATAACATCTATTACCGTTATTAATGCACCAGGAATTACAACCGGCTCGGGTAACTGTCCCCAGGCATTCCTCGTCTTTTTCATAGCGGCAGACATTCTCGTTCATCTTGCATTCTGTGCAAACCGCATAATTAGGTACGACGTATGGCTTACCCATTAAAATACATTCAATCACATTTATAACTTCCGGGATATATATTGGGCAGCCATGAATAAAATAATCAACTTTTACCACTTTATGTACTGGCATGGCGATAATCGTATTTACTGTCTCTTTTTTTTCGCCATAGACTCTTTGTTTAGCTATCTCTAAAGGCGTGCGATTTTTAATCCCGTTTACTCCACCAATAGTTGCGCAAGCGCCGAGTGAAACGATCACCTTGGCCTTTTCTCTAATTTTCTTTATCCGCATTACATCATTATCTGAAGTAATGCTCCCTTCGATAAAAGCTATTTCATAGTCTTCTCCCTGTTCAGACATAACCTCCCGAAAATTTACGATATCTACTAGTTTAGTTATTTCTAGGAGGGTTACCCCCATATTGGCAAACTGCAGCTGACATCCTTCGCAATCCGTAAAATCAAAAAAAGCTACCTTTGGTTTAGACTGCTTTTTCATGACATTCTCCTTTAAAGCTCCTTAACTGGCTGTAGTTAAATACTGGTCCAGACTGACAGACGTAAACGCCTTCAACTTGACAATGGCCGCATTTTCCTAACCCGCACCTCATCCTTCTTTCTAGCGAAACAATAATCTGATGGTCGGGGATATTCTTCTTAAGAAGCTCGACAATAACAAATCTATACATTATAGGGGGCCCGACCACAACCGCATACGTCCTTGCCGGAATAATATCTACACCGGGAATTAATGTGGTGATCAACCCTATATTACCGTGCCAATCAGGGTCTGCTCTATCTACGGTACAGTTCATTCTAATCTCAGACCTCCTCATCCATTCTTTCGTTTCTTCTTTGAAGAGAAGTTCCTGGGGAGTCTTACAACCAATGAGTATCTGCACATGTCCAAAGTCATTTTTATGATGCATGATGTATCTAATTAAGGAGCGAAGCGGAACAATCCCTAGGCCTCCGGCAACGATAAGTATATCGTATCCAAACATGTTATCGATGGGAAAACCTATACCAAATGGTCCGCGTATGCCTACGATATCACCTCTACCTAGCTTATGTAATTTATCTGTAAAAACTCCTACATTCCTTACTGTAAGATCAAAAAAGCCTTTATCTGTGGGTGAAGAACAAATAGATATGGGGGCTTCTGTAAAACCAAATATCGAAACCATCACAAACTGTCCTGGTTCATGACTCAAATTAATTTTTCCTTCTAATTCAATACGAAAAAATTTTTCTTTCTCCGTAAGCATCCTTGCTTCAATTATTTTACCTTTCATCGGCTTATAAGGAGTAGTCTTTATTTTTGCTAAGAGTATCTCTCGATCAATCATCTTAATTCTCCTTCTTCGGCAAGCAGAGAATTGACTGTCTCTACAAGACTGATTTGGGCCATACAAGTACGAGTACACCTGCCGCAACCTGTACAAAAATAGCGGTTAAATTTATCCACAGGATATTTAAATTTTCTATAATACCTGTGTCTCTGTCGGCCGTCGCGGCCTTTTCGAAAATCCTCACCGCCGGCTACCTTGGCGAAATCATCCATCTGGCAGGAATTCCAGATGCGGTATCTCATTCCCTGATTAAGAGATAATTCCATTTCATCCATTACGTCAAAACAGTAGCAGGTCGGACATACGTTCGTACAATTACCGCAGGCTACACAACGCCTCCCTACATCCTGCCAAACCTTAGAAGCAAAATGCTTATCGAATGTCTCGTAAACCTTAATTAACGAAGCGTTAAATTCCTCTTTGAATACTTTCTTCTTGGCTTCTCTTACGCGCTCAAGATTCAGCATATCTTTTTCATCCGCCTCTTTGATATAGGCCAGACCATGAACGAGCCTTTCTCCTTTTTCAGAATTAATATGCAAGATGAATTTTTCTCCGAGATCTACCATCATTAAATCATAGCCGCCTCGAGGTACATGATTCCCCATAGAAGTACAATTTGCATATTTATCACAATACTCCAGGCACTCTATGCCGATAATGGTCATCTTATCTTTTCGGTTCAGGTAATTGGGGTCTTCTGGCCCCTCTCTAAAAATTACATCCATACATTGGATGCCAGCAATATCGCAGGTATGCACGGCAAAAAGGATATATTCCTCAAATGCTTTTATGGCCTTTGCGGTCTTAAAAGGTTTGATTTTAAATCTAAACAGTTTTTCTTTCTGAGGATAATAATACTTTTTGGGAGGAAGAATGGTGGGAATATACTTTAGAGTAATTTCATTTACATCCTTAATTGGCCTGAAGATAAATTGGTTTTCCTTTTTCTTGGGTGCATAGAGCCTAGCTGTTTTTTTTAAATGCTCAACCCACTTATTCAGGTCTTCCTTTTTTATCACTGCGTATTTCACGTCTCGCCTCCAATTTGCCTTATAATAAGGAGCTACTCAAAATCTAATTGCGTAATTTCTAATTCCTTCCCGTAGGGAATTTTTTTGATTTCTATCTCAAGAGTTTCCCATTTTGTGCCCGCGGATTCTTTTTTATATTGCTCTTTAAAATGCGCCTCGTTTACACCTCCGAATTCAGAAAGCGATATATATATTTTCCTAACTCTCTTGGAAGATTGCTTTTCTTCTTGATTAAGATATTGTAGTATATTTTCGATGAGATGTGCCTCGTGCATGAAATAATCGCAGAATGGCAGGTTTAATAATAAAATTTCTTATACAGAATGCTATCTTTTTTTTATCAACCTCTCTTAACTAATAACGAGATATATAATAACATAATTTCAAACAGCGTCAAGAAAAAAGGATGGCTTAAAGAGGTTTAGTTAGCCTTTCCTTTACTAAATCACTGATTAATTTACCGTCTGCCCTGCCTGTAATCTTTGCGTTTACCTCTTTCATAACCTTGCCCATATCTTTCAAGTCTTTCGCGCCAGTCATGGTTTGAGCTTCTTCAATTATTTTCTTTATCTCTTCAATAGGTAGCTCTGCAGGTAGATATGACTTTAGAATCTCTAATTCCCTTGTTTCTTTATCCGCTAAATCCAAACGGTTTCCTAGTTTAAATTGTTCAATGGAATCCTGGTGCTGCTTGACCTGTTTTTTGATTACTGCAATTACCTCGCTATCGTCCAGTGTTTTTTTCTTTTTTGCTATAGCTACATTAAGTATTTCTGCGCGCAGCAAACTCAAAGTGGAACTCTTTAGAGCATCTTTATTCTTCATCGCTTCTTTGTAATCATTTAAGATTTTTTCCTCTAACATGACTCTCCTCCTTTAAGTTAAATCGAGACACACTTTCTGAATTTAGCCGTGCGCTCGCTTAGCTCCTGTATCGAGAGGCGGCTAGTCCTATTTAAACCGAAATCCTCCACATTAAAGGAGGCGGCCACTGTTCCGAATACTATCGCTTTTTTCAGGCTTGTTTCGTTCATATTTTTTGCCTTACATAAATAACCCATAAAACCCCCGGCAAAAGTATCCCCGGCCCCCGTAGGATCAATTACCTTTTCCGTAGGATAGGCGGGTAAAGAAAAGATGAATTTATCGCTATAAAACAGTACCCCATGCTCGCCTTTTTTAATCAAAACCATCTGAGGGCCTAAAATGCGCAAGGCCTTAGCTGCTTTTATGAGGTTAACCTCACCCGAAAGAGACCTGGCCTCCTGGTCATTGGCTACATAGATATTCACTTTTTTTAATAAACGCAATAGGCTCTTACGCCTATGTTGTATCCAATAATTCATACTATCTAACGCCACAAGGCGCGGTAAACGCATATGCCGCAAAAGATGCCTTTGGATATCGGGGTCGAGGTTAGCAAGAAATACGTATCGTATATTCCTCTGTTCTTTTAGAACAGAGGGCCTGAAGGTAGAAAGCACGCCTAACTCCGTACTTAAAGTAAGCGCACTATTCAAATCCCCTTTGTATTCGCCTTTCCATTTAAAAGTCTTACCTTGCGACCTGATAAGAGAAGTCAAAATAATCCCCTTTTGACTTAAGAAATGGATATATTTTTGAGGGAAATCCGCACCGATTATGGCGACGAGGTTAACATCGGTGAACAGCCGGCAGGACATAGCGAAGTGCACAGCTGAACCTCCTAACATGTGTTTTCTCTCTCCGAAAGGAGTCTTTACCGTATCAAGCGCAACTGTTCCCAAAACAAGTATGCTCACCCCGCTCTTCCTTTCTTATCTATACCCCAGCCCTATCAGGAAGGGCGGGGCTCATCTTATAAATAATAAGGTAAATATAGCTGCTAAGATGCAATAATACCCGAAATAATATAATTTTGCCTTCTGTAAGACTATTTTTAAGAAACTTAAAGATAAGATCCCGCTTAAAAAACTGTATACAAAACCAACGATAAAATGTTTCGGCTCAAGCATCAGGGCATAACCTATATCTTTTGCCTCCAGTGCTGCTGCACCCAAAATTACCGGCATAGCCATAAGAAAACAAAATCTAAAACTGGCTTCTCTTTCTATTTTCCTAAATAACAGGCCTGAGATCGTAATACCGGAGCGGGAAATACCCGGTATTACCGCTATGCCTTGGATAAAGCCTAATATAATGGCGTCCTTTAAGTCCAGCTTCGTTCTTTTAGCGTCCTTAATATTTTTCGTCAGGATAAGAATAATACCTGTGCATATTAATGCGAAGGCTATCAATCTAGTTGAACTAAATATCTTCTCAAAAAAATCCTTGCCTAAGAATCCTATAATACCCGTAATTACAGCTGTAATTAATATAAATGACAATAATTTTTTATTGCTCAGCGCCGACAGTATATCCTTAAAGAAAAATATCACTAATGAAAAAAGAGTGCCCAGATGCAAGACTATAGACAACACCAACTCCTCTCCGGTAATTCCTAATAATTTTTGCATAATCGCCAGGTGCGCCGAGCTGCTTACCGGTAAAAACTCGGTTATTCCCTGAACTACGCCTAACAATATATACTTAAACATATGGCCCCTTAAATACTTCAGAAATTGCCAAATCTACAAGAGTAATATCCCAATTATGCAAAAGGAGTTCTTTTTTAATCGACGCGGCATCCTGTCCTTGTGATTTCCCGAAAGATACAAAATTTATTATGATCATAAGATTATATTTTTCCGTAGCATCCAACATTATTCCTGTTTCTCTTTCCTTGTCTTCTCTATTGGTATAGTACGCAATCATAGCAAACGCTAAGGGAATAACTAATACTAATAGAGAACTTACGAATAGATAAGCGGTACTACGGCCTAATATATATGCGGCTACGCCCCAGAATACATCGAATAGATAGTGCGCAACCAGTAAAGGTATGAGGCCGTATTTTACAAATATAAACCCAAATAACAAGCCAAGAATGGTAATCTCAATGCCCCTAAACCATACCGGAAATATTGCATAAGCAGCATGACCTAAACCCCAAATTAATGAGGTGAATAATACCGCTAATATTGTTTTTCCAAAACACTTTTTTAACCAGCTGATACCGAAAAGCCTATATACCAGCTCTTCGCTAAAACTTGCAGTAGAGGCGATAATAAAGGCGCTTACAAAAGGAAAATAGGTGGAAGAAAGCTGCGCCAAAGTAACCCACTCTCTCCAGACGCCCAAATACCTCTGTCCGAAATGAAATATGGCTGCCTGTAATCCCAGCATTATAAAAAATAACAGATAACCAAACACAATAGATTTAGCTACCTGCCTGCTATAAAAAGTAGATTTAATGTAATGCAGGAAAGAACCATATTTATTTTTAGGGAATATCTCGTTACGAAGCGACTCTCCGGCAAAAGCCGGTAGAGTAAAAGAAAGAGCTACAAAAATAAGCCCGGTAATTACTTTTATAAAATAAATACCGACAAATGAAGCCAAGTAAGCGCTTGTCGGGTAGACAATTATTAAACTCTGCATATTATTTAAAATAAAGAGCACGTTAATTATAATAATAAATACGGCTAAATACATAAACCACTTCTTACAAATACGAATGACTATGTTGTGCTTTCTCTTGACGATTATATATGCGGAAGAGGCCAATAAGAAAATAAATAAAAGAAAGCCAAAACTAGACAGATATTCACCAAAGACAAGCTGATTCTCGATGTGGCGCCTAAACTTCTCCGGGATATCCAATCCGCCTTTATAAAATCCTTTTATCTCGTTACCGGAGATAGTTACGCCTATAAGTAATTTTGCCTGCCCCTGGTCTTGCTGCCAAGGGATACCCACCCCTTTTTTTTCCCAGGAAAAACTGTAATCTATTCTGTTGTCATAACGTTTCGCCTTTTCTTCATGAAAGTCATAATCCCTTAGGTCTATTCCTTGTGTGCTATTTAAAAACTGCTCTGCACGCTCTCTCGCGGTTTCTTTATCGACTATATCCCTTGGCTCGGTGTCTTCAATGAGATGCGTAAAACTTAAAAGTCCGCCTGTCTTTGGACTGATCTCGACAGCATATTCTTCTTTTTTAAGCTCCTTAAAAAACCTAATACGCCAATAAAATAATTCGTAATCATGCTCCTTCATAAACTCATCTTCTAATTGCAAACCTAATGTTCTCTGTAAATACCTATCCGCCCACTCATCGGTTTCAAAAACAATTGCCCTTGAATACCCATCGAGATTAAAACCCCGAGAAGAAAGATAATGCCGGGCTATGCGCAATGCTTCTTTCTTATCTATGGACAAATCGACAAATTTAAACTGAGGATAGCCGAATTTATACCAGAGCCCAAAGAATAAAATAGCAATTAAAACGAATATAGACCATTCTCTGCGGGATATTCTCATGTTAATCGTTATGCGCTTTTAAAAACTCCTTTAAATCTTTTGCTAATTCAGAATTAACGCTTACGGCTTTCCCGGTTACGGGATGAGTAAATTCTAAGTATTTAGCATGGAGGCAGGCCCTTTTTGCCTTAAGCTTGTAATCCTTCCTGAAGGCGAATTTTGCTTCCCCGACTAACGGATGGGCTATACTTTTAAAATGTATCCTGATCTGATTAGTCCTGCCGGTTAAAGCTACAACCTCTACCACTGAAAAATCTTTTCTGTTTTCCACAACATCATATTTAGTTATTGCTTCCCGACCTTCTATCGCGGTTCTTATCTGTCCCCGTGATGGCTTAAGATTACCCTGCACAATGGCAAGGTAGGACTTTTTTACTTCTTTCTGTTTAAAGAGTTCCATCATTCTTTTTTGGACTGACTTACCTTTGGCATAAATGATTAATCCGGAGGTTTCTCTATCCAGGCGATGACAGGGGTGTAATCGATAAGATACACCTCTTTTCTTTAAATCTCCATTCAGGATACTCGTCAAGGTGTATTGTTCGTTTTTAGGCGTGGGTATAGTAAGCAATCCTGCAGGTTTATCTACGATTAAGAGCCAGTCATCTTCGTATGCTATCGGAATATTCATCTTAAATAAGCAGACAACTTATGGAGTCAAACGACGTAAGTTGTAGCGCAGCGTCTGCGAATTTAACCCCTCACTCAGATACTAAATTATACTTTATAACGCCTCTGAGTGAGGGGTAAGTTCGGACACATAAGTTATATCGATTAGCCGAATAATAGCTTTCTCTATAACTTATGTCCTCACTTATCTTATCTCTAAAGTGGCTGTCCATTTGCAAAATTCGCAATCCTTATTTATTGGAGGAATGGGGTTACGTAAAGCATCTATCGCCTCATGAAAAACGCTCTTAGCTCGTTTTGGGTCAGTTGTAATTTCTTTTACCAGCGCTTCAAACTCAAATTCAAACTCCGGGATTATCTTCTTAGGTATATAGTAAACTATGTATGCTGTATTTCTGTTAGGAAATTTATTTTCTTCCAATAAAAAAGTGTAAACATCCATCTGAAGCTGGTAAGCCTTATGGATAGAATCAGGAGCCCGCCCCCTAGTTTTATGGTCGAAGGCCGCAAAGCATTTATCGTTTAACTCTATGCATTCATCCAGATATCCTCCTAATCTAACTTCGTATTTTGAATCTATAAAATCCAACCAGCCTTTCCGGGGTAGATTGGTAATTAACTTCCCAGGAATCTTGCCGTTTAAAAAAGGAGGAAGGATATTCTTACTACGGTACTGGTCAAAATAGTTCTTAATTACCCTGTCTAATCCCATGGC
>JAPLLU010000017.1 GCA_026387385.1 Candidatus Omnitrophota bacterium
CCTATCCTGCCAATCTACCCCGCTTTTTGAGTCAGCATAATCATTAATAAGGTTTGCGCTTAAATGCGCGCCTATAACAGCTATTAGCCCCCATAAAAATCCCGACAGGTTAAAATTGTGCTTTTGGATTAATGAGCCGAATACAAAAGGCAAGACACTTGCGAAAAGAAACGGCAATCTTAAGGCACGGATAATGTTTTTTACCATAATATATTATTTGTATTACCTGTGGTTATATGTTAACATAAAATGATGACTTTGAAAATAAGAAAACGGGTTGAAAAAGAACTAAAGAATTACATCCGCGAGCTTGATACCTCCTATTCTTTAAGCAAGATATCCCCTGTTTTATACGCCAATATCAAAGAATTCATATCCCGCCAAGGCAAACGCATCCGTCCTATTCTTTTTGTAATCGGATATCTTGGATATGCAAAAAAGGCTGCAGCCGGACTCTACCGAAGCGCTGTATCCATAGAACTCTTACATGATTTTATGCTGGTGCATGATGATATAATCGATAAGTCAGATACAAGGCGCGGAAGGCCATCAATGCACTCAATGCTGAACAGGTACTTGAGCGGCAACAAGAATGCTAAATTTAACGGAGAGGACTTAACCATTGTTATTGGAGACGTAATGTTTGCCCTGGCTATGCATGCTTTTTTAGGTATACGCGAAGATGAAAAACGTAAAGAAAGGGCACTAAAGAAATTAATAGAAGCCGCAATATACACCGGAAGCGGAGAATTTATCGAGCTTTTATACGGGTTAAAAAAATTAGAGAGAATTACCAAAGAAGATATTTACCGTGTATATGATTATAAGACCGCAAATTACACCTTTGCCTCTCCACTGGCTATCGGAGCGACTCTAGCTGGCGCAAGGCAAGATGAAATAGATAAACTAGTTAAATATGGGATATACTTAGGAAGAGCCTTCCAGATAAATGACGATATCTTAGGGATGTTCGGCAGCGAAAAAAAGACCGGAAAGTCAAATCTTACAGACTTAAAAGAAGCAAAAAAAACAATTCTTATCTGGCATGCCTACAAGAATTCTAGTCCAAAAACCAGGTTAATAATAAAAAGGCTGCTCTCTAAAAGCAATATTGGTAAATCTGATTTATTAAGGATGCGTGGGATTTTAAATTGTTCGGGTACGCTTGATTATGCCGCAAGAGAAATTGATGCCTTGATAAAAAAAGCTGAATTTATAAATAAAACTCTTAAAATGCAACCCCGCTATCTTAACCTGCTTAATTCCTTATCGAAAGAAATCCTCTCTTTATAAATATTAATTTCCTTTAACTGGACATGCTAACGAATATTCTATATGAACCTGTGGTATTTGCCATAATAAACTTTGGCTTGGATTTTAAACTCTGCTGGTGTAAAATATGCCCATGTCATATCCGGAATATGTATCTCGAGAAAATGGCTTTAAGATCGCAGCGATAATCACAAGAACATTCGCCAAGACCTTCTATTTTGCTTCACGTTTCTTACCGAAAGAAAAAAAGAGCGCTGCCTTCTCGCTGTACGCGGTATGTAGGATGAGCGATGAATCTGTTGATAATAATAATTCTCTGGACACGGTGCAAAGATTAAAAAAAATTAAAGAAAATATTTATTCTATCTACAATGGAGCAAAGCCACAAAATAGCATTTGGATGGCTTTCAAGGATACGGTAGATAAATACAAAATTCCTGCTCAATATTTTTACGAACTTATTGAAGGCATGCATATGGACTTAAATAAAAATCGTTACGAGAATATGGAAGAATTATATAATTATTGTTATAAAGTGGCTAGTGTGGTTGGCCTTATCATGCTTAAGGTACTGGGTTACAAAGATTCGCGCGCTGAACAATATGCCGTAAATTTAGGTGTAGCGATGCAGCTTACCAATATCTTGCGGGATATAAAAGAAGATTTTTTAAGGGACAGAATTTATTTGCCTCAGGATGAACTAAAAATGTACGGAATTTCAGAAGATAATATCTCCAACGAAAAGATTGACGAAAATTTCAGAAGTTTTTTAAAATTCAAGATTGACCAGGCCAGGCAATATTACATCCGATCAGAGGCTGGCATTAAAATAATTAGCGATGTGCGTTCGCGTCTTGTTATCCTAGTCATGAAAGAATTG
This sequence comes from Candidatus Omnitrophota bacterium, assembly GCA_026387385.1. GTDB lineage: Bacteria > Omnitrophota > Gorgyraeia > Gygaellales > Profunditerraquicolaceae > JAPLLU01. The sequence continues at coordinate 2,153 of JAPLLU010000017.1, forward strand.
TATTCTGGTATATTAAACTCAATAGAAAAAAACAATTATGATGTATTTTCTAGGCGCGCGCATTTGAACAATGTGCAAAAAACAATTGATGTCTTAAAAATCATATTTAGAGGTGAATACCTATGAAAATAAATTTAGCCAAATCTGCGGGTTTCTGTTTTGGTGTGAGGCGCGCAATTAATATTGCTCTAAAAACAGCTTCTATAGGAAAAACCGTCCATATGCTTGGCGATATTGTACATAATGAAGATGTTGAAAAACAAATTCAAGAATCCTGTATAACAAAAATAAAAAACTTACGCTTGGGTAAGGGTAAAATTTTTCTTGTCCGTGCCCATGGAATAGATAATAAAACCCTTTTAAAAGCAAAAAAACTTGGTTACCAAATTATTGATGCTACCTGCCCGATGGTAAAAGAAATTCACAGAATTGTACGGCACATGGAATCTGAATGCGAAAAGATTATAGTTATAGGAGATAAAAAACATGATGAAGTGCGTGGAATAGTAGACCAATTAAAGAAGAGAGCCTTAGTCATAGAAGGATTAAAAGACATACCGACTAAGGAAATTAAAAGGCTAAAAAACGCCTGCGTGGTTGTGCAATCCACGCAAAATTTTAAAGAAACACTGAAGATTATTTCCTTCTTAAAAAATTATATAAGAAATCTGAGCTTCTTTAATACAATTTGTCAACCTACGCGCTTAAAACAACAGGAAGTTAGAACTATGCCTCTAAAAAATGATTTGATGATTATTATCGGCTCTAAGAATAGCGCAAACACAAAGAGGCTATATGAGATATCAAAATCCCTGAATAAACGTACTTATTGGATAAATGCAAAACGGGATATTCGAGAAAGGTGGTTTAGGAAAGTAAAGACCGTAGGAATTACTGCTGGCGCCTCAACTCCTGATTACACAACCAAAAGCATCATAAAATATATCAAAGAATTAAATAATAAATTATCCCCTGCCTGCGAGTGGAGCCCCTCGGCCTAAAAGCCGAGGCTCCCTCCCTTGAGCACAGGCTCACCCCGGCCCATCCAATAAGGCCGGGGGCGAAGCACACCTTGTCTTATCGGAAAGGCAAGTGTGCTGCTTTCTGCAGCAGAAATATCATTCGCAAACGCTCATCCCCGGGCTAAAGCCTCGGGGATTTCTGCGAAGGGGATTAAATCTACAACTATCCTGGAATCGGCAATAACCACAGGTAATCCGGCGCCTGGCTGGGTACTTGCGCCTACATAATGGAGCCCACCCGGGGGCTATAAGCCTTTAGGCGGAATACTTGGAGTGGCCAAATCGCCATCCAGAGTCCTAAAGGACGAGGTTTTCTAGGCCGCTCAAGTATAAAGATTTTTAATCTTCGGGCCGGTTAAGTTTCTCAAATACCTCTACCTCGCAACCATCGTGCGCAAGGCGGGCTGCAGCAGATAATCCTCCAACACCAGCGCCAATAATAGCTATTCTTTTTTTTGACATAAGATTATTATGTAAATGAATACCTATTTAAGTTACACGGATGCAATATAATGTATTTTTATCCGCGCTACAAATATTTAACCCCCCACCTTAAGTTTTAAGTGTGGGGGGTTAAATAAATCAAAACCTATATCATCAAAAATCTTACTTCTTCATCTTATCAATTAACTCGGAGACAAATCTTGCTGCCATATCGCGACAACCTAAACCAAATGCTAAAGCCAAACCTAAACCAATAGAGG
>JAPLLU010000105.1 GCA_026387385.1 Candidatus Omnitrophota bacterium
AGAGCTGATGCATAGGGGGTTGGTAATTGGCATGCAGGATATGGGTGCCGCCGGTCTTACCTGTTCAACCTGCGAGACGTCCTATAAGGCAAAAACAGGAATGGAAATAGATATTTCTTTGGTGCCACGCAAAGAAGAAGGAATGAGTGCTTATGAAGTTATGCTTTCTGAGTCTCAAGAGAGAATGTTAGTGATTGTAGATAAAAATAAATTAGAAGGGGTAAAAAAAGTTTTTACGAAATGGAATGTGCCGGTTGATGTAATTGGCCGCGTTAGAGATGACGGTATGGTGCGTGTTCTAGATAAAGGTGAAGCTGTAGCTCTAGTTCCTGCCGCGGCATTGGTAGAAGCGCCTGTTTATCATAGGAAAACCGCTAGGCCAAAATATTTGTCTAGAGCGAATAAATTAAATTTAGCCGGTATTAAGGAACCCAGGGATTACAATCGCGCGCTAGTTATTTTATTGAGTAATCCCACTATTGCCAGTAAGTCATGGGTTTTTAAACACGGTGATACAAAAGTTTCCGGCAATGTGTTGTTAAGCCCTGGTTCTGACGCTGGAGTGGTAGCTGTACCAGGTAATAAAAAGAAAGCAATCGCGGTTACTACCGATTGTAATTCTACCTATTGCTATCTAAATCCTTTCAAGGGTGGTGAGATTGCCGTAGCAGAGGCAGCGAGAAACTTAGTTTGTTCCGGAGCCAAGCCCTTGGCTATTACTGACGGAATAAATTTCGGTAATCCTAAAAATCCAGAAGTCTTCTGGCAATTTAAGCAAGCGGTTTTAGGTATTTCCAGGGCTTGTCGCGCCCTGAATACCCCTGTGGTAAGCGGTAATGTTAGCTTCAACAATGAGAATCCCAAGGGTTCAGTTGACCCTACGCCAATAGTGGGTATGGTGGGTTTGATTAAAGACAGGTCCAAGATAATCAGTCAGTATTTCAAGAATACCCAAGATATAATTTTACTCCTGGGTAAAAACAAAGAAGATTTAGGAGGCAGTGAATATTTAAAGACAATCCACGGCTTAAAGAAAGGTAACTGCCCTGATATTAACCTCGAGTTAGAGAAGGGCGTGCAGAAAACTACATTGGAAGCGATAGAGAGGGGTTTCATTCAGTCTGCACATGATTGTTCCGAAGGAGGATTAGCTGTTGCCTTAGCGGAAAGTTGCTTAAGTAACCCAGCTAAAAAATTAGGCGCGGTAATTAATTTGGCCTCCGGCAATATAAGGACGGATGCGCTTTTGTTTGGTGAAAGTCAATCGCGGATCATCCTCAGCGCAAAACCAAAAAATGTAAAGAAAATACTGCAGATTTCCAAAAAGAACAAGACGCCTGTTTCTGTAATAGGCAAAGTCGGGGGTAGTCGCCTTGTGATTAACAAATTTATCAATGCCTCACTCAACGAGCTTCTTAAGTCTTGGAAAAACGCTATAGAAAATTACCTGAAAGATTAACACTAAGAAAGAAAGGGAGATTAAATGAGGATGAGAAATAAAAATTCTAAAGAGGGATTTGTCTCGGAAGATACCTGGCGGGTGTTTCGTATTATGTCGGAGTTTGTAGAGGGCTTTGAGGTCCTTTCGCAATTGGGGAAGGCAGTATCTATATTCGGCTCTAGTAGACTTAAGCCCAACACGATCTATTACAAATTAGCCGAGGAAATTGCCTATCTTTTAGCCAAGGAGGGGTATGCGATTATCACGGGTAGTGGGCCAGGTTTAATGGAGGCAGCTAACAAAGGGACAAAAAGGGCCGGCGGAAAGTCCGTAGGTTTAAATATCCAGATACCTAATGAGCAAAAACCGAATCCCTATGTAGACCAGCTTTTAGAGTTTCGCTATTTCTTTGTGCGCAAGGTGATGTTCGTCAAATATGCCAAGGCCTTTTTAATTCTACCGGGAGGATACGGCACTTTGGATGAATTTACCGAGGCCTTGAATCTTATTCAAACCGAGCGCATATCTAAATTTCCCGTAGTCCTTTTCGGCTCAAAATACTGGAAAGGAATGATTGATTGGTTAAAAGATACGGTTTTAAAAAATGGCAACATCAGTAAAGAAGATTTAAATATTTTTACGCTGGTAGATAAACCAAGAGACGTGGTTTCTGTAATCAAGAAGTTTTACGCTTCGCATTAGAGAGAAACAAATTACATAAAATAAGAATTTTTCAAAGGAGATAAGATGAGCGGTATTTTTGGCGTAGTCTCGAAAAATGATTGTCTTGAAGACCTATTTTATGGGACAGATTACCATTCCCATCTGGGTACACAATTCGCAGGTCTTGCAGTGTGGCAAGACGAATTGACGCGCAGAATTCACGATATAAGGGGTAGCCAATTCAAAACCAAATTCTATGACGATTATAAAAAAATGAAAGGTAATAAAGGGATCGGCGTAATTAGCGCAAAAGACGAGCAGCCCATTTATATCAACTCAAAATTCGGACCCTTTGTTATCGCTACCAATGGTTTTATTGATAATGCAGATGAGTTAGCCGCAAGGCTATATAAAGAAGGGCAATCCTTCAGTGAGGTAACGGGTGGCGGGATTAATCTAACAGAGCTGGTAGCAAAGTTGATTATCAAAGGCAAAAGCATAATCGAGGGAATTGAGGATATGTTTTTAAAAATAGATGGCTCCTGTTCCCTGCTTCTACTAAATAAGGAAGGAATATATGCTGCCAGGGATAGGTACGGATATACGCCTTTGGTTACGGGCCAGAGGGATAAAGATTGGGCAGTTACTACTGAAACTACTGCCTTTAGCAATTTAGGATTTAAGATTAAAAAATACCTCGAGCCAGGAGAGATGGTTTTTATTGATGAACAGGGGATGAAGGCTAAGCGCGCAGGCAGAAGTATTAACCAGATTTGTTCCTTCTTATGGATTTATACAGGATTCCCCGCCTCTTCTTATGAAGGGATAACTGTAGAGATAGTCAGAGAAAGATGCGGAAAGTTCTTAGCTAAAAATGACCACGTTAAGATAGATTTGGCTTCAGGTATTCCGGATTCAGGTACTACCCATGCTATTGGCTATGCCATGGAATCAAAAGTACCTTTTAGAAGGCCGTTAGTGAAATACACCCCTGGTTATGACCGCAGTTATACCCCGCCTTCACAAGAAACACGTGACCGGATTGCCAGGATGAAACTAATACCTGTTCAGGATATCATCAAAGGTAAACGCATTGTAATCTGTGATGATTCTATTGTCAGGGGAACCCAGCTTAGGAACTATACCGTGCAGAAGCTTTTAGAATGCGGTGCCAAAGAGATTCACCTAAGAATCGCCTGTCCGCCTTTAATATTCCCCTGTAAATTTAATTTTTCCACACGCAGCATCCATGAATTGGCAGCGCGCAGGGCAATAAAGGCATTAGAAGGCAGCGATATAAAGAACGTTAGCCCTTATTTAGATGAAAGTTCTTTAAAATATAAGAAAATGGTGGATTGGATTTCTAAGGATATAGGTGCAACTACCTTAAAATACCAAAAATTAAACGATATGGTAGAAGCTATAGGCCTGCCAAAAGAAAAGCTCTGTTTGTACTGCTGGACAGGAAAACATCCTTAAGAAGTTATGCGTCCGGATTGCCATTGAACAAAGAAGCATCCCGAAATTAAGTTTATGAGAAAACTATCTATCGCAAAGAAAATAAGCCTGATAGTATTTATAACATTCCTATGCCTAATCCTGCTTGAAATTGGGTTGCGTGGCGCGGGGTTTATTTTATTAGAAATAAAGGAATTCAGAAATAATATGTTTCTTAAGGCAAAAAAGGAATGCGTAATTTTGTGCTTAAGAGATTCGGCTGATCGTTGGGGTAGGGGGGAGTCCTGGCCTTACAAACTCGAAGAGATATTAAATAAAAGAAATTCCGGCATTAGTTTTAAGGTGATAGATAGAGGGATAGATGCAATCCCTTCTTCGGCCATATTATACGCCTTAGATGAGGACATTGACCTATATAAGCCTGATATCGTAATTACGATGATGGGTGTCTATGATGGAGAGAGAAGCGCATCTTTCGAAGAAATATTTGATACAAAAATTCAATCGTTTTCTGCTCAATTTAAATTATATAGCCTGGCAAAGTTACTTTTCAGTAAAATGTCTAAAATAGTAGTTAGTAAACCAACAAAGGAGTCAAAATATCTTGAGGCCAAAGAGGTTTTAGATAAAGATATGAACGAGGCAAAAGTGGCATTAATCAAAGAAATAGAGATGGAACCTAATAATTACCAACTATATGCTAGCTTAGGGCATTTTTGTTTCGCTCAAGGCAAGTTCCAGCAGGCAGAGGAGATGTTTAAAAAGTCCATAGAAATACACCCGGATAATGATAGCTCATACAATGGGCTAGGTGATTGTTATTATTCCCGTCAAAACTATGCTCAGGCAGAGGAGATGTTTAAAAAGGCCCTAGAAATAAACCCGGATAATGAAAATGCATTTTTTGATTTGATAAATACTTACCAAAAACAAGGCAAGTTCCAGCAGGTAGAAGAGATGTTCAAAATAGCCATAGAAAGAGATCCAAATAATGAAAAAAGATACCTTCAGTTAGGTTATTTTTATAATACCATAGGCATTCCCGAGCAGGCAGAAGCAATGTTTAAAAAGGCCATAGAGATTAACCCCGATAATCAGGAAGGATACAGTAGTTTGGGGCAAGTTTATATTGCTCAAGATAAGCTCCAGCAGGCAGAGGAGATTCTGAAGAGAATGCAAGATGAATTTAGATATTTAAATTCAGGGCTTATTTATAAGGTCCAAGGAAGATATAAAGAAGCGGAGAAGGAACTAAAGAAAGCCATAGAAGTAGCGGTTTATAACTTTGATGCATACGTTGCCTTGGGTGATAATTACGCAAAACAAGGTAGATATCTAGAGGCAGAAAAAGCTTTGCAGAAGGCAATAGAAATAAGTCCGGATATTCCTAAGGCGTATTCCAAGTTGGCTGATGTTTACAGAGACCAAGGCAAATATCTTCAGGCCGAAGAGATGTTAGAAAGGGCAACAGGGATAAACCCCGGTTATGCAGAAGCGTATATCCAATTGGGGCGATGTTATATGGACCAAAAAAGATATAAAGAGGCAATAGGGGTATTTGAGAAAGGCATAGCATTGAGTCCTAATCAGAACGAAAATATATATGTCTCTTTAGCTCTTTGTTATAGCGAGAGAAGATTAGCAGATGAGTTACGGCAAGAAGGATTACTTAAGCAAGCCATAAAAGCAAACTCCTCTTGTAGCCCGGCATATTTAGAATTAGGGCGCCTTTATATTAAGCAGGCTAGATATCAGGATGCAGAAGAGCTACTTAAGAAGGCCATCGAACTAAATCCCAAAGACATCACCGCGGCAGCCCTGGAATTAGGGCATTGCTATATTAAACAAGGCAATTCTGATAAATTGCAGGAATTATTGGGCAAGATTTTAAGTTCCAAAATAAAAGATGACCGGATATATTCCTTTTTGGCAGTTAATTATAAAGCAAGAGGAGACCTTGAATCTGCTGAAAGATTTTTTAACGAAGCAGACGCATCAAGATTAAATTATTACTCTCCGCAAACATACTATAATTATCGTAGATTAAGGGATTCACTGACTAAAAAAAATATACGCCTGGTTTGCGTTCAGTACCCGATGCGCAAAACAGAGCCCTTAAAAAAACTTTTTGATTCTACCGAAGGCATTATTTTTGTGGATAATGAAAAGGTCTTTAAGGAAGCCTTAGGGCATTCAAAATATGAAGATTATTTTGAGGATTACTTCGCCGGAGATTTTGGCCGCTCTACCGCCAGGGGTGATGAGCTATTAGCCCAGAATATCGCAGAGGTTATTTTAAAGGAGCTTTTTTAACAAACAGGTTATGGGTATTACGTATCGGTAATACCGCGCTAAGTTTTAGGAGAAAGTCAGGATGAAAAATTTAACTTATAAAAAATCTGGTGTGGATATCAAGAAAGCAAGTAGTTTTAAAAGCAAAATAAAACCTTTGCTCAGGAAATCTTTCAGGAAAGAGG
>JAPLLU010000051.1 GCA_026387385.1 Candidatus Omnitrophota bacterium
AATTCATCTAATTGACTGGGGGTTACGCGCATAACTGCCTGTTCTTTTTTAATCAATTTTTCTGTCACCATATCCATGGCCATCCGCACTGCTGCCGGGCCATTACGTTTTCCTACGCGGCACTGCAGCATAAACAAGCGGCCTTTTTCAATGGTAAACTCGATATCTTGCATGTCGTGGTAATGCTTTTCCAGGCATTTTTGATAACCAAAAAGTTCTTTATAAATCTTGGGCATGGCCTTTTCAAGAGTCACTAATTCTTTATTATGCTCTGACGTAGAATATTCATTTATTGGTGCAGGGGTGCGTATTCCGGCAACCACATCTTCGCCCTGGGCATTAATTAAGTATTCGCCGTAAAACTTATTTTCGCCGTTACCGGGGTTCCTGGTGAAAGCAACTCCGGTAGCAGAATCAGTGCCCATATTACCAAACACCATGGTTTGCACATTTACCGCAGTTCCCCATTCATCGGGTATATTTTCTATGCGGCGATAACTTATTGCCCGCTTACCCTGCCAAGATGAGAAAACCGCTCCGATACCTCCCCATAGCTGCTCATCGGGGTCATCGGGAAACTCTTTATTTAAGACTTCTTTGATCTTAGTTTTAAATTTGGCGCAGAGGTTTTTCAGGTCATCGGCAGTCAAATCCGTATCGCTGGAATAGCCCTTTTCTTTCTTTAAGGCGCTCATAATCTTTTCCAGCTGCTTACGGATACCCTCCTCATCTTTTGGCTCAATACCTGCTGCTTTCTCCATCACTACGTCTGAATACATCATAATCAAGCGGCGATAGGCATCGTAAACAAAACGGGTATTGCCGTTACTCTTGCTTATCAAACCGGGAATAGTCTTCTCAGTTAAGCCGACATTTAAAATGGTCTCCATCATTCCGGGCATGGAACGCCTGGCACCAGAACGCACTGAAACCAAAAGCGGATTATTCTGATTGCCGAATTCTCTTCCCATTAATACTTCGAGTTTCTTCAATGCCTTTTGGGCTTCCTCTTTTAATCCCTTTGGGTAGGCCTTTCTATTTTTATAATAATATGTGCAAACCTCGGTGGTAATGGTAAACCCCGGAGGAACAGGAAGCCGCAAATCTTTATGCCCTGCCATTTCAGCCAGATTTGCGCCTTTACCACCTAAGAGATTTTTCATGCTTTCATTTCCATCTGCTTTACCGCCGCCAAAGAAGTAGACATATTTTTTGTTCATTTAAAAAAACCTCCCTTTTTTTAGTTTGGAGTTTGGTGTTATGAGTTAGGAGTTTCACTCCCAACTCATAACTCACAACTCATAACTTAACAGCACGTTAGTTTTTCTTTTAGATAGCTATTTAACTCATCAATACCAACACGGTCCTGTTTCATCGTATCTCTATCGCGCACTGTAACTTGCTTATCCTCTAATGACTGCACATCCACAGTCACGCAATAAAGTGTGCCCACTTCATCCTGCCTGCGGTACAACTTACCGATAGCAGCTGTATCGTCATAAACAGTAACAAAACACTTTTTTAAATCCTGCGCTATTTTCTTAGCCAGCTCTACGATTTCAGCTCTATTCTTTAGCAGAGGAAACACCGCTACTTTTGTCGGAGCTAAATCTTTATGCAGCTTTAAGACTACGCGCGTATCATCCTTAACCTTTTCTTCGCAATAAGCATCCACTAAGAATGCCAAAACACTTCTATCCACGCCCCCTGAAGGCTCAATGATATAAGGATAGAATTTTTCCTTTGCTACCTCATCAGAATACTGTAAGTCCTTGCCGCTTACCTTGGCGTGCTGCTTTAAATCAAAATCTGTCCGGTTGGCAATGCCCTCTAATTCCGACCAGCCAAAGGGAAAATTGTATTCTATATCTGTGCAGGCCCTGGCATAATGCGCCAGTTCATCTTTTGCATGCGGCCGCTTCCTTAAATTGTCTTGCTTTATGCCTAGGTTAATATACCAATTAAAACGATCTGCAATCCATTCCTCTAGTTTTCGGTCTGCTTCTTGAGGCCTGACAAAATATTCTATCTCCATCTGCTCAAATTCTCGCGTCCTAAAGGTATAATTTCCGGTGGTGATTTCATTACGGAAGGCCTTACCTATTTGCGCCAGTCCAAAGGGAAGTTTCGGATGCCTTGAGTCAATAATGTTCAGGAAATTAACAAACATACCCTGGGCAGTTTCGGGACGCAAGAAAGTCAATCCCTTCTCATCCTCTACGGGCCCAAGAAAAGTCTTAAGCATTAGATTAAAAGCACGGCTCTCAGTAAAACTGCCCCCGCATTCAGGGCACTTGTCTTTTACATGGTCAGTGCGGAATCTTTTTTTGCATTTTTTGCAGTCGACTAACAGATCGGAAAAGCTATTTACGTGGCCGCTTGCCTCCCAGACTTTAGGATGCATTAAGATCGCGGCATCCATGCCGAAGATGTCATTACGTTCATAGACTACAGATTTCCACCAGGCGCGCTTTACGTTATTTTTTAATTCCACTCCGTAAGGCCCGTAGTCCCAGGTATTAGCCAGCCCTCCGTAAATATCTGAAGACTGAAAAATAAAACCGCGGCGCTTGCATAAAGAAACGATTTTATCCATTAAATTATCTTTTTCGTCCATAGCCTTTTATTCTTAACTCAGATTGACTTAAAAGTCAAGTAAAATTGCCCTCCGGACAATCACTTGATACGCAATTTTACGCAGTCCTGTGACTGCTATTACGTCTCCTTTACAGGATCAACGTAATTTCATTTGCTATCAAGGGAATCCACAGTAGAGATGATGGCAAAGACCTTATTTAAATCCAATGTGGCGACTTTATCTTTTATGTAAATCTTAAAGAAATTACCATTGCTATTGACAATATTACAGTCAAAATAGTTACCCGTTTTCGCGATGTTGTAATTAATGAAGCCTTTCCTGTCTGGCATCTGTAAGTACAACATCTTTACATTCTTTTGGTCTCCTAAATCGGGCGTAAAAATACATTTCATAACTACAAAGAAAACATCAGTCAGGTTCTTTATATCTTTTAATTTTGCATACATTGTCCGCCTCATAAATTCATAATCGTCATTTATGCCTTGCTTATTAGCCTGAGGGAATAGAGTTGTAAAAAAATTAGGCTCTACGAAAAGCAGGTACATAACAGCTCCTTTATCCAGCCTTTTATTTTTCTTATAATAAATCTTCTTGACCGCTTCCTTAATTAAGCTAAAACCTCTTGGTAC
>JAPLLU010000101.1 GCA_026387385.1 Candidatus Omnitrophota bacterium
TTAAGTTGATACAAAATGCTGATAAGTAAAATTGGCGAGTTCGGTCTGATAGAAAGAATAAAAAAGCTGGTTAAAACCGGACCTTTAGTAATCAAGGGTATCGGTGATGATTGCGCAGTCTTAAGGTTTGATAGAAATAAATATTTACTTTCAACTTGTGATATGATCGTGGAGGGGGTAGACTTTACCCGTAAAGATAGCCCCTATTTAATCGGCAGAAAATCTTTAGCTGTATCTATCAGTGATATCGCCGCCTGTGCGGGTACCCCGCGTTATGCTTTATTTTCAATGGGAATCCCCAGGAATTCCACCGTAGAATTTATAGGTAAGATTATTAAAGGCATAGTTGATTTAGCTAAAGCTTACAAAATAGATATAGTGGGAGGAGATTTAAGCCGGTCAGAAAAATTGATTATTGATGTGAATGTCTTGGGTTTTGTTGAGAAAATAAATTTAGTCTTAAGAAACGGAGCAAAAGTAGGTGATATTATATTTGCTAGCGGAACACTAGGAGGTTCTATACTAGGCAGACATCTAAAATTCTCCCCGCGCATAAAAGAAGCAAGATACCTTGTAAATAATTTTAAAATAAACGCCATGATTGATGTGTCAGATGGCTTGGCGCAGGATTTAAGCCATATTCTTAAAGAAAGCGAAGTAGGGGCTCTGATATACGAAGTATTGATACCGCAAAGTAATCAGGCAAGCGACCTAGAAGATGCGCTTTATTCAGGTGAGGATTTTGAGCTGCTTTTCACCATGTCGCGTAAAGAGGCAAGAAAACTTTTTTCAAGAAGGTCAAAAATTTTTACTCCTATCGGAGAAATCGTCGAAAGAAAATACGGTTTTAGGTTAATGGATGAAAGAAATAGAGAAAGGGTTATTAAGCCGGAAGGATTCCGACACTTCTGACTTTTATAAATATTATGGGAATAATCTCTAACTCCGTTTGGGATACTATAAAAATAGGAAAAACAATCGCTCATCAGCTTCAAGAGGCGGATATAATCTGTTTATTTGGACAATTAGGTTCAGGTAAGACTGTTTTGGTAAAAGGGATTGCAAGAGGCTTGGGGATCAGAAACAAAACCATTATCAGCCCGACTTTTGTCTTGCTACGCCAATATGTAACAGGAAAAATCGCCCTCAATCATTTTGACCTTTACAGGCTAAAGGCACCGAAAGAAATCCTATCTTTAGGATATGAAGATTATCTCTATGATCACGCTGTATCCGTGATTGAATGGGCTGATAGATTGAAATACCTTCTGCCCAAAGAATACCTTAAGATAGAATTAATTATCAAAGGCAAAAATAAAAGGTTAATTAAATTCTCTGCGTATGGTAATCGTTATAAAAAATTATTAGCTAAGATTTATGAACTCCGCCCTTTCTGCAAAAAGAACCATTTGGTTATAAAGGGAAGGTATGGGGTATAGCTAGGAAGGAAGGGTGGGGTGAAGATATTAGGCATTGACACCAGCACCAATTTTTTTTCTCTTGGAATATACGATAACGGAAAGATATACGAGTATAATCTAGAGGTCTTAACGAGGTTATCTTCCTTGCTTACCCCAACAATAAAGAGGGTTCTGGATGCTTTAGGATGGCGGGTAAAAGACATGGATTATTTTGCTTGCGGCATTGGTCCCGGTTCTTTTACAGGGATACGCCTGGGCTTATCTGCTATAAAGGGCTTAAGCTGGTCTTTGAATAAACCGGTGGTAGGAATATCCTCCCTGGACATATTGGCAAAAAATATATTTTTTGATAAGAGGCCTGTTGTAACAGCAGTAGATGCCAAAAGAAATCTTATATATTGCAGTGCGTTTGAGACAAAAAATAACAATTTTAAAAGGATTAAGCCTTATATGCTTCTTACAATAAATGAGTTTTGTAAAAAGATCGCAGATAATAGTATAATAACGGGCGATGCCTTAAGTTTGCATAAAGAAGTAATAATTAAGAGCTTAAAAGGAGTAACTATTTTAGATAAGGATTATTGGTATCCTAAAGGGCACAATATAATTAGCTTAGCGTTAGATAGAATTAGGGATAAGGAATTAGATAATCCTTTTGATGTAAAGCCGATATACCTTTATCCGAAAGAATGCCAGATAAGAAAGTGTTAAGTGTAAAACGAAAAGCGTAAAGTTAAAGTTTAAAGCTAAAAGTTTTAAGTTTTCCTGCCTCACCGGCAGGCAGGAGTTTTTCGCTCTACGCTTTAAGCCTTGCGCTAACTATATAATTTAATATGAGCAAATCTAAATACATAGGTTATCGGCCTACCTGGGCTGAGGTTAATTTGAATAATCTTGCCTATAATTTCAGACAAATAAAGAAATTATTGGCGCCTAAGACAAAGGTTATGGCTTGCGTAAAAGCTGACGCCTATGGCCACGGAATAATTCCCGTAGCTAAAAAACTTTCTTCCTCGGGAGTTGATTATTTAGGTGTTGCTTCTATTGATGAAGGCATAAAATTAAGAGAGGCAAATATACGCACGCCCATCTTAATATTAGGATCAATCTTAAAGAAAGACATCAGGCCTTTATTTGTATACAATCTTGTTCCTACCGTATGTAACTGGGAATTTGCTTATGCATTAAATAATATGGCTAAAGTAACGGCCAAGGCTATAAAGATCCACATCAAGGTTGATACTGGCATGGGGAGACTGGGAGTTTTATGTAAAGAAGCTCCGGAGTTCATAAGTAAGGTTCTAAAACTAAGATTCATAAAGATCGAGGGTGTATTTACGCATTTTCCTTGCGCAGATGTAAACACAAATTATACATTACGCCAAATAAATACCTTTAAGCGTTTAATATCGCATTTAAGAAACGAAGGTATAAATATACCCTTGTTCCACGCCGCAAATAGCATGGGTACTATTAGTTATAAAGAGAGCCATTTTGATATGGTCAGGCCCGGTTTAGCGATATATGGACTATATCCGAAAGAAGGGCTGGATATAGTGCTTAAGCCGGTTTTAAGTCTAAAAACTAAAGTCGCTTATTTTAAAAGGGTACCTTGCGAGTTTGGTATAAGTTACGGTCACACCTATATCACCAAAAGGAATACTACGATTGCAACTTTACCTATTGGTTACGGAGATGGGTATCCGCGTAATTTATCCAATAAGGCCGAAGTCTTAATTAAAGGTAGGCGTTTTAAGATTAGCGGCAGGGTATGTATGGACCAGATAATGGTCGATGTAGGAGATGCAAAAGTTAATTTAGGAGATGAGGTTGTACTTATTGGCACTCAGGGTTCGAATCGAATTACTGCAGAAGAATTAGCCGCTCTTTCCGGAACCATATCATATGAAATTGTCTGTGGTATAGGAAACCGCGTTCCCCGTATATATACTTAAGTCAAACCAGATATTAATTTATCTAAGGGATAGTATTGATCAGATACAGGCTGTAAATAAGAACGAGAATGTGACTTAGGGAGACAGACAAGAAAGGGAAGAGAATTCCTGCTTTACCCAGAGCAATACTTACTGCATTAAACACATAATATAAAAATCCTACCATAATCGATACCCCCAATGAAGATAGCCCAGCAGCACGTTTTCTTATCATTAAAGAAAAAGGGATTCCTATTAAAATAATGAGTATGCTGGTTAGGGGGTCGGTAAACCGTTGATAAAGATCAACCTTAAGATTCCTTATTACTGTAGTAGCGCCACTTTTTGATAGCCTCCATATATAATCATCAAGTTGGGCTATAGTCATAATTTCAGGAAGTTGTCTCTGTTCTAAAAAATCATGCGGCGTCTCCGAGATAGGCATGATTTCTTCTTCGGAATATTGCGGTTCATTCAATATTTGCCCTCCTTCATCGAAGTTATAAGTAACGCTTTGGTAAAATCTCCAGAAGCCATTCGCGTAAACTCCTTTATTTGCTACTATCTTTTTGACTATGTTTTGGTGCTTATCATGCTCTAAGATGATAATTCCTTCCATTGTGTTTGTACGCACAGAAAATTTACTTATGAAGAAAAGCCTGTTCTTAAAACCGTACATAGAAAGATTACTGATAACCTCCTGTTCTTTTACCTTTGTTTTTTTTGTGCCTGTTTCCATCTGGTTTTTTATTTTTTGAGTCAGAGATAAGGCTTGCGGCACAAATCTATCATTAACCAAAAATACGAATATGCTGATGATAACCCCGAATATAATTACTGTCTTGGAAATTCCGAATACACTAAGGCCTGAAGAGCGCATAGCAATAATCTCGTTATTGCGATTTAAGTTAGCGAATGTATAAAGCGTGGCCAATAGGCAGGCAATAGGAGCAACTCGGACAAATATGATGGGTAAATATGACAAATAATATTTTATTAAGATATTGGAATTGACCTGTTGTTTTAAAATATCTTCCAGGTTTGAAAACACGTCAATGATAACATACAAAAGGAGGAATGTGAATAGGCAGGTAAAGAAAACCCCCAGCACAGATTTTAATATATAGCGGTCTAATATGCGCATAACCTATAAGTCAAGAATGTGCCAATTACCCCTAAAATAATATTCGGTATCCACAGCGCAAATGTAGGATCAAGATATCCTTGCAGGCTTAATGCCTCAGACCCCATAAGCATAAGGTAGTAAACGCCTACTATGATAAAAGCGATGCCAAAATTAATTGATTTTTCTCTTCGCCGCGTGATTATCGCCATTGAGGAACCCAGAAGAATAAACACAAAACAGGAGAAAGCCAGGACTATTTTTTTGTTGATTTCTGTAATTAAAGGGACAGGGTTAATTCCTTCTTTATTGAGCTTGGAAATCTCCCTTCTTAATTCCTGGATGGTCATATCTTTTGGTTTTTTTACTATTTTGCCTTTGTCCTGTATTTGCGCCAGATTTAGATTCATAAAATAGGTTTTGAAATTCAATTTATAGAAATTATCCGGCTTTTCAGGATCGATTTCATCAGAAGTGCCATCAATGAGTTTGAGTTTTATCATATTTTTTTCCGGTACGGCAATGAATTCCCCTCTTTTAGCTACAATAGTACGCGTTGGCTTATCATCTCCTTGCGGTTCGTAAATACGTATGTTGCCTAGTTTATTCTGGTCAATGTGATAAATAAACAGGATATACTTGTCGAAAGAATTGATAAAAACCCCCGGTTCAAGAGCAGCGGTAGGATTTTTTATGCCTACTTCTATCAACGTCTTTCTGGAAGCAAAGTGTGCGTATGGTATAACCCGGTCATTAAATATGACCAAGACAAGGCTTAGGATTAGCCCTACGATAAGTAGGGGTAATATTAGGCTGAACAAATTTATCCCGCTTGTTTTTATAGCTACTATTTCATTATCGCTGGATAACCGGCCCAGGGATAAAAGTACCGCGCTTAGTGCGGCAATGGGCAGTGTATAAGTAAGCAGATACGGCATCATAAAAAGGAAAAGCTTTGAGACGTTGTATATATCTACGCCTTTATTAATTACTAAATCTGCTATTTTAATAAGATTACCCAGGACCATAACAAAGGTAAGGACTCCTAAACCTAAAAATAAGGGGCCGATAAATTCTTTTAAGAAATAATTGCGTAAGATTTTCATGTTTAATGAGCGCATAACTTACGGAAGCGTTGAAAGTGCGACGTAAGTTATTTGCGCGAATTTAACCCCTCACTCAGAAAGCAATAGACTTGATTATTACTGCTGAGTGAGGGGTAAGTTCGGACTTATAAGTTATGTCGCTTATATTTATTTTTATATAAGACTCCATAACTTATGTCCTCACTTAACTAGCTAAAGTTAAAACAAAGACTATATTTGCCCCCGCATTCTTTAATACATAAGCAGCTTCCGATGCGGTTGAGCCTGTTGTTAGAACATCATCGACCAACAAAATGTTCTTTCCTTTTATGGCTTTACCTTGATTTGTTGAAAAGCTACCTTTGACATTTAAAAGCCGAAGGCTATCTTTCAGCCCTGTTTGCGTTTTAGTATATCGATGGCGCATTAGACAATCGCTAAGTACGGTTTTATTGAACTCCTTTGCGATATGGTTGCTCAAAACTTCAGCCTGATTGAATTCTCTTTCGCGTAACCTCGTTTTATGTAATGGGATCGGTAGTATACTATCTAATAAATCAACAGGCACATTATATTCTTTTATAAATTCAATCATTAATCTGCTTAGCTTAAAACCCAGGTAATCTTTATTCTGATATTTAAAGGCATGGATTAATTTTTTTATTACCCCTTCATATACACAAGGGCTAAAGGCGCGGTCAAAATGCAGCTGTTTTCTTAAGCAGCTTGGGCAGATTTTACTTACAAATTTTTCAAGGTGCCTACCGCAGCTATGACAGAAAGGAGGAAGGTTCTTTTTTATCTTTCCCCAGCATTCAGCACAGACAATATTTTCTATACAAGATTGCTCTCGGAGTTTATTTTTACAGGCCAGGCAGATCTTGGGATATACAATGTCAACTAGGCTATTTATAAAGCGACGTAACACATTTATATCATAACAATTAAATTAAGGTTTGTCAAAATAATTGAAGAAGCAGCCTGTTTGTGAAGGGCACTATGAATGTATTGACAGAGGCCGCTTCAAGTATCCAGCCTTTTGGGCCCTTGGGAACCCCTAAAGGCTTATAGCCTTTAGGTGGGCTCCATTATGGAAGAGCAAGATATAGGAGAACTAAAAAAGCAGCTGTTGGCGCTATTAAAAAAAGAGGCCTTAAAGAAGGGTGAATTTGTCCTATCTTCGGGAAAGATAAGTAACTATTATCTGGACGGAAGGGTGATTACCCTGGCCCCGGAAGGCGCTTACCTGGTAGCAAGTATCATTTTAGGTCTCATAAAAGATAGAGATATCGATGCTATCGGAGGTCCTACTTTAGGCGCAGACCCTATAGTTGGAGCGATTGCTTGTCTAAGCCATATCCGGAAAATACCCATTAAGACATTCATTGTAAGAAAAACCGCCAAGGAACATGGAACGCAACGTCAAATTGAAGGCCCTGCATTAAAGAAGGGCAGTAAAGTGATTCTGGTAGACGATGTAGCTACTACGGGTAAGGCATTGATTGAGGCAAAACAGGCATTGGATCAGATAGGCATAAAAGCGGATGAGGCAATAGTCATTGTAGATAGGGATGAGGGCGCAAGGGAAAATTTAGCAAAGGCCGGTTGTAAATTAGAATCAATTCTAAAAGTCAAAGATTTTGAATTGTAAATAGAGAAAATAAGTTCTCGAGGATGCGGATTCAAAGTTATTTTTAAGCAAATCCACTTAATCTACAAATAATTCTCCTATTAATAAACCTCCTTTAAAAGTCTTTTCGGTGGAAACAAAAATAATAGCAGTGGTCGGTGCCGGGCCCGCCGGAATGATGGCAGCAATTAAAGCAGGCGAACTTGACCAAAATGTTATTCTGATAGAAAAGAACCCCCAAGTAGGGAAAAAACTCCTCTTAAGCGGAAAAGGCCGCTGCAACCTTACCAATGCCTGTGATCTAGAATCTTTTATATCAAAATTCTCTCAAGGCGGACAATTCCTAAGGAACCCCTTCAGTAAATTTTTTAATTTGGATTTAATGAAATTCTTTGAGAAAAGAGGCTTGAAGCTCAAAACAGAAAGGCAATTGCGCGTTTTCCCTCTCAGCAATAGGTCGGGTACCGTTTTAGAGGTGCTAAAAAAAGAACTGATCAGAACTAACGTAAAGATAATGTTTAAAACGCAAATGAAAGATATGCTTCTGCAAGATAATAAAATAAAAGGATTAATCCTGGTAAATGAAAGAGTTTTGCCTTGCGATAAACTGATTTTAGCTACTGGAGGCATATCTTATCCCTTTACTGGATCAACCGGAGAAGGATTGGATATTGCCCGTAGGTTAGGCCATCGTATAATAGCCTTACGGCCGGGGTTAGTCCCTTTAGAAACAAGACAACAGTACCCCCGGTTGTTAAAGGGTCTGACCTTAAAGAATATACGGCTTAAATTCAGTGACGGAAAAAGAAACATAATTTCAGAGATCGGAGAATTGCTATTTACGGAATTCGGTATCTCGGGTCCTCTTGTTTTAACTTTAAGCGGTAAAATCGTGGATTGGTTGAAAGAGGGCAAAAACGTATATGCAGATATAGATTTAAAGCCGGCTTTATCTAAAGAACAATTAGACGCAAGGCTCTTAAGAGAGTTCAGATTGAATCCGAAGAAAACTATAAAAAATACGTTAAAAAATTTATTACCCAGTAGTTTAATAAATGTATTTTTGGATATTGTAGAGATTGACCCTGGTAAGTCAGTCAGTCAGATTACCCAAGGGGAACGGGAAAGTTTAGTTTTGCTTTTAAAGGGGCTACGGTTAAATATTATAAAGTCAAGGCCTATAGAGGAAGCAATGATTACTCAAGGGGGCGTTTCTCTGAAAGATATAAACCCGCGCACCATGGAGTCCCGTCTCATAAAAGGATTATATTTTGCCGGAGAGATCATAGATGTTGATGCGGATACGGGAGGATTTAATCTGCAGGCAGCATTCTCTACAGGTTATCTTGCGGGAGAAAGCGCAGCATTAAGTTAATTAGCAGTCACAAGACACCCTGCCTCACCGGCAGGCAGGCATGACACCAAGACACAAGTTGTCACAAAGTTACCAGTAAACTAGCGAATACGTGTGTCTTTGTGTCCTTGTGTCGTGGTGACTAACTGTAATATGAGACCTATTTATTTGGCTTCCGATTCAGAGGCAAGAAAAAAACTCCTCAACATATTTGGGTTAAAATTCAAGGCCGTACCCAGCAGAATTAAAGAAGAAAGAAAGGCCTGTCTTTCCTATGCTGTACTGGTTAAAAAGAATGCTTTAGAAAAGGCCAGGGAAGTGGCGCAGAGAATGAAAAAGGGTATTGTAATCGGTGCGGATACCATTGTGGTTCAGGACAAAAAAATATTTGGCAAGCCCAAGGACTTAAGAGACGCAAAAATTATGTTAAAGAGGTTATCGAGAAAGCCTCAGTGGTTATATACAGGCTTGGCAATTATAGACGTTGATAAGCATAAGACTATAGTAGATTATGAAAAAACCAAGGTTTATATGGATAAGTTAACCGATAACGAGATAAATAAATATTTCTCCCATTTTTCACCTTTAGGCAAAGCAGGTAGTTTTGATATACAGGCAAAAGGCGCGTTTTTTATCCGGCGCATCGAAGGGTGTTTTTATAATGTAGTAGGGCTACCCCTACGTAAACTTTTCCGGATGCTCAGAGATTTAGATATAAAAGTATTTAATTTTTTACTTGTGACCTTGTGTCTTGGTGTCTTGGTGACTTTTATAACCGGCTGTTCAACAGAATACAATATAGTGACGGGCAAAGAAGAGACGTTCTACTATTCTACCGATAAGGAAGTGCAAATAGGTAAGTCTATTGCCCGTGAAGTAGAAAAGAAATATAAACTGGCGGATGACCCATTGGTACAGAAAAGGGCAGAGGATATCGGCAAAAAGATAGTCAATGTCTGTGATAGGAAAGATATTGATTATAATTTTAAGGTGTTAGATGACGAAGAGGTAAACGCCGTATCTTTACCAGGGGGATTTATCTATGTAAATAAGGGATTAATTGACAAGATTGATAATGATGATGAATTAGCTTGCATTCTGGGCCATGAGATAGGCCATATAGTAGCCAGGCACAGCATTAAAAAACTTCAGGCGATTATGGGTTACTCTATACTAAGAATATTAACCGCTTCAATACCTCAAGGTGGACAGGTCGGCAATGTTGCAGATATCGCTTTTACTGAGATAATGCTTGGTTATGCCAGAGACGATGAGCTTCTTGCTGACCGTTTGGCTAGCCGTTACGCAAAATTAGCCGGGTATAATCCCTATAGCATGATTGAATTTATTGAGAAACTGCAGGAAATAAACAGGAGAAAACCCCTTAGGCCGAAGAATTATTTTAAAACTCACCCTTATGCTTCGGATAGGATCAGGATAGTGAAGCAAGAGTTAGGCGAAAAGATGGATTTTGATGATTATATAAATATCGAAGAGAAAAAAGATGAGTAGAAGAATATTTTTTTGTTTATTTTTGTTTTTCTTCGGTATCCTTTACAATTCCATAGCTAGCGAGTCAAGGCAGGAGAATAATATGAAAAAGGAATCAGTTAGCCAAAAAGAAGATGGTGCATATTATGGTGATAATCCTTTTGGAGTATTGGAATTTTTGCATTGGAACCATCCCTGGAATCATTATAAATATGGTGATGAAAAAGATTTGAAAAAGTCGGTGGCCTTGATGAAAGAATCAGGCGTAGGATGGGTGAGAATGGATTTTTTGTGGTCGGATATCGAGCCTGAAGCCTCTAAATTTGAATTTGCAAAATATGATTATATAGTAGATTTATTAAGTGAAAATAATATACATATACTTGGACTGTTAAATTACAGCGCTGATTGGGCTTCCACTTGCGGCAAGTGGAATTGCCCTCCTTTAGATAATAATTTATTCACAAACTATGCAGTTAAGATAGTCCAGCGTTATAAAGGAAAAATAAAACATTGGGAGGTCTGGAATGAACCGGATTCTTCTACTTATTGGACTGATCAGGACAGCTTAAAAAGTTACTGTATCTTGTTGAAAGATGTCTATATTGCCTTAAAAGAAGTTGACCCTGATTGTAAAATCTTAAACGGCGGTTTAGCTAATGGCATTGCCAGCGTTAATCATCTTTACGATAATGGCGCGAAGGGCTATTTTGACATCTTGAATTTACATTTTTTCGAGTCTCCTTTAAACCCCGATGCAATTAAAAGAGTAATTGTTTTCCCGAAATTAGCTTATAAGGTAATGGCAAGAAACCAAGATGGAGATAAAAAAATCTGGATTACTGAGATAGGTTGTCCCGGAGTAAAAAGAGGGCTTAAGGTAAATAATTGGTGGATGGGTAATAATCCCAATGAAGCCGAGCAGGCAAAGTGGCTAAAAGACGTATTTACAAGTTTAACCAGGGAGAAGTTTGTAGAAAAAGTATTTTGGGCATTCTTTCGTGATACCAAGGAGCATTGGAATAATGGGGTGGATTATTTTGGTCTTTTGCGCTGGGATTTTACTCGTAAACCGGCTTTTCTTACTTATAAAAAGTGCTTTAATGATTGGAAGAGATCACAACGGCATTAAAAAATGGTGCGGAGAGAGGGAGTTGAACCCTCAAGGGTTACCCCATACGCTCCTGAAGCGTACGCGTATGCCAGTTCCGCCATCTCCGCAAACCCATATTTAGTATATCTTAGACTTACAATCCTGTCAAATATAAGATTCATCAAATTATTGCTAATTGTAAGAATTTTTGTTATATTAATATAATAGTCAGCATACGGGGGCCTGCCCCGATGTTGGCTATAGTCTAAAAATACCGTCAGCATGCGGGGGCGTCCCGATGTTGACTATAGGTTAAACAACCGTCAGCATCGGGAGACCTGCCTCGATGCTAGCAATACTCTAAAATACCGTCAGCATGCGGGGACGTCCCGATGTTGACTATACGTTAAACAACCGTCAGCATCGGGAGACCTGCCCCGATGCTGACATCCATATAAACTAAAGTCAGCATCGGGGCGTGGCTCAGTTTGGCTAGAGCGTCCTCCTTCGTCCTTTGATAGACTCCGTAAATAGCTTTGACGGGCTTCGGAGGGGCTGTATCAGGAATTATACGGGAAGTGGCTCAGTTTGGCTAGAGCGCGACGTTCGGGACGTCGAGGTCGGCGGTTCAAGTCCGCCCTTCCCGACCAAATTTTGAAAACAATTTTAAAATAGTCCTGCGAAGCTCGTCAGTGCTATAAAATGTTCCACTAAAGAGCGAAGCAAGACGCAGCGTTCGGGACGCTGAGGTCGACAGTTTCCTCCTTCGCCCTTTGATAGACTTCGTAAATAGCTTTGGCGGGCTTCGGAGAATCCGCCGTAGCGCATCAAAGCTATATCAAGGTCTATTAAAGCGCGAAGGTGGACAAATCTGTCCGCCCCGATTCTTCTTCGTCCTTCACCGATTTTGAACAATGGTAGGACTTCGAAGCAATTGTTGCTGCGAAGCTCTACCATTGGTTATAGGGTATAAGAGCGGAGCAGAACGCCCCGACTTTTATACTTTTGCGGTCTTTAAACCTGCGCCCTTTAGGGCTCTGGATAGGGGGTTGGACGCTTCAAGTATCCAGTCTTTAGGGCCCTTGGGAACCCACCGGAGGCTTATAGCCTAAGGCGGGATCCATTTAAGCGAATACGCTTATGGAAAAGCAGCTCCATGCATATTTTTCCGGCACGGTCCAGGGAGTAGGTTTTCGTTTTACCGCACAAGATATCGCTAACGATTTAGGCATTAAGGGCTGGGTAAAAAACTTACACGATAGAAGAGTTGAGGTTGTAGCAGAGGCAGAAGAAGAAGCCCTAAATAATTTTTTGAATAAAATCCACCAATATTTCTCCCGATATATCAAAGATGTAGATATAAAATGGATGGAGCCAACTGGTAAATTCGCAGATTTCGGAATAGAATATTAATGCGTTACGGAATCTTTGCAGATGTGCATTCTAATTTGCAAGCCCTTGATGCAGTACTCGATGCGTATAGAAAAGAAAAAATAGATCAATATCTGTGTGTAGGTGATGTAGTTGGATACGGTGCGAATCCCAAAGAATGCATTGAAAAAATAATTGCCCTGGAAACGGTTATTGTAGCGGGAAACCACGATTGGGCAAGCGTTGATTTATTATCCGCGGATTATTTTAATGCTTATGCCAAAGAAGCGGTCTTATGGACTAAGCGTAAGCTAGGGGATGGAGATAGGCGTTTTTTAGAATCGTTGAAACTGGTTTATAAGAATCAGGATTTAACTTTGGTGCATGGTACTCTCCATGTCCCTGAAAATTTTGATTATATGGTTGACGCTTATTCTGCTTCTATGACCTTCGATTTATTAGAAACTAGCATTTGTTTTGTCGGGCATTATCATATTGCGGGAATATTCATTAAAGATAAAGGTGATAATATATCCTATAACGAAGATAGCAAGCTCGATATTAAAAGGCACAACAGATATATTATAAATGTGGGAAGCGTTGGCCAGCCCCGTGACAATAATCCCGATGCCTGTTATTGTATATTTGATAACGATAATAAAGAAGCCCAAATCAAGAGGATAAGTTATGATGTGCATACAGCCAAGAAAAGGATTATTGCCGAAGGGCTTCCAAGATTTCTCGGAGACAGGCTTATTGTAGGTAAATAGGAATATGAGCAAAGAAATAAAAAATCAAATAGAAAATTTAAGGGAGCAAATCAGGCACCACGATTATGCCTACTATGCCTTGTCTCAGCCAGAGATATCCGATAAAGAGTACGATGGCCTGATGAGAAAACTTAAAAGCCTAGAAGACAAATACCCTGTGTTCAAGAGCGATGATTCTCCTACTGTGCGGGTAAGCGGAGTGATTTTGGAAGGGTTCAAGACCGTCAGGCATAAACAGAAAATGCTTTCTTTGGATAACACCTATTCGTTAGAAGAATTAAAAGAGTGGGATGAGCGGGTACGTAAAGGGTTAGGTACAGGGCAAGAGGTTGAATATGTAGTAGAACTCAAGATAGACGGAGTGAGTGCAAATATTACTTATGAAAAAGGAAGATTATCTGTTGGCGCAACTAGGGGTGACGGCGAAACCGGAGAAGATGTTACCCAGAATATAAAGACTATCCGGGCGATACCTTTGCTAATGATGGGAAAAGACGTGCTTAATTTTATTGAGATTCGGGGAGAAATTTATATGGAACGCAGCGATTTTGAAGCTCTAAATAAAGAAAGAGAAAAAGAAGGCGATGTATTATTTGCCAATCCCCGTAATGCTACCAGCGGCTCGAT
Source organism: Candidatus Omnitrophota bacterium (assembly GCA_026387385.1). Lineage (GTDB taxonomy): Bacteria > Omnitrophota > Gorgyraeia > Gygaellales > Profunditerraquicolaceae > JAPLLU01. Next base: position 13,900 of record JAPLLU010000101.1, read on the forward strand.
AAAACTCTTGGACACAGGAGCTGTAGCAAAAAGAAGGCTTAGTTTTTTTGCCCATTCCCTGGGTGAATATAGGGGCGCGGATATCGTAAGCCACTGGTATTTTTTAAGTAAATTAAAAGAATGGGGTTTGCGCACTAATCCGCATTCAAGGTTATGCAAGAATTTAGAAGAGGTAATTTTCTATTGTCAGTCTTGGCAGACAAAGAGAGAAAAATTGAACTACGATATGGACGGAATGGTGATCAAAGTAAATAGCATAGCCCAGCAGAAAAGATTAGGTTTTACCTTAAAGAGCCCGCGTTGGGCAGCGGCTTACAAATTCCCTGCGCGTCAGGCAACCACGGAAGTTTTAAAGATTAATACCAATGTAGGGCGTACGGGGGTAATTACGCCTACGGCAGAGCTCAAACCAATAGAATGCGCAGGAGTTATAATTAGTCATGCTACGCTGCATAATTTTGATGAGATTAAGCGTTTGAATATAAAGGTGGGTGACCGCGTATTGATTGAAAGGGCTGGCGAAGTAATCCCGAAGATTGTAAAGGTCGTAAAAAGTCAGGGCAATAAGGTGTTTAAAGTTCCTGATGCCTGTCCTGTATGTAAAGGTAAAATAGTAAAAGAAAAAGAAGAGGATGTTGCTTACCGCTGCATTAATCCGTCTTGTCCGGCACAGATCGAGAGAGGATTATTGCATTTTGCTTCACGTGATGCTTTGGATATTGAGGGAATGGGCGAGGCAGTTGTAGAGCAGTTAGTCCAAAAAGGTTTCATCAAAGATTTTGCAGATATCTATTCCTTAAATAAAGAGAAGCTGTTGCGCCTAGAATTATTTAAGGACAAGAAAGCGGAAAACCTGCTTTCTGCTATAGAAAGAAGCAAAAGGCAATCGCTTTCTCGTCTTATATTCGGCCTAGGCATAAGACACATAGGCGAAAAGGCTGCTTATGTTTTAGCGCAAAAATTTAAGGCCTTGGATAATTTAATAAAAGCGAAGCTGCAAGATTTCGATGCAATATACGAAGTAGGTCCGGTTATGGCTGAATCTATTCTTAAGTTTTTTAGGCAGAATAGCACACTCAGGCTCATTAAAAAAATGAAAGAGGCTGGTTTAAATTTAGCGGAAAAAGAGGCCATTTTAAAGAAATCAATTTTAACAGGAAAGACGGTTGTTTTTACCGGAGAGCTTAAAGGGTTTAGCCGAAAACAGGCTGAAGACCTAGTGCGTGGCTACGGGTGTAATGCTTCTTCAAACGTAAGCAAGGATACAGACTTTGTAATTGCAGGAGATAACCCCGGCTCAAAATATGATAAAGCAAAAAAAATGGGAATAAAAATTATTAATGAAGATGAATTCTCCCGCTTAATAGGTTTTTGAATAGCAAGCGGGATCCCGCCCGATAATTAAACATGTTTGGCGGGAAAGGAGATGATAAGATGAAGCTACAAGCTACAAGCTACAAGCTACAATCCCTAGTTTTAGTTTGTATTTTTTGTTTTTTAATTATTAACCTTTTGGGTTGTGATGCCTTTGCGCGTAAGTTTACCCGCAAAAGCAAAGAAGACGATCTTCCTAAAGAACAGATGGTCCTGGTGCCCGAGGAGTATAAATCCAATTTGACTAAAGAAGAAGAATACCGCCAATCTCTGTTATATTGGAAGTCCTGGCAGGATGAGCTTATCAGTTCATTATCAACAGGCGCAAACCACAAGAAACAGATTGACTGTGTAAGTGAAGCAATTAAAAACCTCATGAATCTGAGGGTGCTTTTGAACACAGAAATGCAGAAGAAGCTGGATGGTTATATTATACAGTTAGAGAATCTTAAGGAGTCCATCTCGAAAGATGTGTATGGGAATAGTATTGTAAACAACCGCATGACAGCCGAGCGTATAAAAAGGAATATCTTAAGAGATTTCCCCTATAATAAAATGAAGGACTCCCTGGTATGATATTAGAAACGCTTTGTCTAGGTTCAATGCAAGTAAACTGTTATGTCCTAGCTTCAGAAGCCGGTGGTCAGGCTATAATCATTGATCCAGGGGCAGAAGAAGATAAAATAAAGCGTATCTTAATGCGGCACAAACTAAAACCCGCATTCATTATTAATACCCATGGCCACATTGATCATATCGGATGCGATGATGAGTTTGGCGTGCCTGTTTATGTCCACCGGCAAGATGCGCCAATGCTAAAAGACCCCGGGGTTAACCTATCCGCTTTTCTTATCTCTCCTTTTAGCGTGAAATCTAAAATAAATCCACTAGAGGACAAAGAAAAAATCGAGTTAGGCAAGATAAGCCTAGAAGTGATTCATATACCAGGACATACTCCAGGAGGGATTTGTTTATTAATGCATAAACCCAGCAATAAGATTCTGTTTACCGGAGATAGCCTATTTTTTCAGGGTATCGGCAGGACTGATTTTCCCGGAGCAGACGAAGGGATACTTATAGAATCTATAAAGGAAAAACTTTTTAAATTATCCGATGATACAGTGATTTATCCTGGGCATGGCCCTTCTTCTACAATAGGAGAAGAAAAAAAGAATAATCCTTTTTTACGTTAGGCATGAAAGAATTTATTGATATTTTTCTAAATTATCTGTCCGTTGAACGCGGCCTTTCGCGTAATACCATTATTGCTTATAAAGAGGACCTAGGGTTTTACATGGATTTCATTATGGGCCGTAAAATAGATTCTTTATCCAAAACGGCAAAAAACGATATCGTAAATTTTATGCTCTACCAGAAAGATAAAGGATTGTCCGCAAATTCCATCTCCAGGCGCCTGGTTGCCATAAAAGTATTTTACAGGTTTCTGGTGAGGGAAAGAATTTTAAAGATTGATCCCTCGATCCTGATAGATTCTCCCAAATTATGGAAAAAAATCCCCGAAACGCTTTCGTTAAACGAGGTAGAAGATTTACTCACTCAGCCTAATAACAGAGATAAGTTGGGCATAAGGGATAAGGCTATTTTAGAGACTCTCTACGCCACAGGCATGCGGGTATCAGAAGCAGTAAATTTAAAAGTAGACAATGTGAATTTGGATATAGGATTCTTATGTTGCATTGGTAAAGGAAATAAGGAGCGGGTTATACCGTTAGGTAAGAAAGCTGTCGATAGCTTAAAGAGGTATTTAGAAAATAGTCGTCCGCAACTGTTGAAGAAAAAAGAAAGCGAATTCTTATTCTTGAACCGTTTTGGTAAAAAAATATCCCGCCAATCACTATGGAAGACGGTTAAGAAATATGCTAAAGCAGCAAGGATTAAAAAGCCCATGAGGCCCCATATATTAAGGCATTCTTTTGCAACGCATTTATTAGAAAGAGGGGCAGACTTACGTTCGGTTCAAGAGATGCTGGGGCATGCTAATATTTCCACAACCCAGATTTATACCCATATAAACAAGGATAGGCTTAAAAGCATCCACAGAAAGTTCCACCCACGGCCTTAAAGATGAAGAAATATCTCAATAGATTAGAGAAAGAACTAAAAGGTTTAATACATTTAGCGGCTGACATCGCTTCTAAAAACAATATGCGCGCTTATCTGGTAGGCGGTTTTGTGCGGGATCTGATTTTAGGTGTTAAAAATCTGGACTTGGATATCGTTATAGACGGTGACGGTGTAAAGTTCGCCGAAGAATTCGCAAAGGCATTAAAGGCAAGACTCATCTGTCATAGAAGATTCCGCACTGCTACCTGTATTATCTTTGAATCCAATTTAAAGGTTGATATTGCTACTGTCAGAAAAGAATTTTATCCCCATCCAGCCCATTTGCCTATAGTTTCAAGCGGCACCTTAAAGGATGACCTTGGCAGGCGTGACTTCACCATAAATGCTATGGCCATAAGTATCAACAAAGGAGATTTCGGCAGGCTTATAGATTTCTATAACGGCAAGAGCGATTTAGGGCATAAGGGAGTACGCATATTGCATGATTTAAGTTTTATTGATGACCCTACGCGCATATTAAGGGCAATCCGTTTTGAGAAAAGATACAATTTTAGAATAGAATCCAGGACTTTGGAGTGCTTGAAAAAAGCGGTTAAGTTAAAGATGTTAGACAAAGTTCAGCCTCAGAGATTGCGCGATGAACTGATTCCCATATTAAAAGAAGGGTACCCTTTAAAATATTTAAGACGCATGCAGGAATTAGCCGGGTGTTCTTTTATCAATTGGAATTTATTCGTATCTTCGCAAACACATAGGTTGCTGCGTTCTATTGAAAAACAGATTATTTGGTTTAAGGAAGGATGTCTAGCGGAAAGACAGTCGGATTACTGGCTCATTTATCTCATGGGGCTATTATATTCTCTAGATTTGAAAGACGTTAAGTTAATCTGCAGAAAGTTTGTCTTTAGGAAACAAGAAGAGAAGATACTATTGACATATAAAAGAAATAGCTCTAAGGTTGTGGGAAAGTTAAATCAGGGCAAAATCAAACCTTCAACAGTCTTTTGTTTATTTAAGCCGCTAAGCTATGAGGAAATTATCTTTATCAAAGCATCGTATAATAAACGCAATATCCAGAAATACATAGAGGATTTTCTTAAAATCTACAATGGTATACGCATTCAGATTTGCGGCGAAGATTTAAAAAAATTAGGATTAGCTCCGGGGCCAAGCTACCAGAAGATCTTGAGCAGGGTTTTAAATGCAAAATTAAACGGCGCGGTTAAAACAAAAGGCGATGAGTTAGCGTTAATTAAGAAATTAGGTGTGGTTAAATGACCGTTGGAATCTTGCGTTTAGCCATATTTATAGAAAAAAGCCATTCACTGAAAGAAAAAAGAATGGTTTTGCATAGTCTGAAGGCAAGGTTGCGCAATAGTTTTAATGTAGCAATAGCACAGATAGGCGATGAAGATAAATGGCAGAAAGCCACTTTAGCTATAGTGGGAGTAGAAAAAGATAAGAAAAATATGAATAGCGCCCTATCTCGAATAATTAATTTCATTGAACAATTTAGCAATCTAAACCTGATTAACTATGAAATGGAGTTGATCTAAAATGGCCAGATACGAAAAAGTTGCTGAGGCATTAAGGAAAGAGATCAGTAGCATAATACACGATGAGTTAAAAGACCCCCGCCTGGGGTTTGTTACTATCACCAATGTTGATTTAACTGGCGATTTGAGGTATGCAAAGGTATTTTTTAGCGTTCTAGGTAAAGATCAGGAATACAAGAGAACTAAAGAAGCCCTGGATTCAGCGCTGGGGTTTATCCGTAGATTAATTGCGCAAAGGATAAGGTTAAGGTTTACTCCTGAGATTGCTTTTAAAGAAGATAGGTCTAGCGAATACAGTATTAAGATACAACAGGTTCTGGAGGAGATAAAAGAATTAAGTGAACCCAAGCCTTCTACTAGGGCGCGAGGGAAAGTGAAGACAAGAAAGGAAGTACATGGTGAGCCTAAGAAAAGTCGTCTCCTGCATAAAAAATAATAATAACTTTTTAATCACTACGCACATAAATCTAGAAGGGGATGCCCTGGGTTCAGAGATGGCCTTTTATAGGCTTCTTAAGAAAATGGGCAAACGCGCTACTATTATAAATGAAGATGATGTGCCTTATGGATACGATTTTCTACCCCACTTAGGTCGGATAAAGAAATTTGAAAATGACATGAAGAATATACGATTTGACTGTTTCGTGGCTTTGGATTGTTCTTTCTTAAAAAGGTGCGGTAAGGTATCCCGATTAAATAGCAAGGATAAGCCTATTTTAAATATCGACCACCATATTAGTAATGAAAATTTCGGAGATATAAACTGGGTAGAGCCTTCTTGTTCTTCCTGTGCCGAGATGATCTATAAACTATATAAAAAATTAGGTTTGCCTTTAGACAAAGGTATAGCCATACCTTTATACGTAGGCATGCTTACCGATACCGGATCCTTCCGTTATCCTAACACAACAAGTTCAACGCATAAGGCGGTATCGGAGCTTTTTAAATATAATCTGAATATCTCTGATATTCATAAAAATATATATCAGAATATACCTTTAAAGGATGTGCTATTATTAAATAAGATATTGCCTATGCTAAGGTGCGCCTGCTCAGGAAAGGTTGCCTGGTTTCAGATAAAACGCGATATATCCAGGATAAAAACATCATTTGACTTAACTGAAAATATATTGAGCTTTGCCAGAGTGATAAAAGGAGTTGAGGTCGTAGCTTTATTTAAAGAAAAACCAGACCAGAGAGGCTATGTCAGGGTAAATTTGCGTTCACAGGGTGCAGTGGACGTGAATAAGGTTGCTGCTTTTTTTGCCGGCGGAGGACACAAGACTGCCAGCGGCGCAACCGTTAAAGGCAATATAGACCAGGTAAGAAAAAGAGTCTTAGCTAAGATAAAAGAATCCTTAGATTAACGATGAAGTTTTGCGGGTCCTGTCTTGGGTATTTTTTCAGCCGCATCACGCGGCTTCAAAAACACCCAAGCCACCCGCAAAAATTACCCTAAAATGAATCTGGCGATATTTCGAGCGAATGGAGCACTTTCCCACTAGGGTGGAAAAGTGCGACTCAAGCAGAGAAAATCGGCAGATTCATTAAAACTGATTGTTAAGGACGGTTCTTTTAAGTATCATTTATGAAAGTTATATACGGAATCAATAAGATTAGAGAATTCAGGAAGCCTGTTGTAGCGCTGGGGGTGTTTGACGGATTACACATCGGCCATAGGCGTATATTAAAAGAAGTAGTAAGAATCTCAAAACGCATAAATGGTACAAGCGTAGTAGTGACTTTCTATCCTCACCCGCAAAAGAAAGAAAGGATATATTCCCAGAAGCATCGTTTGCGGTTACTCGGCGAACTGGGCATAAAGGTTTGCATAGTTATAAGATTTAATAAACAATTTTCCCAGATACTAGAAGGAGATTTCATAAAAGATGTTTTGGTTAAAAAGATAAGGGCAAATTATATATGCGTGGGTAAAAACTTTAGGTTCGGTAAAGGCGCAAGAGGAGATATTAGGATACTCGATAAACTATCCAGGGTTTATAATTTTAAATTAAAGGTATTTGATGTGTTCAAAATAAACCAACAAGTTATAAGTAGCACATATATACGAAGGCTCATTACCAAGGGAAATCTGCTACTTGCCCAAAGATTCCTTTGCCATCCGGTGAGCATCTTGGGGGAAGTGATAAAAGGAATTTCATTAGCTAAGAAATTAGGGTTTCCCACTGCGAATATAGATCCACATCATGAAGTACTCCCGCCTTCCGGAGTGTATGCAGTAAAAATCAAGTTTAATAACATGCAATTTAAGGGGGTTTGCTTTATCGGATCAAGGTCAATACTGCCAAACCTGGAAAAGAGCTTGATTGTGGAAGTTCATATATTCGGTTTTAATAAAAGCATTTATGGTAAGGATATAGAGGTTGAGTTTATCAGCAAAATAAGAAATGCTAAAAGGTTTAATTCCCAAGAATCCTTAGCTATCCAAGTCAAAAACGATATCATAAGAGCCAAGAAAAGACTGGCTTTTTCCCTCCATTAGGCCACACCACAATATATGCCCCTCATTGCCTCAGTTCTATACTAGTTCTTGTATTTAAAGAAGTTAGGTAAATTTTTATCTTGACAAATTAATAAATTGTACCTATAATCCTTCCACAAAGTGGTAAAAAGTGGTATAAAGTGGAAAGGAACAAATTATGTTTTACGGCGAATATTTACATTCTATAGACCGTAAAGGCCGCCTCATATTGCCTGCCAAATTTCGTGAAGCAGCCAAAACTAATTTTATAGAGAAATTTTTTGTTACCCGCGGATTAGATAATTGTCTCTTTATGTTCTCGGAAGAAGAATGGCGTTCTCAGGAAGGAAAATTTAGAGCCATATCTTTTACCAAGCAGCAGGCGCGTGTATTCAATCGTCTTTATTTTTCAGGAGCAGTGGAAGTAACTGCCGATAAGCAGGGCAGAATTTTAATCCCGCAATATCTTAAAGATTTTGCAGAGATAAAGAGGGATGTAGTTATAGTAGGGGTATCTAACAGGATTGAGATTTGGGCAAAGGATAAATGGCAGAAATTTTACGGAAGTTCGCGTCCGTCGTTCGAGGAAATTGCCGAGAAATTAATTGATATTTAATACCACTAAAATTTTTGCAGTGAAACAGAAATCACATACTCCTGTAATGCTTAAGGAGATTTTAGATTTTTTGAATTTAAGCCCCGGCAAGACTGTAGTCGATGCAACTATAGGCACCGCCGGCCACAGCGAAGAAATTATCAAGCGTATAATTCCTGGAGGAAGGCTTATAGGCATCGACCGTGATTCAGAATCTTTGGCTATTGCTAAAGACAGGTTGCGTAATTTTAGCGATGCTTGCGAATTCGTGTACGGAAATTTTATAGATATAGATACTATCTTAAAAAATCTAAAAGTTGATAAGATAGACGCGATATTGTTTGATTTAGGCATTTCTTCATTTCAACTTGAAAACCCCTTGCGCGGTTTTAGTTTTCAATACGAAGGGCCTTTGGATATGCGTTTAGATAGAAACAGTTACATATCCGCATACGACTTAGTAAATAATCTTAACGAAGAAGAATTTTCTACTTTGCTTTGGAATTTCGGTCAGGAGAGATGGCATAATCGCATTGCGCGTCTTCTGGTAAGAGAGAGAGAAAAGCATCCGATTGCAACAACGCAGGAATTATCCGATATTGTAATTAAGGCGATACCTTATAGATATAGGCACTATCGGATACATCCTGCAACTAGGACTTTTCAGGCAGTGCGTATCGCTGTAAACAGAGAATTAGAGACTTTAGATACGGCGATAAGTAAGGCAATCGAGGTCCTTGATAAAAAAGGCAGGGTGTGTGTTATTTCTTTTCATTCTTTAGAGGACCGGCTGGTAAAATTAAATTTTCGTAAGTTTTCTTCCGATGAAAAGATAAAAATAATAACGCCTAAACCTTTAACGACTAGCCAGGATGAAATAAGGGATAATCCTTCAAGTAGGAGCGCAAAACTCAGGGTTGCAGAGCGATTATTGTAAAATGAGATTATCTAAATTTTTATTAATCGTTAGCTTCGTTACTTTTTTTGCCATTCTTTATGTCTGGCAACAAACTGAGATATTCCGACTTGCTTACGAAGGAGAGAGAAAAATTGCGTTATACCAGGATATGTTTGATAAAAATGCTTTCTTAAGATACAATAGAGAAAAAAGCGCATCCTTAATACAAATAGGTACTAAATTTTCTAAAGTATCTGATTTCGAGATGCCCGATGCCTACAGGTTAGTGAGATTGTCGCGACCTTTAGAAAATGTAAGAGCAGGCAGAAATATGTATAGAAAAGAAAGCCTGATATCTCGTATTTTTAGCATTAAAAGACAGGCTGAGGCCAAGACTGCCGAACGGTAATTTTTCGATAAGGCTTGATCTTTAGATATTGATGATTCTTCTTTTTGTGTTCAATTCTCAAGACCAGCAATAAAACAATAGAGGCCTTAACTTACTTAAGTTCGTGTATATCATTAATTATCGCCGCAGAATTGAAGCGGTATTTTTATTCCTCTTTGTTTTTTTGATATTCTGCATAGCCCGCCTTTTTTTTATTCAATTTTTACGCTCAAATTACCTGGCAGGAATTGCAAAGAAACAACATAACCTATTCCTGGAATTGGAACCCCGCAGGGGTACAATATTCGATTCAAATCTTAAACCTCAGGCAGTTAATATTTCTGTGGATTCACTCTTTGCATCTCCCAACGAAATAGCGGATAAAGACAAAGAAAAGATTATACGGCAACTGATACCTTTACTAAATGTGGGTTACGGTTATTTAAAAGAAAGATTATATCGAAAAAAATCTTTTATATGGTTGGCCCGTAAGATGGACCCAGTTTTAGCCGGAAAGATTAAGAATTTGAATATAAAGGGCCTGGACTTTATTAAAGAGAGCAAGCGTTTTTTTCCTAATGGTTATCTGGCTAGCCACATCCTAGGTTTCTCCGATTTGGACAATATAGGCCTGGAAGGCGCTGAGTTATATTATGATAAATATCTCAAAGGCGAAGCTGGATGGGCGGTATACTTAAAAGATGCACGCCAGAAGAAGTTAGACTTATGGAATAAGATGGTTTTACCCAAAGATGGCTATGATCTGGTTTTGACTATTGATGAAGTAATCCAATACATAGCAGAAAGAGAGCTTGACAAGGTATATAATACTTATCATGCTAAAGGTGCAAGTATAATAGTTATGGATCCGCATACGGGAGCAATACTTGCTTTGGCTAACCGCCCTACGTTTGATTTGAATGAGTATTCCAATGTTGATAAAGAATCCAGGCGTAATCGTTCGGTATGCGATTTATTCGAGCCAGGTTCAGTGTTTAAGATTGTCACGCTATCTGCGGCATTAGAGGAGAATAAGGTATCAGAAGAAGATAAATTTTTCTGCGAGAATGGCACTTATCGCGTTTCCAATCATATATTACATGATCATAGTCCGCACGGTTGGCTTACTTTTAGGGAAGTAATCGAACAGTCAAGCAATATCGGTACAACCAAAGTTGCGCAGATTCTGGGGAACGAGACCATTTACAGGTACTTAAGACTGTTTGGTTTTGGTTCTAAATTAGGGATTGACCTGCCCGGTGAAATTATAGGTATGGTCAGGATTCCTCGTCTCTGGTCTAAGATATCTATCGCTGCAGTACCTATAGGTCAAGAAATAGGCGTGACTACATTGCAGTTAGTAGCTGCGATATCTGCGATAGCAAACGGTGGGCAGCTTATGAAACCTTATATTGTAAGCGAAATCAGAGATAAATTCGGCCAGACAATCAAGAGTTTTGCACCTGTAATGATAAATAAGGTTATATCTTTGGATACGGCTGCAAGGGCCAAAAAAATACTCGCTGGTGCCATAGAGAATGGAACAGGCAAATTAGCAAAAGTGCCTGGTTTTAGCGCTGCAGGTAAGACCGGGACTGCGCAGAAGTTAGAAACGGGCGGCGTATATTCACATAATAAATTCATAGCTTCGTTCATAGGCTTTGTGCCTGTAGAAGAACCGGTTATTGCCATAGTGGTTACTGTTGATGAACCTCATCCTTATTATTTCGGAGGAGTCGTAGCCGCACCTGTGTTCATTGTAATTCCAAGGAAGTATTAGATAATTTTATCTTTATAGCTATAAAAGGTAATAAAGTGGACGGACATAAATTTATTCAGGAGGCGATAGATAGAGGAGCCAAGGCAGTAATATATCAGACACCAAGACACCCTGCCTGTCTGGCAGGCAGGAAAGACACCAAGACACAAGAAAAGGTAAATTTTATAAGAGTAGAAGATACGCGTAAGACCTTAGCGAAATTATCTGCTGAATTCTATTGTAATCCCTCGAAGAAAATGAATGTGGTTGGTATTACTGGGACTAATGGCAAGACTACGGTATCTTATTTAATCGAGGCATTATTAAAAGAAGCAAAAAAAGGATTTGCCCCTGCGGTAATAGGTACTGTTAATTATCGTTTTAAAAACAAAGCGATCCCTTCCATAAATACAACTCCTGGGCCGATAGAGCTTGAGTCTATGTTGGCAGATATGTTAAAGGAAGGCGTCAATTATGCGGTCATGGAAGTTTCTTCGCATGCGCTTGATCAATGCAGGACAGAAGGCATAAATTTTCACTCGGCCATCTTTACAAATTTAACACAGGACCATTTAGATTATCATGACACCCTGGAGAAATATTTTCTAGCCAAGGCCAGGCTTTTTAAAAATTTGCGCCCGAGCTCATTCGTTATTATTAATAATGATGATGAATACGGCAGAAGAATTAAAAGATTAACCAGGGCGAAGGTTGCAACCTACGGGATCAATACCAAAGCGGACGTAATGGCCAAAGATATAAAGTTTGGCATCTCGCATACAGAATTTTTATTGGTCGCCTTTGATAAAGAAATAAAAATTAAGACCAGGCTGATCGGAAGGCATAACGTATACAATATATTAGCGGCTGCCTGCTGGGCGTATAAAGAAGGTTTGGGCTTGCCTATCTTAAAATTTGCCATGGAAAAGTTTTCTTTAGTCCCCGGAAGGCTAGAGAGGATAGAGTTTAAAGGAGGTTTTTCTGTATTTGTAGATTATGCCCATACAGAAGACGCCTTAAGAAACGTTATTAACAGCCTTAGGCAATTGTCCCCAAATAGGATTATTGTCGTATTTGGATGTGGAGGCCAACGTGATAAAACAAAGAGGCCTAAAATGGGATACATAGTTTCGGAATTAGCCGATTACGCTATTGTCACTAACGACAACCCCCGCTTAGAAGACCACCTTAAGATTATAGGGGATATTAAGAAAGGCATAAGAAAAAATAACTATTGCGTTATTCCTGAGCGAAAGGAAGCTATAAAAAAGGCATTATCTTTGGCTAAAACTCAAGATATTGTATTAGTTGCAGGCAAAGGCCATGAAAATTATCAGATTTTAAAAAGCGGAAAAGTCCATTTTGATGACCGAGAGGCGATAAGAGAATGTTTACGGTTAAAGAATTATTAAGAGCCACCAAAGGTAGATTAGTTAAGCGTAGCGAATCTAAGCATA
>JAPLLU010000003.1 GCA_026387385.1 Candidatus Omnitrophota bacterium
GCGATAGAATTTCATCGCTGACAATCTTTTCCACTCCATTGTAAAAACTTTTCGCTGCGCTGGCTGCGGTCACCAATTCTTTAATCCAGGGGTCGCTCATGCGCGAGAGATTGTTAATTACGCCTTCGGCATCTTCAGCAACGACTTTCTTTTCTTCAGAAGCGATCTCAGCAGTCGTATCTGCTAATTTATCGGCGATACGCATACCTTCAGCAATCAATTCACCTGCGGGGCCTTTTAATTTCATGATTCCGTTTTCAATTGTAATTGAAACAGTCTTGCTTTGTCCTGCAGCACTGATTGTTCCTGAACCGCTCACTCCGTCAATACCCACACTTAGTTTGGCATTGCCCACGCTTATTCCGCATAAAGTGAGGGAATCAGGATAAGTTAATTCAACGGAGCTTCCGTTAAAGGAGAAGCCGCCTTTGAGGGAGGCTTCAATGCCTAAAACTCCGGTAAAGGTGCCGGTAGCAGTTCCGCTAATCTTTGAGGGGGTAAGATCTAAGTTGGTAAAAGCAAGTGAGCATTTTGCCAGGTCCCCTAATCCAACACCGAATCCGGCAGTATCCGCATGCAGTTTTAGTTTATCTGTGGAAATAGAAAATTTTCCCATAGTATCCACGTTAATCAGGCCGATTTTAGTCAACCCTGAAAATTCAAGTTTTCCGTCTTTGTAAATACTGCCGCTTAATTTTTGCCCGGTTAATCCGGGTATACCCATCTTTCCTTCGAAGGTAATAGCAGTGGCAGTACCAGTAGGGAAGGTGAAGTTTCCTTCTGCTAATGTAAAAGGCCCAATTCCAACATCGCCTTTTACGCTGGTGGCAGATTCGGTCTGGGTAAAGAGCAGGTCACCTAAGGGTATAGTGATTACATTAGCAATCCCGATTTTACCTTTTAAATGTATACCGTCATTTTTGACTATAATTTCAGGGAGTTCGAGAGGGAAGTGTTTAATCGCTAAGTCGCCAACCCTTCCGCCTAATTGAGCTAAAGTCTGTCCGGAGCGCAGGTCCGCCGTTATAGGTAAACTTATCGTTTTTATACCTAAGAGTGTATTTAATCCGGGAGGAAGGTTAAGATTGCCCTTACCGTCTAACACAGCATTCTGGATAGTCCCGGAGAATCCTCCCAATGTCCATAAAGAAATATAAGCCGCGCCGTTAAGTTTTATAACCGGATTCGTAGTGTTGTAGGGGGTGACATCAAAAAGAAAATCCTTTATGCCTAAACTTAGCGCCTCTGGGCCTGTCGGTGCTCCGGTCAATGAAATCCCTGCTTTTGCCTTGAGAGAAAGTTTTTTACTCTTTGCATCGATGGTAAGAGTAGCCGCGTTTGTTCCGGGGATAGTTATCGCGTCCAGCAATTTTACTTCCTGTTTGAGTTCGGCAGTGAATAGTTTTTTAGGAAGATTAAAGGTAATGCCTGCCCCGGCGATATTGCATTCCACTATGCCCTTTTCGAAAAGGCCGGCATTTAAATGCAGGGTGAGTATGCCTTTGGTATTGATTTCAAAATCGCCGTTACCGACTTCAAGCTCGAAGATCTCCGCAGCCCCCTCACCGGATAATCCGTCTTTTGTAATTTTAAGAGTTCCGGTTAAATCTACCTTGATAGGAGGGGTAAAAGGGATCTCTACTGTTCCTGAACCGGAAACTTCTACCTCCGGGGGAACTACCGGGGTTTCAAATCCAGCATCAGCAGAAACAAGATCTATATTTATCGCTCCGATTCCGGGAATGCCTGAAACATTTAAAGTTGCACCTGCTCCGGCTTTAGCAGCGATTCTTTGTTTGGAGACTTCAAATTCTGCAGTAGCCTTGCCAACTTCGATAGTCAGAGGCCCGATTTTAAAAGCCTCGACCAGTTCGCCTTTAAAACTAATCATAGGTAGAGGTGAAGCGGAGAGTGTGAAATCCGTTACCTTGCCGATGTCACCGAATACGGGGACATGTATAAGTAGCGAACCGGTGATTTTATTCTGGTTCTTGTCAAGGGTAAGGTCTCCGCTTGCGCTGAGATTAATATCAAAACTCCAGTCAGGCTTTATCATTCCCTGGGCAAGATATACTCCGGAAGATTGTTCGGTGAATGTTCCGGTAAACCTAATCCCTGCTATGGTGACTTCATTTATCGATGGCGTGGCGGTACCAGAAGTAGTTGTGCTATTCGTTGCTGCAAAAATATGAATAGGAGAGAGGAGGAAGAAAGAAAAGCATACTATTAAGGCGAAGATAATCTTTTTCATGAAACCTCCATAGTTAGAGTTTTGTTACATCAGGCGGTCGTATTTTGAGCCCAGGCGATACGATTCCACCACTATCTGCTGTTTTTTAGTATCCATATTTATGACTAAAGAATAAGATCTTGCTGAAGTAGATTTGAATAATGACATCATTGCCCCGCCTGTCCATGTAGTGGGCTCACTCCCTAAGCGAGGGCTTAAACCAAAACCAGCTGCGTGCAACGCAGTATGCAATGCTTTACCGTCTTGACGAACTAAGACCTTATTTACTACGTAGATAAAACGGTTTTCTACCACCTCGCCGTCTACTTTAGTTTCCGGAGCTTTTGATTCCGAAACTATTTTTGCATTTCCAAAAATGTTTTTTAAAACCGGCCTTATGGCTGCATCTAGATCTTTTACCTCTGAGCTGACAGGAGCCAGGCTTGAAGTAACTAGAAAACGCGGATTCTTGGCAACAGAGCTCATTTTCATCATATCGCTTTGCTGTTGAGTCATCTTTGCCAGGCCTTCCTGTGACCTGTATTTGGTAGGCTCATCGCCTTCTTTCTTGCCGCATCCAGAACAAATTGTGGCTATGGCGCCAAATACAAAAACTGCAAAAATAAGTCTCTTGTTCATTTTATCTCCTTTAAAAATAAAAAGGCAACTCTTTAGAAATGAGTTGCCTTTTTATTCCAATATTTTTTTCATATATTATTAAATACCACGTAGGATTGTATTATAGCACTATCATACAAAAATAAAAATGGTTTTTTAGTTTTTATTTTTTTTATTTTTCTAATGGGCAGTGATTTATATCTTAGGGCTTCGATGTGGTCAAGATAGGAGGCCTAGAGTGCCAACCAAATTTTACATTAAAATTTGGTTGGGGTGGGTGACGGGATTCGAACCCGCAACCCTTAGAGCCACAGTCTAATGCGCTAACCATTGCGCTACACCCACCAGATGTTTTTTAGTATAACTTACCCTAAAATAAAATCAAGAAGTTATTTATAAGAAGGCAAAAAGAGGTGATTGACGTTTATAGAAGTAGGTGGTAAAATATGTAAAATTTAATTGTATTATCATGAAGTGCATATGTGCAGAAAGAATATCGAGGAATTAAAAAACAGAGCGGTTGATTTAGGAGCTAAAAAGAGTAAAGTTATTGAGGTAAAAACCGTACGGACTGCTGCCTGGGTAAGATATAAATGTGAGTTTGGCTGCTCAGGTTTTAGGGAAAGCCTGACCTGCCCGCCATATTCGCCTACCCCAGATGAGACACAAAAAATACTCAACTCCTTTAAAAAAGCAATTCTTATCCATTGCCAAAGCGGTTCTCGAGTGGATATTTCAAAAATCGTAGTACAAATAGAAAAGGAGGCGTTTTTTGCCGGATATTACAAGGCCTTAGGTATGGGCGCTGGGCCCTGTAGGCTTTGTAGAGAATGTAACATAAAGGATGAATGCCGGCATCGCGAGCAGGCCAGACCTTCTATGGAGGCCTGCGGTATAGATGTTTTCTCAACTGCACGAAATAACGGTTTTGCAATAGATACGCTAAGCTCAGCTAAATGCAAGGCAAACTATTTCGGCCTGGTGCTGATTGAATAATAGGTGGGGAGAAAGACAAAGTTAATTAAACAATAATAGGACAAATCAGAATATCTTCTAAGGAAAAATACTCTGGAGGTTACTTTGAGCAAAAAAATTAATCGAAAAATCATCGTTTCAAAAAACGGGCCATATCTTGTTTCCGGCAGGGTGCCGTTAGACAAGCAGATTATTGAGATAGGCGTAGATGGTGAACCTGCAAAATGGGGGCAAGGTAAGCGTTACTCCCAACAGCAAGAGTATGCCCTTTGCCGTTGCGGCCAGTCAAAACACAAGCCTTATTGCGACGGCACGCACGCCAAGGCCAGATTTAATGGT
>JAPLLU010000111.1 GCA_026387385.1 Candidatus Omnitrophota bacterium
GGAACCTTTGCCTCTTTACCTAATTTTTTAAAGGCGTCCTCAAATTTATTCTTTACAATCTCGCCGCTTACCTCAATATTTAACTCTCTTTTAATGCTATCTAATTTTTTGACTTCTGCTTTCATCTTTAATGAGCGCATAACTTATGGAGTAGTAATTTTTGTGCACTCCGACATAAGTTATTTGCGCGAATTTAACCCCTCACTAGAGCAGTAATAATCAAGTCTATTGCTTCCTTAAGCGAGGGGTAAGTTCGGTCAGACAACTTATGTTCGCAAGCGCTCCATAAGTTGTGACCTCACTTATATAAAAATTGTATCGTCTCGGGATGAACCTATCGAAACCATGGAGATTTTAGTCTTTAGGATATCCTTCAGTTTCATGATGTAGGCTTTTGCGTTAGAGGGTAAATCCCCGAATTTCCTTACCCGATTTATATTCTGATTCCAACCCGGCATTTCTATATATACTGGCTTTGCATTCTTTAAGACGTCGAAATCATGTGGAAATTCCCTAAATAATCTTCCCTTGTATCTATACGCTGTGCATATCTTTATGGTTTTTAATCCGTCTAATATATCTAATTTCATTATTGCCAAATCCGAAATATTATTCAATAATACTGCTTCTTTAACCATCACGCTATCGAACCAACCGCATCTACGCGGTCGACCGGTCGTTGCGCCAAATTCGTTGCCTTTATCCCGCATAAATTTTTGGAAAGGATCTGGAAACTGCGTAGGGAAAGGACCCTCGCCAACTCTAGTGGTATATGCCTTTGCTACACCTATAATTTTGCTTATCTTTACCGGAGAAACGCCTGTACCGATACAGGCACCGCCTGCAATAGCCGAGGAAGAAGTAACGAAGGGATAAGTTCCAAAGTCAATATCTAAAAATGTACCCTGCGCTCCTTCAAAGAGAATATCTTTTTTATCATCTGAGGCCTTGTTCAACAATAAAGCCGTATTACAGATGTATTTGGAAATAGCTTTACCGTAACTTAAATATTCTTTGTAAATAGAATTAAAATTAAATCCTGGGTATTTATAAACTTTTTTAAAGATTTCGTTCTTCTCTTTTAGATTATCTTTTAATTTATCTCTGAATACACCCGGATTAAGGAGATCAATCATTCTTATCCCGCAACGGCTGACCTTGTCTGCATAACAAGGGCCTATGCCTCTTCCGGTTGTACCTATCTTATTAGCCCTCTTAGTTTCCCGCATCCGATCCAAAAGCTTATGGTATGGAAAGATTACATGAGAAAGCGACGAAATCTTTAGCCGCTTTTCGACGTTGATACCAGCCATAGATAAGCTCTTAATTTCTTTTATCAGCATTTCAGGATCAACCACCACTCCGTTACCGATACAGCATATCTTGCCTTTGTGTAAGATACCCGAGGGAATAAGATGAAAGATATACTCCTTACCATCAACTACTACCGTATGCCCGGCATTACTGCCGCCCTGATAGCGTACAATATAATCTACTCTCTCAGATAAGATATCGATAATCTTACCCTTGCCTTCATCTCCCCACTGTGTCCCTATTATTACTATATTCATCTTAATATTAGCGTAAAACGCAAAGCTAAAAGCGCAAAGTTTAAACTTAAAGTTAAAAGTTTTTAGTTTTTCGCTTTACGCTTTTAGCTTTAAGCTCCTTTACGGTGTCATCGTAAATATCTTGCGGGCAATCTCTGGATACTTAGCGATGAAACTCAGTTCATCATCAACCAATGGTTTTTGATTATGCACATTGGCATGACGCACTAATTCCAAGATTTGCGTTGCTTCTTGATCATCACGAAAAACAACCTCTAATTTTTCATAGACATTTCTAAAACCTTTAATCCCTGAATATTCACCTGCGGTAATCTTTCTTCCAGTCTCAATTATTTCCGGTTCGCCGCGTCCCAATTCTTCAAAATCATATAGCTCGTAATTACGCCTGTCTTTTAATGCGCCGTCCGCGTGAATACCTGACTCATGCGCAAAGGCATTTGCTCCTATTCCGGGTTGATTTATTGGTATGGGGACTCCGAAAGCATACGAGGCGTATTTACATATCTTCCAGGACGTCTTCAGGTCTATTTTATCGTCGAGTTTATACTCCTGCATGCCGCTTCCGTATCTTATAGCCAAAATCACAGAAACCAAATCCGCATTACCGGCGCGCTCACCCATGCCGTTAACGCAAGTATTGATATAAGCATCGCATCCGGAATCATTAGCTGCCTTTGCCCCCATTATAGAATTTGCTACCACCAGGCCCAAATCATTATGACAGTGAATCTCCACAGGTATACCTATGGCTTCGACAAGCACTTTTATGCGTTCATAGATGGTAAAAGGCGTGTCATAACCTAAGGTATCGCAATAACGTATCCTGTCGGCACCGGCTTCTTTTGCTCGGCGGGCGAATTCGATTAGATAATCCATTCTCGTGCGTGAGGCATCCTCTGCATTTACGCCGATAGATTCAGCCCCTGATTTGATGGCCTCTTTTACCGCTTCCGTCATCTCTTTTATCACTGATTTATGGTCAAGTTTACCTTTAAACTTATGAATAATCATCTGGTCAGAGGTTGAAATGGATAAATTCAGGTGCTTTATATTAGGCACAAGTTTAAAAGCCGTGCGCACATCTTCCCTCGTTGCCCGTATCCACCCACCTAATCTTATGGAAGAAAGCGCGCCTCTCTTCACTAGTTCCAGGTTGGCATTAAGGTAATTTGTTTCATGAAGCGTTACCGGAAAACCAAACTCCGACTGAAATACTCCCATATTATTTAAATACATATTTATCATTGTCTTTTGCAATTTAGAAAGGCAGATACGGGAGGTCTGTACTCCGTCACGGTTAGTTACATCAATGATATATATTTTTGGTTTTTCCATAGTTATGTCGCTCCTTCCATCATTAAGTAGCTAATGACGTTAAATCTATGGCATAAACTGACATTCGCCTATTCGCGTAAGAAAATCTTTTTAAATTCTTCCTTTTTAGGGGGATGCCTGGAACTGAATATTTCTTGGTTGTCCATAAGATATGTGGGTCCGAACATAATACCTAATTCTTTATTAAGACGGATATTTTCTCTTAAAAGAGACTTGCCCTCATCCTTAGCACAAGTTTTTACCTTATTAGTATCTAAACTGCTATCCAGACAATCCTCCCACCAGGAACTATTCTTGTGCCTCGAGCGGCATCTAATGTAGCCGAAGAAAGAATCAGGATAATATTTTTGTACACATACTGCCCTAAGATATTCTTCTATTTCTAAATTACCATTAGCAGCATTAAACTCATTTTCCTTTTGTTCCGCTGTTAGAAAATGGATTTCGGGATTAAACTCCTTTATATTATCCAATAATTCCCCTGCGCTCTCATCAAATAAGCTCATAAATAAGTCTATTTTACCTTTTTTATTCTCTCTGTTCAAATAATGAGCTATGCCTCCGACCTGAGGTTTTAACATATAAAAATTCCCTTTAATAATTAAATTTTCCTTAAAATTATCGAATTCTTTTTCTTTCTCTATATCTTTATCTAATAAAAAAATCGGCAAGCTCTTAATGTCGAAATCATTTATTAATTTATCGGCCTTGAGGTCAGGATGATAGACATAAGAAACAATTAACCCTGGAAATCTTGATTTTAAGTAATTAATTGTATTATCGGTATTGCAGGTTATGCAAACCTTGGGTGCGATAATCAGGAGTTTAATCTCAACTGGCTTGCTAAACTGACAACCGCCGCTAGGACTGCCGGGGTCTTTGCATGTGCCTATCATGCCTTCCTTTTTACAATTTGCATCAGAGAAGCAGCTCGGTAGGATAGAAAGCATCTCTTGGTCATCGGCTATCCCGTCATGTAGGCGCGCCTGCTCCACCTTGTAATCAATTATTTTTTTGTTTTCTATAGCAAGGTTTATCCTATCAAGGCGGCGGCCCTGCCAGGTAGGCCTTAAGATTAATGTAGAGTCTATTTTGGTTACCGGTTCTGTCTTTGTTGTCTTATACCCGACAATGACAATATCTATTCCTTCAATTTCTTTAATCAATCTGAGCTCTCCATCTTCTCCCAGATTACTCAAAAGTATAATAATATCTGCCTTATTTTTCTTCAGTTCTTCTACCGCTTTTCTGACGGCAACTTTTGGTTCAGTAAAATTAAGACCCCCTGATTTTGGCATGGCAGAAAGACCTGTTACGCCGGTTATACCTACTCTGATACCGGAGATTTCCTTAATCAGGTAAGACTTAAACGAATTAGGTTCTTTTCCCTGGCTTGCGGCAGAAATATTACAAGAAAGAAAAGGTAAATTTGTTTTACTGATATGTTCCTCTAAGAATTGCCTGCCAAAATTGAATTCATTTTCTCCAATACCTAATGCATCGTATCCCATTAATTCCATCGCTTTAAGATTTATTCCGCTGCGCTGCATATCTAACGGTGCATTCTGAGCATATTCATACATTAAGCCGCCCTCAAAGAATCCTCCTGAATCTAAAAGCAATGATTCGGGGTTATCATTTTTTAACTGTTTGATCAAAGTGGCTCTGCGCGCAATACCTCCGTCGGGCTCCTTAGGACAGTTACAGGGATAAATCATGGCCTGAGTCTGACCTGTATATATTATAGTAATTTCTTTGGCATAAGCAAAAGCTGCAGGACGCAGGACGCAGGACGCAAGCATAAACAAAAATCCAAGACTTTTTAATCTTGCGTTTTGGCTTGTAGCTTGCCTGCCTGCCGGACAGGCAGGAAGCTTGTAGCTTGAAACTGGAATCATATCTTTATTATCTTAACCGAAAGGATATTTTCAGTCTTTTTTATCTTATCTAAAAGCTCAGCTGACACAGGGCTGTCTATATTTAATACGGAAACAGCTTTACCTGCCGGAGCCTGACGGCCAAAGGTCATAGCCGCAATATTGATATTGTACTTTCCCAAAAGCGTACCCAAATTACCGATAACTCCGGGCTTATCCCAGTTTTGTATAACGACCATATCTCCCTGAGGCGACAACTCAACATAATATTCATCGATCTTGACAATTCGCGGTTGTTTATTGGCAGAAAGAGTACCGTAAATTCTTCTCACCTCTTTATCGGTCTTTATCTCTAATTGAATCGAGGTGACAAATTCTTCTTCTTGGGAAGACTTTGCTTCCTTAATCTTGATGCCGCGTTCTTTCGCTAGATTAGTAGCATTGATGAAATTTACAGATTCCTTTAATATCGGAGAGAGTATCCCTTTTACCAAAGCCATTGTCAAAGGGGTAAGATCGTGCTTTGCGATATCTCCTGTATAATTTATGCTTAATTCCTGGAATCTGCCTTCGACTAATTGGCTGCTAAATGCCCCTAATTTATCTGCCAGATTTATATATGGTTCAAATATTTTACATAACTCTGCTTCCAGGCACGGATAATTTGCAGCATTGCGTATACCCTTACCAAGAAGATAATCACGCACGCATTCGGCAATTTCAATAGCCACGTTTACCTGCGCCTCTTCCGTAGATGCACCTAAATGACAAGTGGTAATAACATTGTCTAATTTTAAAAGTTCATTATCCGCAGATGGAGGCTCCTTTTCAAAAACGTCTATAGCAGCTCCGGCGACCTTACCTTCTTTAATGGCATTTACCAGCGCCACTTCATCTATAATGCCCCCCCGCGCACAGTTAACAAGGCGCACCCCTTTTCTCATCTGAACAAATTGACTGCTTGAAATCATGTGTTTTGTCTCTTCGGTCAAGGGAGTATGGACTGTAATGTAATCAGACTGCTCAAACAATCCTTTTAATTCAACCACCTCTACGCCTATTGCCTCCGCAACCTCACGGGACAAAAATGGGTCATACGCCAGAACCTTCATTCCGAACGAAAGAGCGCGCTTCGCTACCTCTCTACCTATCCTTCCAAAACCTACTATTCCCAGAGTCTTATTATAAAGTTCGACACCCATAAATTTAGAGCGCTTCCATTCTCCCTGCTTCATGGAGGCATTAGCCTGAGGGATATTTCTTGAGAGCGCTAAAATCATACTCACAGTGTGTTCGGCCGTAGAAATAGTATTTCCTGCAGGTGTATTCATTACGATGATGCCCTTCTGTGTTGCCGCATCTAAATCAACATTATCTAATCCGACACCGGCACGGCCGATTACCTTTAATTTAGCTGCTTGTCCGATTATATCCTTGGTCACCTTAGTTGCGCTTCTTACTATAAGCGCATCATAATCTTTAATTATCTCTTTTAGCGCCTCGGGTTTCAGGTTGGTTTTAACATCGACTTGAAATTCTTTTACATCCTTAAACAGCTTAATCCCCTCTTCAGATAATGGATCGCTAACTAAAATCTTCATTGGTGCCTCCTAATTAACGGATAAACTATGTATTTTTTAAAAATTCTTCTTCCGCTGCCTTAACGCCTGCTCCTAATACAAAATCATAACCCATTTGGCTCAGTACCTTTTCTAAACAAGAAATTCCTGCAATGATATCGAATTCCTCGATAAATCCCATATGGGCTATCCTGAATACCTTGCCTTTTAACTCACTCTGGCCTCCGGCAATAGTCACTGCATAAGTATCACGCATAACCTTGACTAGTTTTTCGCCGTCTAAGTCCTTAGGCACGCACACCGCGGTAACTACATCGGAAGCTGCTGTAGGCGCAAATAGTTCTAATCCCAATGCCTTAACTGCTTTTCTTGTCGCCTCAGCCATTTTTCTATGACGCAAGAAAATATTCGCAAGGCCATCCTGCTTCATCATTTTTAAAGCCTCACAAAGCGCAATAATCAAAGTTATTGCCGGTGTAAAAGGAGTATCGGTCTTATCCAGGGCTTTCTTCGCCTCTTTCAAATCAAAATAATATTTGGGGCATTTTGAATTTTCGATTAATTCCCATGCCTTGGAACTAACTGAAATAAAACCAAGGCCGGGGGGAAGCATAAGGCCTTTTTGTGAGCCACAGATCACAACGTCACAAAACCAGGCATCGGTCTGTAAATCGATCGCGCCTAATCCGCTTATAGCATCCACTACTAAAACTGCCTCCGTATCCTTTACGACTTCTCCGATTGCCTTTATATCACTCGCAACCCCTGTGGATGTTTCGCATAACGTCGTAAAAACTGCCTTTATCTTAGGGTTAGCTTTAAGTCTTTCTTTTATTGCCTTAGGCTCAACAGCCTTGCCCCATTCCACATTGATAATCTCAGTATTTATACCGTAAGCCGAACAAATCTCTGTCCATCTCTCTCCGAATTTACCGCCTTGAACAGTTATAACTGTATCTTGAGGAGACAGTAAATTAACCGCTGCTGCCTCCATTACGCCCGTGCCGCTGGATGCAAGTATAAAGACGTCCTGCTTGGTCTGATAAACATATTTTAACCCTTCACTCGCTTCTTTTAAAAGGGCCTGAAATTGCGGAGTACGGTGATGAATTATGGGCCTGCCAAGAGCCTCACAAACCTGTGGCGGCAAAGGTGTTGGTCCGGGAGTCAATAAATAGTTCTTCTTCATGGAGATTCCTTTCGTTGTTTAAGTTGATCAGCGAATAATCTTTAGCGCTGTAACTTATTTATTATTCTTCTTTTGATTTACGATTACATCGTCAACTAATCCGTATGCCTTGGCTTCCTGCGCAGACATAAAATAATCCCTGTCGGTGTCTTTTTGTATTTTCTCTAAAGGCTGGCCTGTATGGATTGACAATATCTCATTAATCTTATCACGAATTTTCAAAATCTCTTTGGCATGGATAGATATATCTTCGGCAACTCCCTGAATACCGCCCCAGGGTTGATGTATCATTATACGTGCATTCGGCAATACAAAACGTTTTCCTTTAACACCAGCAGATAATAAAAGTGCTCCCAGGCTTGCTGCCTGTCCTATACAGTAAGTCGCTACGTCACATTTTACAAACTGCATAGTATCATATATCGCCAGGCCAGCTGTTACTGAACCTCCGGGTGAATTTATATAGACATTTATATCTTTATTAACGTCTTCCATCTGTAAAAATAACATCTGGGCAATAACCAGATTAGCCACAATATCGTCGATGGAAGTGCCGATAAATATTATGCGGTCTTTTAATAGCCGGGAGTAGATATCGTAGGCCCTTTCATAACCCCTACTTGTCTGTTCAATAACCATCGGGACCAACGTCTGCATTTTAGTACTCATTAGCCACCTCCTTATTTAAATCCCAATTTCCAATACTACCAAATCCCAATTTTTGGATTTGGGATTTTGCCTGCCTGCCGGACAGACAGGAATTTATTTTGGATTTGGTAGTATTTGGATTTTGGATTTCTCATGTATTTTTCAAACAGATTCCTGCCAGTTTGCTTCTCTTAACAAAAATTCCATCACTCTATGGGGCATATGGTCATCTACAGTGATGTTTTCTTTCTTGGCTATCTCTGACAAAACCAGATACACCTTTATCTGTCTTTTTGCCTCAGGCTCTAATTCGCTGGAAATTTTGTTTTCTTGTTCATCTATTTTTTCACGCGGGGTTCCTTTTAACGCCATATCTAACTTAGCCTGCCTTACCATATCCTGTAATTGTCTGTTAATTAAAGATTGCGGCAGTTTAAAATCGAGGTCTTTGATTATCTGCTCGATGATCTCATTTTCAATCTTTTGCCGCTGAAGATTATCATTCTGGATATAAATCTGCGCCTGGATTGCATTCTCCAGTTCCGACAAATTCGCATACCCTAAGCCTTTGGCAAAATTATCATCTATTGTTTCGGCCTTCCTTTTCTCTTTCAAGGCATCGATATTGCGTTTTACCTCATCAGGACTGGCTGCCATTTTTTTGTAACTGACTTTGGTCCCTTTATAATTCCTTATATTAATCTCTGGGCTTACTTCCACCGTAGCCTTAAATGAAAGCGCATTTCTGTCTAATTTGACTTCGGATATCTCGGGCAATTCTACAACATCAAGCCCTTCTTTCTTGATCGCCTGATTATAAACATCGGGGATTAATTCCTTAAGAACTATATTGTGAACATCGGAAGAAAAATTCTTTTCTAAAATATCGCGGGGCACATTACCTACCCGAAAACCTGGAACCTTTGCCTCTTTACTTATTTTTTTAAAGGCGTCCTCAAATTTATTCTTTACAATCTCGCCGTTTACCTCAATATTTAACTCTCTTTTAATGCTATCTAATTTTTTGACTTCTGTTTTCATCTTTAATGAGCCCACAACTTACGGAACAAAAGTGCCCGCCACAAAACGTTGGCGGGTCCGCCAATCTTTTTGGCGGAACCGTAAGTTGTTCGGGCGAATTAACCCCTCACTCAACAGTAATAATTAAATCTATTGCTTTCTGAGTGAGGGGTAAGTCCGATCAGACAACTTATGTTCGCTTACCTGCCTGCCGATGAGGCAGGCGCTCCATAAGCTATGTCCTTACTTACATCTTGAATTTCTCACCCAGATATATCTGTCGCGCCTGAGGATTGTTTATCAGTTCTTCTGCCGTACCCGAAATAAGAATTTTCCCTTCAGCGATTAAATAAGCCCTGTCCGTAATAGAAAGTGTCTCGCGGACACTATGGTCGGTAAGCAGAATCCCTAATCCCCTTTCCTTTAAACTCTTGATAATCTCCTGTGCCTCGCTCACTACAATCGGGTCTATACCTGAAAATGGTTCATCCAAAAGAATAAAAGAGGGCTTAGTAACCAAAGCACGGGTTATCTCAAGACGTCTTCTTTCCCCTCCGGACAAAGTATATGCCTTATGTTTTGCTAAATGAGCGATATTTAATTCCTCAAGTAGCATGGCAAGCCTCCGTTTTCTTTCCGGCCTCGCTATCGGTAATGTCTCCAATATTGACATGATATTTTCTTCTACGGTGAGTTTTCTAAAGATAGACGGTTCCTGAGAAAGGTATCCTATTCCATAGCGGGCGCGCTCATGAATCGCTAAATTCGTTATGTCCTCATTATCAAATGTAATCCTGCCCCGGTTAGGCGGGATAACGCCGACAACCATATAGAATGTAGTGGTCTTGCCTGCGCCGTTAGGACCCAAAAGTCCGACTATCTCGCCGCGTTTAACCAGTATATCAACACCCTTAACAACCTCTCTTCCGTTGTAAGCCTTGGAGAGGCCTTTAATCTCTAAAAGATGCATCTTATTATCCTGTATTTCTTTTTCTTTTGCCTTATCTAGTTTATCTATTATAAGTCCTAAAAAATATAATTTTAATTCCCCGATGACACGGCCAAATCCTGAGATGAAAATATTATTAATTTTGGCCGGCCGCTTAGCAGTATCTTTCTATCGGAAGCTGTATAAACTGCCTCATCGCAATAGGAGACGTTCTCGCCCCGGAAAATCTTAACATTACCCCTAGCAACTATTTTATCTATTCTACTGCCCATATCCTGAGTGTCTTGTTTATCTTTAACGCTATCTCCGTTTGAAATAAAATAGATATCCATAGTATCGCTGTAAATCTGAGAATCCTCTCTATCTACTTTAACATTATTTTTAAATGTAGCGATGTTTTTCCCGTAATCTATTTCAAGCGGACCATCACAGGTAATTATAATCTTATTTTTATCCTCGGATTCTTTTTCTGTAACACCGGGTTTGATTTCTAATTTGACATCTTTCACCAGGCTCACCTTATTTAAATTAGGTTCACCGTGGGCACCGCTGGCAACGGTAACCATATTCGCCCTTTCTATGCTCACTAAGTCTTTTGTGCTTACAATCTGTTTCTTCCTATCCCAATCTAAAGAATTGGTATTCAGTCTTGCGCCCGTGGAGGTAGTAATTACCACATTTTGTTCTAAATGCACCAAGCCCTCTGCTTTATCAAAATCTCCTCTGTCGGCAGTTAGCCTGATATCTTCTTCTTTACCATATAGATTACCTACTACGCTGTCAAGTTTGATTACATCTGTAAATATATCCGCGGATTTACCTGATAGTTCCCAGGTTTTTTTCCCTTTCTCTCCGTAACCGGCCAGGGAAAAATCATTAATCTGCTGATCTGATTCCTGTGTAGTCTGATTTTTAGCATATGCAAGAGTAAACATAAAAAATGCAAAAATGAAGCCCGCCCAGGCTATAAGCCTCAGGGGTTCCCAAGGGCCCCAAAGGCTGGATACTTGAAGCGTCCAACCTCCTATCCCTGCCCGTCCGGCAGGCGGGCGCGCCCTAAAGGGCGCGGTTTTTGACCGCAAAAGTATAAAGATGGCTATTAATCCTTTAGGATTCATAAAGCTTAATGACTTCTTTCCATTTATCCTGTGATTTAAGTATCAATTCTGCAACTTCGCGCACTGCACCGCGTCCGCCGTGTCTTAATGTAATGTAGGCTGCTGCCTGTTTTATCTCGGGCACAGCATTAAATACAGCTATAGGAAAACCTACCCGTTTCATCAGGCATAAATCCACCAAATCATCCCCTACAAAACAAACCTCATCTGGAGTAATTTTGTGTTTCTTTAAAATCTTATCCAGGACCTCTGACTTCGGAGAAATATCCTCATAAACTTCTTCGACCCGCATATCTTTAGCGCGGGGGGCTATTGACCTTGAGCCCTTTGCTGTAATAAGTATGGTTTTTATACCCAGCTTCCCTAAAACATATACGCCCATTCCGTCATGTACATCAAAAAATTTGGCATCCTTGCCCTTGGAATCATAAATAATGCGTCCGTCTGTTAAGACTCCGTCTACATCCAAAAGTAACAACCTTACCTTCTTTGCCTTACTTAATATAGATTCCTCTATCATTAAATTAACCCCGCCCTTAATAGATCCTGGACGTCCAAAAGGCCTATGGGGTGCTTATGTTTATCTACTACCGGCACCTCGTCAATCTTTTTTTCCTGCAGGATACGCATTGCCTCCGCAGCAAGCATTTCTTTATTGACCGTCGTAGGATTTTTAGTCATCACATCTTTTATTTTGCACTTAGGCAAATTCTCATCTATCTCTAAATGCCTGCGCAGGTCTCCATCGGTAAATATGCCTTTTAGTCTTCCGTTTTTATCCACCACGGTTGCGCTCCCTGCGCGGGCTTCGGTAATCTTAAGTAATACGCTAGAAACGGTATTTTCTTCATAAACAATGGGATTTACTTTGCCCGTGCGCATTATATCTTCTACTTTCAAAAGCAGTCTTTTGCCGAGTGTACCTCCGGGATGATAAAAGGCAAAGTCCTTTTCTTTAAAACCCTTCGATTCCAAAAGACAGACTGCCAGGGCATCAGAAATTGCCAGCATCGCTGTAGTAGAAGCAGTGGGGGCAAGCCCTAAAGGACAGGCTTCTTTTTCTACATAGGTATTGAGGGCTGCATCGCTGTAACGCCCGAGTAATGATTTAGGGTTTCCGGTTATGGCAATTATTTTTGAGCCTATCTTTTTTAATAACGGTAATAGTTTTTTTATTTCGTCTGTCTCTCCGCTGTTAGATAAAATTATCACCGCGTCTTCCTTAGTTACCCTGCCCAGATCACCGTGTATTGCTTCAGCAGAATGTAAAAAGAGGCTGGGGGTCCCGGTTGAAGATAGTGTCGCGGATAATTTCTGACCGATAATGCCTGCCTTACCCATCCCCGTGACCACTACTCTTCCTTTGGACCTTAAAATAAATTGGATTGCCTTTTCAAAATGCTGGTTTATATTTTTCTTTAAATCAATAATGGCCTTTGCCTCAATATCCAAAACCTGTCTTGCGCGTTTAACTGTATTCATAGTATTTAAGGTAATGCTGCTTCGATTTTCTTGACTTGCTTCAAAAGCCTTTCTAATTCTTTGAAGTCTATCATATTCGGCCCGTCGGAGAGCGCCTTATCCGGCTCAGGATGAACCTCTAAAAACAGTCCGTCGCAGCCAAAGGCAACTGCTGCGCGGCTTAAAGCCCCAACAAATTCCCTCTGGCCTCCGGAACTAGATCCCTTACCTCCGGGAAGCTGGACGCTGTGTGTAGCATCATAAACCACCGGATAGCCAAACTGACGCATTACTGCAAGAGACCTAAAGTCTGTAACCAGATTATTGTATCCAAAACAAAATCCTCTTTCGGTCAACAGGATCTTCCTGTTTCCGGCAGATTCTACCTTTTTGATAATAGGTAAAACGTCCCAGGGCGCCAAGAATTGTCCTTTCTTAATATTTATTACCTTCCCGGTCTTCGCTGCGTTCACTACGATATCTGTCTGCCGGCATAAGAATGCCGGTATCTGGATTATATCTAACACTTTAGCCGCTTCGGCAATATCGTTCTCGCAGTGTATATCGCTTAATAACGGGACTTTTACCTTTTCTTTTACTTTGCTCAAAATCTCCAGGCCCTTTTTTAACCCCGGACCTCTATAAGAATCAATAGACAACCTGTTTGCCTTATCAAAACTGGCTTTAAAGATAAACGGGACGCCTAACTTTTCGGCCAGTTCCTTTAGCCTCTCTGCTGTCTCAAGGCAGGACTTTTCGGACTCAATAACGCAAGGTCCGGCAATCAAAACCAGGGGATTATTGTTACCTATACTGATATTATTGACGCGAATTCCTGTCATTTTTTAAACTTTTATTGTATTCCTTCTTTCTCCAGATACTTTTTAACCTTCTCCAAATCCTGCGGTGTATCTACTCCTATAGTCTCATATTTTGTTTCAATAACCTTTATCCGGAAACCCTCCTGCAGAGCACGTAACTGTTCTAACCGCTCTATCTTCTCCAAATCAGAAACCGGCAGGTTTTTATAGGTAAAAAGGAAATCCTTGGTGTAGCCGTATAATCCAATGTGCTTATAATAGACCGGTACCTTGACTTCGGAATTATGCGCATGAAAGGGGATTGATGCCCTTGAAAAATATAAGGCAAAGTTATCTTTATCCACCACGACTTTAACCACATCAGGATCGTTTATTTCTTTATGATCTTCTATCCGCTTCATAATTGTGGCCATGGAGATTGTTTTGTCATCGAGGATCGCCCGGGCAACGGTATCAATCATCATCGGATGAATTAACGGTTCATCGCCTTGAATATTTATTACTACTTTCACATCTATGGGATTAACCACTTCACTGATTCTATCTGTGCCTGAAACGTGGGCCTTAGCAGTAAAAACAACCTCTGCGCCGAATCCCCTGGCGCAATCGGCAACCCTTTCATCATCGCAGGCGATAATTAAAGCATCTAAGACTAAAGACTGTTTTGCCCTTTCCCAGACGTGTTGTATCATGGGTTTACCTAGTATCTCCGCAAGGACCTTGCCTTCAAAACGCGTAGAAGAATATCTTGCAGGAATAACGCCTATTACGTCCATATTTAGTGTAATCTCCCCAGTAGTTCTTTTCTCGTAGTAACAGCTGTGCCCACCTTCCCAACGACAATGCCTGCGGCAAAGTTAGCGATGTGTGCTGCCTCAAGTTTGCTTGCGCCGCAAGAAAGTGCCAACGTAAAACAAGCAATAACTGTATCCCCTGCGCCAGAAACATCAAATACTTCCTGGGCAACGGTAGGAATATGCGTCATGCGGCCTGACTTTTCAAACAATTTCATACCATGCTCACCCAAAGTAACTAATACCGACTCTAATCCTAAATATTTTAAAATCTGGCGCGCGGCTAACTCGATATCTCTATCAGTGAATAATCTGTCGTTGTTTATTTTAAATCTATTTTCCGTATCTTTGATTTTTAAATTCCTTATCGCATTTTCCAGCTCCCGGCGGTTAGGTGTAATAGAAGTCACTTGGCGATAATACAGGAAGTGTTCTTCCTTGGGGTCAACGGTGATAATCTTATTATGAGTATGCGCTAATTCTATAACTGCATTTAATAACTGCATATTTATCACGCCCTTACCGTAGTCCTCAATAATAATAGCGTCAAAGTCATCTATACTCTTTTCAATAAACTTAATTATCCTGGAGTTTAATTTAGCGGGCAGAGAATCCGTATGTTCCCAGTCAACCCTAATTGCCTGCTGATGTCCGGCAATAATACGGGTTTTAAGCGTGGTGTATCTTTTGGGTTCGATGAAAATAGCATTGGTTTTTATTTTTCTTTTTTTTAGCTCTGAAAATAAGATATCGGTATTTTTATCTTTACCCGTAACCCCCGCCAAACAGACTTTGGCGTCAAGAGCACGGATATTATTTGCCACATTAGCTGCACCTCCGGGGA
>JAPLLU010000005.1 GCA_026387385.1 Candidatus Omnitrophota bacterium
TTTTTATGATTGTATGGATTTCCTGATCAGTGTTTTTTATGTGCCTCAACTCTTAGCCCTCCTTAAATCTTTTTCGATTCTTTTCAACAGATTCAGCCGCCTTTGATGCCTGCCGGCTTTAAACCTTGTATTCAACCAGGCACTTAAAATTATTTTGGCCTGTTTTTCATTTACAAAGGCAGAACCTAACACCAGAACATTACTATCGTTATGTTCCCGGGAAAGCCTTGCTGCCTTGGCATTGTAACACAACGCTGCCCGCACACTAGAGACCCTATTTGCCACAATAGAATTACCGATGCCGCTCTTACAAATAAGGATGCCTCGCTTGTTTTTACCTCTCGCAATCTCTTTCGCCAGATTATAGGCAAAGATGGGATAATCAGAACGCTGGCCTGAATGTGCACCTAAATCCTTTACCCGAAGACCGATCTTAACGAGGTAAGGTTTTAATTTTTCCTTTAAACCAAACCCCGCATGATCAGAGGCAATAAGTATAGTTTTCATGTTTTTCCTTAAAGTTTGATACTCCACCTGGTGTTCAGGTAACCTTGCACCTGATGCGAAGCTAATCTCGCACCTGCACCCTTTGATCAATTAAAACTTATTATAAAACAGCTGAAGAACAGGTGCAATTTTAGAAATCAAGCAGGTGCCTGATTGGTTTCGCACCTGGTGCTATTTTTAACTATATTATTTTACTTATTTTCTCTATACCTTCTTTTATTATTTTAAAGGTCTCTTCATAAAATCCTATCGATTTTCCGATAGGGTCAGCAATATCCAAATCGTTATCACTTATTTTAGCAAATTCTTTCAATAAAAACACCCTATTTTTTACCTCAAGGGCTAATTCTAATATTTTGGTTTCGTGTAATTTTTCCATGACTAATATGATATCGGATTTCTTGATAATATCTATTGTTATCTTCTGCGAATTATGGCTCGATACGTCGATACCTTCGCTTCTTAATAACTCCCTAGTCTCTGCGGACGCGCCCAAACCGCTTAACATCATGATTCCCCGGGATAAGACTTCCACATCGCGCCTGCCCTGTTCTCTTAACTTCTTCTCTAAAAGCGCCTTTGCCATAACCGAACGGCAGGAATTTCCCGTACAGATAAAAAGCACTGTTTTCTTTCTTACTGTATTCTCGATATCTTCTTTTTTAATGGCTCCTTCTCTCAATATGCGAAGAGGCTCAACAGTTAAATCTACAACCGAAGATTCTAAACCTAAGCTTGTATTTCCGGCATCTATGGCAAAATCAACCAGCCCTTTTAAATCTTTAATTGCTTGTTCGAAATTATTAGGTGCGGGTTTTCCGGAAATATTGGCAGAGGGACAAACAAGAGGCACTTTAGCTTCGGAAATTAAACTCAAGGCTATTTCGTTATTAGGCATACGTATGCCGATGGTTCGACTACGTCCTTCAATAAACTCAAGACTAGTCCCGAGCGCATTCGAGGGACGCTCACCATCGCCCCTGAGCGAAGTCGAAGGGCCAATAGTATCTTTATCTTTTGCCTTTAAAATGATAGTCAAAGGGCCGGGCCAGAATTTATCTATAAGTTTATATGCGCTAACGGGTATATCCCAGGCAAAATCTTCTATGGTTTCTTTCTTGTCTATATGCAAAGAAAAGCGTTTATCCTTTGCCCGATCCTTTATTGCATATAATCTATCCACCGCTTCTTTATTTAACATATTGGCGGCTATACCATAAACTGTTTCGGTAGGTATGACTACCAGGCCGCCTGCGGCTAAAATTTTTGCTGCCTCCCTAATATAACTTTCTTTGATTTCTTGAGGGTCTATTTTTACTATCTTTGTAGGAATCATATCTTAATCTTAATAGCCTTAATCTTTGCCCTCATCTTCTTCTTGTAAGCAAGGAGTTTTGAAGATATTTTTTTATCCGTAATGCCCAGAATCTCTAAAGCAAAGATTGCGGAATTTTTAGCCCCTGCGCTTCCTATGGCCATAGAGGCGACGGGAATACCAACCGGCATCTGAACCGTAGATAATAATGAATCCAGGCCCTTTAAACTTTTTGTCTCAATAGGTATGCCTATTACCGGTATTATGGTATGAGCAGCTATTACGCCTGAGAGGGCAGCAGCACCACCTGCAGCAGCGATAAAAACCTTTATCTCTCTATTGGAAGCTGCTTCTACGTAGCTGACTAATTCTTTAGGGGTCCTGTGCGCAGATAAAACCTTAATCTCATAACCGACCTTAAATTCTTTAAGTAAATCAACTGCACCTTGTAATGTGCTTAAATCCGACTGGCTACCCATAATAATAGCTATTTTATTCATAATTACCTCCAGTTTCGTATTTCGTATATCGTATAGCGTATTTCGTATATCGTTTGCGACATACGCGATACGCCATACGCAATACTATTGTATTGCTTTTCTTCCTATATCCTTTCGATACTGCATCCCCTCAAAATTTATTTTCTCTACTGCCTGATATGTCTTATCAATGGCTTTCTTTATAGTATCACCTAAACCCGTTACGCCCAATACTCTTCCTCCGTTGGTGAAATACCTAGTTGGGAGTTGAGAGTTGGGAGTTGGGAGCTTTTTCGTGCCCGCATGAAACGCTACTACATCCTGCATTTTATCTGTTTCTTCTAAACCAGAAATCTCTTTGCCCTTTTCATAATTTCCGGGGTAACCTCCTGAAGCACAAACCACACATACGCAAGGCCTAGCGTCCCAATCTAGTGTCTTAAAGTGGGATAATTTTTTATCAGTGGCTGCCAACATTACTTCTACTATATCCGACTTAAGCCGCGGCAATATCGCCTGGGTCTCGGGGTCACCAAAACGGACATTAAATTCTAATACCTTAGGCCCATCCTTAGTAATCATAATGCCCGCATATAAGACCCCCCGGTAATCTATGCCGTCTTTGCTCAAGCCGTCAATGGTCCGGTGCACAACTTTATGCAAAATTTCTTTAAACAATTCTTGCGTAACCACAGGTGCCGGAGAATATGCGCCCATGCCACCTGTGTTCGGCCCCTGGTCATTATCAAAGATCCTCTTGTGGTCTTGGCTGGAGGCTAAAGGCACTACGCTCATTGAATCAGTAAGAACCAA
>JAPLLU010000097.1 GCA_026387385.1 Candidatus Omnitrophota bacterium
AATTTTAAATATTATTCAGGAATTGAAGGACGATGCCGCAGTAACGAGCTTAAAATTACTGAAAAAAGCGCATGAACTTCTACATTTTAAGAAAGTATTGCACCTAAAGCCTGAAATTATAGATGTGCTTGAGATTATTGCTAAAGGTACCGGAGTCAGCGTGGGCGCACAGAAGGGGAAGTTGGCATTTGGCCTGAGCAACGCTAAAAAATTGGCAGAAGCAGGAATCCCTACAATTTTGGCCTTAGAAAACAGAGAGCCAGGGTATTTAACAGTTTTAGTCAACCCTTATATTGTAGGGGTGTTTTTATTCTTTAGTAATGAAAGTTCTCATGAGATTATTCAAACGCGTATGTCTTCCACCCCTGCAGTTATCGGAATAAACTCAGTTTCTCTTTTAAAAGAAAGAGAAGGCGAATGGGTTATCATAGATGGAGACAGGGGTTGTTTGTATAAGGCGCCTGAGGATGCGGATATCTTTGTAGAAGGAGAGACCGTATTGGATGTGACCGGAGGATTAAATATAGAAGAACTTCAGAAAACGATTCAAGATAAGCATAAAGATGCAAGCTATGAAGAGTTGTTAAGATTAAATAAACAGGCCTTAAAGGAATGGATTGATACGGCCCATCAATTTAAGGTGACAGGGAATGAGAGCCTGAGAATTGTCGTCATAGAGAAAAGTGCTATTAAAAATGCTCTGCATAATTTAATTAAAGAGGAAGCTAATAAATTAGGCTTTAATTCAATTAAGCTGGAAAGGGATTTATCTGAGGCGGTTCTCGCCGGTAAATTTATTGTTAAAAGAATTGATCGGAAGGCCATTGTTATTATCGAGAGGGTTAAGCTATTGAATTTATATGGCGGAGGAGAAAAGCAAGGCCGCCAGTCAGTTGAGGGATTTATGAATTTCTTTAAACAAAAATATCCAAAGACGGATATTGAGTTATACGCTGATGATAAGAAGAATTTTTATGGAATTAAATGGGATCATGATACTAGACGGAATGCAGAGCTCGTATCAGGCATCAGTTTTAATATCGGAGTTATTGTTGAGTTTGAA
Source organism: Candidatus Omnitrophota bacterium (assembly GCA_026387385.1). Classification (GTDB taxonomy): domain Bacteria; phylum Omnitrophota; class Gorgyraeia; order Gygaellales; family Profunditerraquicolaceae; genus JAPLLU01. The sequence continues at coordinate 1,064 of JAPLLU010000097.1, forward strand.
GATTTAGGCAAGGTGGAGCAGGCCTTGATTGAATACTATAAGTTGGAATCGCTAAATGAAGATACCGGGAAAACCGACCATCCCATCACTCCCCATAAAGAGCCAAAGGACGCCTCGGCAGAAGGAAAATCTAAAGAAGAGATCAACGAGCTTGTTAAGAAATATGGCCAGGATAAGTTGGATGAAAAGGAACTTTCTAAATGTTATGCGTCTTTAAAAGCAGTGGAGATAGTTAGAAATTTGCTCAGAAATGTAACTAAGCCACTTATTGTCGGGCTGGGTAGCGGAACAACAACCTGGAATTATTTCTTACCTTTATTAGGCGAAGCAATATCAACAGGAGAGATAGAAAACAAAGATATTATTGGGATTTCCTCTTCACCAAAGACAGAAATTATTGCGCAGGGTTATAATATAAATACGGCGACATTAGAGGATTATCCCGAGATAGATATTGTCGTTGACGGTGCAGATGAAATAGATTCCAAATTCTTTGCAATTAAGGGGGGTGGAGGTGCTTTAACAGAAGAAAAGAAAAATATAAATGCAGCCAAAGAGGTAATTCTTATTGTTGACCAAGATAAGATGGTTTCAGTATTAGGTAAATTCCCTTTTCCTTTGGAAGTAGAAGAAAGTAAATTAGAGGATGTTAAGAAGGCTTTGGCTGATTTAGGCGGTAAGAATATATTTATAAGGAAACAAGGTAGCGAAATATTTAGGCCTGGGAATAGAGAAAATAGAGCTATCTTAGATGTAGATTTTTATCCTATCAATAATCCAAGACAATTAGCTGATGCACTTGAGAAAACCTCCGGAGTAATAACTCAGGGAATATTTTTTACTGGGTGCATTCCCACTTGTGTTATTGTGGGGAATAAAGATGGTGTCAGTATCAAGCAGTTAAGCGATATAAAAGCATCAAGGAAGAAAGTGGATATTTCAACGCAGTCAACCTCTGGGAGGAGAAGTGGTGAGGCGAAAGATAATTCTCATCCTATTACCTCCGAGGCAAGGTTAGGCACAGATTATGAGATTGTATATACAGTGAAAATGAAAGATGCAGATCGAAAGAAGATTATGGAAGAGGCGATACAAAATTATTGTAAAGATGAACTCGAGGGGGAAGAGGGGGTAGCGCTATTAAGGTTATTTGCAGAGAAATTGTGGTCATTAATTTATGACCCAATAGTCCAACACCAAATGATTATTGTGCGGGAAAAAGAAGAAAAAATATTAGGGTTCATTTTTTATGCAGAACCTACGGACAATCAGGATTCCTACAATGTTATATTTCAGTATGTTTTGGAACAAGAAAGACATAGGAAAATAGGGACTGTGCTTGTTCAGGGGTTGGTAAAATATCTGGCAAATTATGGGGCAAGACCATTACTTGTATCATCAAAATTAACAAAAATGGGCGAAGGGTTATGGAAAAAACTATTTGGTGATGGGATTATTGAAGAAACAGCGACACCTGATAAACCAGGCATACAGCGTACTCTTAAGTTATCTTTAGGAGATTATAAAGGAATAGAAATTACACAAATTGTTCGCAAGAAAAATGAAAATGATAATGGAGATAGCAGGAATCTATACTGGGAATATTTCACTCAAGTTCAAAGAAGAGAAGTTTGGATAAGATTAGAAGCTCTTGATGGTTTAGCGGAGTATCTTATCAATCTTTATCCGGAAGCATTAAGTATCCTTGCTGACGGAAGCTATCTCTATGGCCATAAGGATATACTGCCTTCAGATTTGGATCTTTCAATGGTAGTGAAAGGAAAGGCTTACACAGGCGAAGTGATATGGCACTCTTTAAAAGATATATCGTTATTCCCTGATGGGTTTGAACGAGTTCCGGATAAACTCGGGATTATAATGGTTGGCACAGAAGACCTTATATCCGGAAAAGACGAAAAATTAGACTCCATAATTATCTCCTGCCGCAATGTTATGGTTAATATTTACGGAGAAGATTATTTTAAGGAGCCAATCTCAGAAGAGAAATTAATGTTTCAGGCTGAACGTTTAATAAAAGACGGAAGTAAGTATTTGCGGGAAGATAAGAAAAATATTCCTAAGGCTATAGGAAGATTGATAGAGGCCGCATTGATATTAAATAAGATAAATCCAAATTTAAAAGTTGACGCAGAATATTTGTTTGGTTTATACGAAGGATATTCTAAAAAAGAGAAAGATATCGCCGTTCTTTATCAATTAGCAATAAATAGATTCGATAAAACGCTAGAGAACAAATCTATGGTACCAAATGATGCCTCATCGCAGGGTGATTCCAGAGAAGAAGTTAATGGAAAAATTAAGCAATTCGGCGGGATAGAGGGAATTATCAGGAAATTCAAAGGAGTAATTCCTGAAGAAGAGATTAAAGGAAACGGAATTAATGATGTAGTGATGCGGAAATTAAAAGAGAACAATGTAAAGTTTATTCGAGGCCCTCCGGAAGAACGCGTATTTAATTATGCTGAAGATGGGATCATTTATATCTTAATCCCGCAAAATGCTGCAAAAGAAGATGTCAAACACGAAATCAATGCGGTACTTTATCCTGAATTAAACCATCCTGAAAATCAAGTCATTAGTGCTGCTATTAAAGCATTAGGAGAAGATTCCGTAAACATCTCCCAAGAACTACTGGAACTGGTAATTATTCTTTGCCGGGTAGATCTGGGAGAATATTTCATAGAAGAACTCTTTGGGAAACTCTCTAAGAAAGAAGATCTCGCCACTATCGCCCAATGCCTCTCTGAACTTATAGAGAGCTTAGTTAAATTTAAAGCGGATAAATATTTCATAAGAATTGTAATTGGTAATCTTATTGATAGAGAAGACACCGCCAACATTATCCGGAAAATCTCAGGACTCGCTGCGGCTTTTGTCCAGGCAGGTTTATATGGATATGGCCCGGAGCAAATTTTTAAATATATTTCGATACGAAGAGACGTCGCCAACATCGCACAACAATTCTCAAGACTCGTCGCTGCCTTTGTTCAGGAAGGTTTAGATAAATATTACATAGAGAGCATCTTTAAGGAAATTTATATTTTTGAATACCCTGCCAACACCGCAGCAAATCTTATTGATAACAATGCCCCCAGGCACTTCTTTAAACTCACTACTGCCTTTAAACGCTGCGGTTTAAATGAATATTGCATAGAAGCCATACTTAATAATATTTTACTCAAGAAAGAAGAACTTGCCAATATCTGCACTATTTTAATTGATAATGATGCGGGTAGGCCATTTTTTGAGTTTAGCACTCATCTTAAACAATTAGGCTTCCCTAACAATTATATAGCAAATATCATTGGAAAGCTCGCTGTCAGAAAAAATGCTGTCAATATTGCTAAGCAACTTCCGGAACTCACCGGGGTTTTCACTAAGATAAACTTAAATGTGAACGTGATATACGCAATCATTAAGAATGCAGCCACTAAGGAAGAAGATTTTATAAAATCCATTACAGTTTTTCTTAAATCCGAGAAAAACAATACAATGTTAGAAACGAAAGCGTTATTTCTGAGGGAAATATTAGATAATAGCTTTGGATATGGAATATTCGTTTTGATAACTGAATTTGCCGAGGAAGAAATCAAACGCGAGAAGAAACGCGAGAAAAAACTTACCTTCTTCCGAGGTATGGTGAACATAATTTCTCGCTCTGCGATGGTAAAGGAAGACACTCTTGAGGACTGGAAAATTCTACTCAATGACTTCATAAAGAAGTTAGGCTATTTAGCCAATAGAGATATAGTGCTGGTGCATAGATATTTGTCAAAGGATAAACTATTGGAGTCAGAGGAACTTAGGCCATATGAATTATGGAACATAGGAATTAAATCAACGGGTAAATCAGGTATAAAGGATTTAGAGGAGGCAATCAATGCTAGAAGAAAAGAAGTTATCTGTGAGAGAGCTATAAAAGAAGAGCATCTTGATAATCCTATCATAGAAGCAATACTAGGAGGGCTAACGGGTTTTTATTCTGTTACTTGGGGACACGGCGTTGGGAAGAAGATTACTCTGAAGGATTTTGTGAGAAGATTTAACCAGGCATTAATAGATGGCCCTATTCCTGTGTTGGATGAGGCGTATAAGACAGAAGCCACCTTTAAGGTTCGTAAAAGAGGGTGTGTAAAATTTAATCAAGGCACAGAGAGTTTATTTGGTAATTTCTGTTCTTTAATTGAAGAGGCAGCAGATTTATCCGAAAGGGCCTCATCTGAACAACTCACTGAGATAAAGTCACAAGTAATGGTTACCCTTAAAGATGAACATCGAATACTGGATAAGAAACTAAGAGACAACCCTAATGCCTCAGCATATATTCAGCAGATCAAAGAAGATTTAAGGCATTTACCTTTAAAGATAGAAGAATCCCAGGATATATTGGCCCTAAGCATTACCTTGGCTCCTCAGTCATGGCTTTTTGAAAAAAATATTGCCCTGTCTTTGATTACCCATATATTCAGCGAGCATCCTAATTTAAGGGAGGACCTGACAGGCAAGCTAAAAGATGGCTTATCCGTTAGTTCTTTGTTATTAATTATAGAATTAAGAAACGCTTTTATCAAAGAACACGCCTTAAAGAACCTAGATAGAATGATGAGAAGGAAGCTGCTTAGCGCATTATCCGTTGATTGTTTTGAAAAAGAGATAAGCAAAATGAGCGTTATTGAAGAGAATATTGCAGAAGTCCATGCATTTGCGACTAAAGGTATCTTAAGAGAACTTGCCGGAGATATCGGTAATGTTTGTTATACGCACAACATAGATAGCTTTATGAGCCTTGAGCATATTACTGCGGTTATCTTTACCGAAGGCGAAGGTTTAGATGAGCGCTTCGCGGGTTCCATGCTAATTCTTGAGAACAGTTTCCAAAATAAACCGGTTTTAATCTTAAGAGCAATTAATCCTTCAGAGGAATTAATCAACGCATATAACCCAGAGGACTTCTTTAAAGGTGTAATTGAATATGCAGAGAATATTGCGCAGGCAAAAGGAGGTGCTTTAATTGTTGCTCCGGTTCATTCGCCAGGAAACCTTACCAACAGGGGCGAATCCATAAGAGAAGCAATTAATAAATTTGTTGTGGGAGGAGTAATCAAGCTGGACAATAAAGAAGATTTTAATGATCGCGACATAACAAATAGCTGTAAGGCCGTATCTTCTAAACAGGTTTCTTCTTCTGACCCTAGCCGCACAGACAGGCCACTGGCAGAACAGGAACAAGAAGAAATCAAAGAGATTCTTCATAAATTCTCCCCTCAGGCCCTTGCTTTGGCTGAAAATAACTCTTATTTGTCGATAAAACAGGATGTCGCCCATATATTAAGAAACAAAGGACATAAAGATATAGCAGAGCTTTTAGAGAATTCGCTTGTCGTACGTGCCCCGCCTGAGCTGACTAAGGCTATTAGAGAATTTGAAAAAAGGCAAAACGTAAAAGTATACGCGCTCAATATTCCCGCTAACCTTATCATAATCATCAATGAGGAAGTGCGGGAATTGGCCCATTCCCTTATCCACGAAACAGTTGCCCTATCATTACAAGGAAAATATCCTGCCCAAGAAATTGATATATAAGCTAATCGGATAGCCAAAGATGCAGCGGAAATTAATCAAATATCAGAACTCGCCATAACCCTTGAAAAGTTAAAGTGTTATACAATCCCTATAGAAGATTTTATTATAAAAATAGCTTTACGGAAAGACGCTGATATTGTTTCCGGGCAATTCTTAAAGCTCACCAAGGCCTTTGAAAAAGCAGGATTAGGTACGGGCTTCGTAGAGGCAATTCTTATAAAATTATCTAATGAAGAAGACTCTGCTAGTCTAATTCAACAGCTTTTAAAACTCAGTACTTCTAAAATCAGGAGCATTTCTATTACTCAAGGATTAATCAGTTGGCTTATAAAGAATAAGGATAGGCTCCCTTATGATTCACTTCAGAGTTTTATAGAAACTTATCCTCAATTTAGATGCTCCGAAAGCAGGCTGAAGAATTTGTTATATGCAACTGCCTATGCCTTAGAAGAAAATTTGGATTTAAGAAAAGTAATTGACAGCCACCGGTTGATGGCCACATTGTTCAGGTGGGCTATGGAGGAAGGGTTTATCGATAAAGATAAGGCAAGAGAAGCCGTTGCAATCTTCATGAACCCTTCGCCTAAACTATTTAAAGATAGATGTGCCTTGCAATACAAGAGTCCTTATCCTGAAAATAGACGTATTATAGAAGAGTGCCAGGAAAGATACGCAGATTTTGCCAATAAGATAGCGGCATTAAGGAAGGAGGCGTTTGTTGCTCCTTTAGGCCGTACCTTTGCCTTTATACAACAGCTGAGAGGAAGGAAGCTGCACTATGAGATTGATAGAATAATGAAGGCATATCCGGCCATAAATGAACTGAATGAGAGCCAGAGTAGAGAATTGGATGAAAAAATAGCTAACCTCTGGAGAATGAATGCCTTGTGGATTGAGGCGGTATATCTTTATGAAAGGGCGCGATGTGATGTATTGTTGTTGTCGGAGAGATTCAGGAAAGATGATTTAGGTGATAGGGATAAAGATTTTTTCCTTAATTTGGGAATTAAAGATATAGGCGAAAATCCAGTGATATCGAAGGCACTGGTGAAACAATATTTTGAAAGCCTTAAGAAGACTGTGCAAAGATGGAACAAGCTGGGAGATGTATTCAGGAAACTGCCTTTTAATCTTGAGGATGTAGCGGTAAGAGAGTTTCATAAGATACCCCCAGGTGAACGCACTAAATTTATGGAAGAGACAGATGTCAGGGCAGCTACTTTAGAAGAAGGGATTAAAAAGATAGGCGGCTTGATTTATGCGGCGCGGCGGTTATACAGGTTGTGCGAAGAATACGGTGAAAATCCAGATCATCCTATGCTTTACCAGGACAGGTCAATAGGTAAGGTAAAAGATGAGTATTCCAGCTATCCTGGAAGGTTTACGGAAGATGTAAATGAACCTGTTAATGCGGAACATTTAGATAATTTTATGAAATACATGGATAAAGCCGGGTTAAAGAAGAAGAAATTTGAATTAGTAGATAAAACTAAAACAGGCAGTATCGCCGATATTGTAACTATCCACGACAAGATGGCAATTTTAAAAGCCCTGGCCTCAAGAGCCCCGCCTATGGAATATGGTCCTAGATCTCAATCATTCCAAATCCTTATTAATGACATTATCCGCCACGAACGGGAAGAATTAAAAACCGGCTCCCACCCGAAAGCCTTACAGGTAAGTTACGAGTATTTTAAGGCTCATCAAGAAGAATTAATTAAATTATTAAAAGTAGAACTAGCATTCGGAATTAGATTAGATGATGAATACCGGGAAGGTTTAGTAAACACCTGCATTACAAGGCAGATTTTAGCGGGACATCCTTCCCATCCTATTAAGCCGACGATGCAAAGGCGTCCCTTAAAAGATGGCAAGAATTTAAAGAAGGAGGATCTTTCTCAGGAAGAGGTAGAATCAGCGATAAAGGATGCGATAAAGAATGGCGAAGCAATAGGTTTGAATCTCGAAGGATTTGAAGGTAAAGACAGCAGTAAAATTGTAAAAGATTTATTCTCCGGGATAAGCTCTGAAATTGCCCTTAAATTGACCGCGTGTTTTGATTACGAGAGCTATGAGGCAAAAATAAATGCCCAGGAAAAACTTGCTCAGTATTTAGCGCGTTCAGACCCAGCGCGCATCGGTAAAATAAAATCCAGTTTTGAATTACTGCTTGAAACAGCTGCATCATCTTACTTCCATAAAAAAACCATATATAAGCGCAGGTTAGTTATTCTCCTTACCGAAGAAGACGTATTTTCTTCAGGAAGAGTCTTTGCCCACGCAGGCAGTAATTCTATTTATATCCATATTAATACCTTAAACGCGGTAGTAACAGAAGAGGAGAGAGAGGCTTTAAGCATCATTCTCGAACACGAAGACAGAGATATTATAAATGGAAAGCATGCTGATGATATCCGGGGAGCTGACCTTAAAAAAGTCAATATGCTGTGGGAGAAACTAAATAATGAAGGGATAGAAGAAGATTTTACTGAATTATGGGGGCTTTTTAGTGATTTTAAACGCATATCTAAAGATGATATACAAAAAATAATCGGATTATTAAATAGTAAAGGTATTTCTGTTAATGATTTTATCTCATACTTAAAAGGAGAAGAAGATAGTTTCATAACTTACATTGTAGATAATAATCAGTTACTTTCTCAATTGGCAGAAATTTATAGAGGCCAATCTTTATCTAACGATCAAGAGCCAGAAGAGGTAGCTCCAGAAGGCTCTACGCTGACCACTACTTTTGGTGAAATAGGTGATTATGAAGCTGATTTAGGAGATATCCGGAGTTGGATAGAGGGTAAACTGGGAAAGAAGCGGTCAGTGAGAGTATTGGACTTTGGTGCATCCGGCCCATTCTTAAGAGGCTTAAAGTTTGAATTCGGGGATAAAGTTGAGGTTATCGGAGTTAGCAAAGACTATGATGAACTTGAGGCAGAAGGAATCGTAATTTATCCGGACCTTTCACATTTAGCCGCGGCTAAGCCATTTGATGTCATTGTATCTCGCCTGACGCTTAAATATGTTGATGATCCCGCAAATTATATTGAGCAACTTTTTAACTTACTTTCACGCGGGGGAATAGCTGCGCTTGATTTAAGCGGAATTAATAAGGAAGATTTTTCAGCAGCAACCGGCCTTATCGAAGGATTACGAAAAGAAGCTATCGTTCAATTTATTCCCCCTACAGTAATAATAATTAATGATACTGAAGGGCGCCATGAGGATAGATATATGCGGGATAGAGACCTGATGACCGATGGAGGAAGAGAAATCTCAGAGCCGCAAATTTATATACTTATAGACCACAATGAGGTTTTCCCTTATCTTTATAACTCTGAAAGAGTCATTGCGATAAATTGGGACCAACATGCTGATATATATTCTGGGAAAGGCGGCAGAGAACAGGATGAACCTTGGGGATTCTTTAGGCTTCCGACTGATTCATCTGTCGAGACCATAGAGAAATATACAAAGGAATTCCTGAATATCGAAACCTTTATGGCGCCATTAGTCGTAAAAGAAGCGATAGATGAGATATATTGGGTGCTACCTGAATGGTTTGATAAAAAAGAACAATTAGCAATAACAATATTAAGACTCGGTCAAAGAGAAAATCCACTTGATTGGCAACAGTTAAAACAGGGGATCCCGTTTTACTTTGGGATGGTAAAAGCGCAGCGCGCGACTAAAAAAGAAGAAAAGCAGGCCCCTATCCTGGAATTATACTACTTCGGTCCGCATAAAGATAAACTCACCCAAGAGTCCATAGAGCATATTGGAAGCTTCTATTATAGGATCTGGCCTGTATCAGAAGAAGAAGTAAAGTCCATAAAGGTCCATGCTGTATTCCCCGAAGATCTCCCTAATTTTATTAGTGAAGAAAGGCCTCGCATTGTAATGTGGGATCTTGATAGCGTTAATCAGGAAAGGCCAGAAGAATCTATTAAGAATACAGGAGAAACCTTAGTGAAACGTAATGTTCGCCCGGAGAAGATATTCATAATCCAATCTCCTACGCATACTCCCGAAGAATCTATTGAGGGCTGGACTAAAGAGGCCCATGCTGAGATTCTGAGGAGGTTTAAAACAATGACAACGAAACTCGAATGGGGCAAGATTAAAGTTTATGCGTATGACGGACAGATAATGGCCGATATCCGTCCAGTCTTTCTTAACCGGCGCAGTAATCATGGGATGCTTTTGTGCATTAGCGTTTATCAGATACCCGAAGATGATAATCCTAAAGAGTTCTTAAAAGAGCTCATCAAGATAGATGTATCATCATATTTTTCTGTAAAAAGAGCTAGGCCTTTACAGGGGACCTTAGATAAAGATTATTTAAGGGAGGTTATAAATTCAAATATTGTAGTGATCAATGGTGAATTCGCCAGGCTCGATGAAGATGGCAAATTATATATTGACTCTATACCCTTAAATCTCAAAGGGAAAATGGACTTAGAAAAATTAATGGAACTGTTATTCCTGATGAGGATTGAAACTGGCCGTAACGTATCTCTGCAATGGGATAAATTCCTTGATAATCTTAGACAATCTACTGAAGTGGAGGATTGGGGTATAGTTTTTGAAAGCAATAAAAATAATTATGTGTGGCTTCTTTATAAAAATATCTGGGAAATATTCCATCGGAGGAATAGTAAATTAAAAAGAGTCATTGCTGTAGCTGAGAGGCGACCGCAAGAGAAAAGTTTCAGGATTGCCGTACCTCAGGAGATATTCCGTGAATTAGGATTAGAAAATAAATTAAAAGATTGGCTGATGAGAAAGATTACTGAAAAAGAAATAATATCCGGAGGCTTAACATCTTTGGCAAAAAGGACTGATAGGCTACTAGAGGGACAACGCACCTTGGATGGTTTTTTTGCGGCTCTTCCAAAAGGAAAAACAGAGAACGATAGATTCGATGAACCAAGCACCTATCCTCTTACTGTGCCTGAAGAAGCTCGGAAAGAAGCAGTAGCTGGCTACGGTGAAGGTAAATTTACTAAATTAGTAGCTAGGTTAATCGATAACAATTATTTGTTTACTCTTAACGAGAGCCCT
>JAPLLU010000058.1 GCA_026387385.1 Candidatus Omnitrophota bacterium
ATTTGTTTTTAAGTATAACTTAGTCTAAAAATAATATCAAGAAGTTATTTATAGTGGGGTGGGTAGAAAGAGATAATTGACGATTAGGTAAGAATGTGGTAAAATAAATATATGTATAGAAAAAGTATAGAGGAATTAAAGAATAGAGCGGTTGATTTAGGAGCTAAAAAGAGTAAAGTTATAGAGGTAAAAACCGTACGGACTGCTGCCTGGGTAAGATATAAATGTGAGTTTGGTTGCTCAGGTTTTAGAGAAACGTTTACCTGCCCGCCATATTCGCCTACCCCAGATGAGACACAAAAAATACTCAACTCCTTTAAAAAGGCAATTCTTATTCATTGCCAAAGCGGTTCTCGCGTGGATATTTCAAAGGTAGTAGTGCAGATAGAAAAAGAGGCGTTTTTTGCAGGATATTACAAGGCCTTAGGTATGGGTGCAGGGCCCTGTAGGCTTTGTCGAGAATGTAACATAAAAGGCGAATGCCGGCATCGCGAGCAGGCCAGACCTTCTATGGAGGCCTGCGGTATAGATGTTTTCTCAACTGCACGAAATAACGGTTTTGCAATAGATACCCTCAGCTCAGCTAAATGCAAGGCAAACTATTTCGGCCTGGTGCTGATTGAATAATAGATGGGGAGAAAGAGAAAGTTAATTAAACAATAATAGGACAAACCAGGATTTCTTATAGGAAAAAATACTCTGGAGGTTACTTTGGGCAAGAAAATTAATTGCAAAATCATCGTTTCAAAAAACGGACCTTATCTTGTTTCCGGCAGGGTGCCGTTAGATAAGCAGATTATTAAGATAGGCGTAGATGGTGAACCTGCAGAATGGGGGCAAGGTAAGCGTTACTCCCAACAGCAAGAGTATGCCCTTTGCCGCTGCGGACAATCAAAACACAAGCCTTATTGCGACGGCACGCACGCCAAGGCCAGATTCAATGGTGCCAAGACCGCAAGTAAGAAAGAATATCTCACGCAGGCACAAAAAATAAAAGGTCCGGGCATGGACTTGACTGATGCCGAAGCGCTCTGTTCCAGCGCGCGCTTTTGTCATCGAAAAGGCGGGACCTGGAGGCTCACCGAAGCTTCTGATAACCAGAAGTTAAAATCAATCGCCATTCAGGAAGCATGCGATTGTCCTTCGGGAAGACTGGTGGCTTGGGATAAAAAGACAAAGAAACCGATTGAACTAAAGTTTAAACCCGCAATCAGTTTAGTCGAGGATCCCCAGGCAAAAGCCAGCGGGCCTATATGGGTGAAAGGCGGGGTGCCGGTTGAGTCACAAGAAGGATTTAAGTATGAAATCAGAAATCGAATAACTCTATGCCGCTGCGGACAATCCCGCAATAAGCCGTTTTGTGACGGAAACCATATCAAGGTAAAATTTAATGACGGAGATATATCATTAAAAGGAGGAAGGTAAATGGCTAAATCAGTAAAAGGGACTAAGACGGAAAAAAATCTTTTAGCGGCATTTGCCGGCGAATCACAGGCGCGTAACCGATATACCTATTTTGCGAGCGCAGCCAGGAAAGATGGTTTTGAACAGATAGCGAATATTTTTACGGAGACCGCGGAGAATGAAAAGGAGCACGCCAAGATTTTCTTCAAGCATCTTGAAGGCGGAGATGCTGAGATTACGGCAATGTTCCCTGCCGGCCAGATAAAAGATACTAAGTCTAATCTGGAAGCAGCAGCTGCAGGCGAGAATATGGAGTGGACTGCGATTTACCAGGATTTTGCCAAGACCGCTAAAGACGAGGGCTTTGCGGAAGTGGCTCGTTCTTTTGAGCAGATTGCCAAGGTTGAGAGATTCCATGAGGCCAGATACAGAAAATTAATTAATAATGTTGCTAATGGCGAGGCATTTAAAAAGAAGAGTCCGGTGAAATGGCACTGCATTAACTGCGGATATGTTATTGAAGGTGCAGAAGCGCCTAAGGAATGCCCGGCATGCAAACACCCGCAGTCATTCTATGAAGTCCTGGCAGAGAATTATTAACCGAGAAACAAACAGTATGCGCTTACAAAACTATTTTGCCTTGTAATCTCTTTTAGCCTATCATGTCAGTAATTTTTTAATAAGATAAATCATTAGTAACTCTTGCGCTATCGCTATGAGGGGAAGAAGGCGGTGTGAGCTAAGGCAAATCTAATTATTAAGCCAGAATGGTTTTTTCTCGTTAGCTTCGATAAGGGAGGAGGCGACCTCGACTATTGTCTGGTCGTATTTTGAACCGGAATCTTTTTTCAATTCATCCAGGGCCTTGTCCAGTCCCAGGGGTTCTCTATAAGGCCTGTATGAGGTCATGGATTCCAAGACATCGCATACAGCCAGAATGCGCGCTTCTAATATGATATCTTTTTCCTTTAAGCCCCGCGGATATCCTGAGCCGTCCAGGCGTTCGTGATGCTGATATATTGTCTCTGCAAGAGAAAAAGGAAATTCTATGTCTTTGATGAGTTCGTAGCACTTAATTACATGTTCCTTTACCAACTGGAATTCCAGGTCGCTTAACTTTCCCGGTTTATTCAAGATATCCAAAGGAATGCTTATTTTTCCTATGTCATGAAGTTCCGCGGCTAATTTTACGCCCAGGATGCGGTTTTCATCCCAGCCCAATTTTCTGGTAATCTTCTCGACTATCTCTGCGACATTACGGTTATGGCTGAAAGTATAAGGGTCGCGCATCTCCAGGGCCTTTCCTAAAACAGCCAGGGCATTGATTAGCATAGCCAGGCGTTCCCTTTCCAGGTTAGCATAAGTAGTCATATCCCTGGTTATGCCCATAGTCCCGATTATTTGCCCTGTCCTGTCATGCATAGGGATTTTTGTGGTGATTACCTGGTTCCAGGAGCCATTTTTAAGGATGGTGCGTTCGACTTTTCCTACGATGGGTTTACCGGTACGCAAAACATAGTAATCGTCTTTAAACATCTGTTCTGCCTGCTCGGGAGGGAAAAAGTCAAAATCAGTTTTGCCGATAATATCCTCGGGTTTCATAGACACGCCGCGAGCGTAGAACTTATTCACTTTTATGATATGGTTATTGCGGTCTTTAAAATAGATTGCATCGGGTATATTATCTAGGAGCCCCTGAAGGAAATCTTTTTCCAGGGCCAATTTTTCTTCCATTTCTTTATGGGAAGAGATATTCTCAACTATGCCTTCAAGATACTCTGATTTATTTTTATTGACTAACCGGGTAGCAGTAATGGCGACCCAGACATTCTTGTTTTTTTTGTCTTTAAGAACAGCCTCAAAGAATTTAATTTTCCCTTCTTTATTCAGGATTCTAAAGAATTCCTCTTTTGCCTTGGCATTCTGAAATAAGCCTTTAAATTTCTTCTTTTGAAATTCACTTTTAGGATACGCCAACATTTTGGGCAGGGTAGAATTGGTAGCAATGAATTTTTCCTTTGGCAAGAGGCTGTATCTAAAAAGGCCTATGCCTAAGATATCGGCGCAGGACTTATTCAGAGAAAATGTATTTTTCATTTTTCTTTCTGTCTATTATTTAACTGGCTGCTAATTATACCATTTATTGAGAAAAAATAAACATCTTTTTCGCCAATCTAAAAAAATCCCTGGTTTATTAGTTAAAATGATTACTTTTTATAAGAGAGAAGTGGTATAATAAAACAGGGTGGAAAGCATGGCTTTAAAACTTAGAGTTTTTTCTATAGTGATGATAATGTTGTTTTCGAGTATTATTAATGCCTGTGCCGAGACCGAAGAGGAGGAGGCATTTAATAAAGGTAAGGATTATTTTAATAGGCAGATGTATGATGAGGCGATCAGCGAGTTCAGCCGGGCATTAGAAATTGACCCTGGCCTTGCCGAAGTCTATTACAACCGCGGGATTACCTATTACAGTAAAGGAAATTTAGATCAGGCTATTTCTGACTTTAACAAATCCATAGAAATCAAACCAGATGACGTTGATTCCTACTATAACCGCGGAACAGTTTATTTCAATAAAGGCGACTTAAACGCATCTATATCAGATTACACTAAAGCCATAGAGCTGGACGCAAATGACGCTGAGTTTTACTACAACCGGGGCATAGCTTATTATAAGAAAGATAGCTTAAACGAAGCCCTTTTTGACTTTAATAAAGCCATAGAAATTAATCCCAATTACGCTAAGGCATATTACAACCGGGGGTTTATCTATAGTAAGACAAACAAGTTCGATCTGGCTTTAGTTGATTTCAGTAAGGCCATAGAAGTTAACCCGGGACTCTCCGAGGCATTATATAACCGTTCAGTAATATATTTCTCCAGGCAAGAATACGATAAGGCCTGGCAAGACGTGCATCAGGCAGAGTCACTGGGCTACGTAATTAACTCGGTTTTTCTGGAAAAATTGAAGCAGGCATCAGGCAGGAACCAATAGTGTTTTAAAATTATCCATTGCGCATTTCCTTTTTTAAAAGTAAAATGTAATCAAAAGGATAGCTTAAAAAATGAAACAAAAATTTAACACTAAAGAATGCCATTATTGCAAGAAACCCATTGAAGAAAAAGTTGCGATTTGTTCTTTTTGCGGTTACGACCATAAAACTGGCACGATGACTGAAAGCCAGTCCGGCTTAGTTAAGAGCCTCGAGGAGAAGGTTAAAACAAAAGAGAAGAGAGCAGCTAGCAGAATCTTCGGCGTTGACCCTAAAGTAAGAGGTTTCGCATTTATAGGCCTTAGTATCGTCGTATTCTCGGTGTTCTATAAGTATAATTTCGATATAAAGACTGTTATGTCTCGCGCGAATCAGATTTTTCCTCGGATAAAAAGCGGGACATTCCTGACCGGAAAGTCCAAGAAGGCGAAAGATAAAGCAAGCCTGAAAATAGAGTTGACGAATGTAAGAAGCCTTGAAGCACCGAAGAAATCATCGCAATCCCGGGATTCAGCGGTTGAAGGCATACTTTATGACCCTACGGGGAAGAGTTTTGTCAGTATCGACGGAAATGTAATTGCTGAAGGAGCTACGTTTAAAGATGTGGTGGTTAAGAAGATAAACCGGGATTCGGTCGAGTTAATTATCAAAGGCGAAAATAAAATTATTGAGGTACAAGAGCAATAGCCGGTAAAATGGAGCCCACCTTAAGGCTATAAGCCTTAAGGGGTTCCAAGGGCCCTAAAGGCGGAATACTTGAAGCGCCCAAATCGTCAACCAGAGTCCTAAAGGACGAGGTTTTCTAGACCGCTCAAGTATACAGTCATGCATTTTATGCATTGAGTTTGGGAGAAGGCAACTTTCTTTTAAAAAAATCAGGGGTTGCCTTATTTTTTATAGAAGGAGGAGAATATGCAGACAGAAAATTTAGTCGGAAAACTAGTGTTATTGAAGCTCTCCGAGGAGATAAGAGACGACCTGTCGCTCTTTCAGATTTACAAAGACGAGTTATGGGCTGTGGTAACCGGAATAGATAACGAAGGAATTTGGATAGAGAATCCTGCGTATGAACTGGGGATATGGTGGGATGATAAGGGTAATCTTATACCGCAGGATAAACAGGTAAAAGAAAAAGTCAAAACAAATATACTTATTTTCTGGCGTTATATAAAGGGCATCATGAATGTTGACGATGAGCGTTTCCTAAAAGTAAAAAGCGATAGACTCCCGGGTTTTCGCGCTTACAGATAGAATTAACAGTATTGCATGGAGTAGACATGTATCATGTGGATATCTTCAATAAAGGAGACTCGGCCTTTAGAGCTAAATCAAAAGATTATGAATTTGTAGTTGATACAAAGGGAAACGGAGTTACGCCGCCTGATACTTTACTGGCTAGTTTAGGTACTTGTATAGGCGTATATATACGAAAATACTCAGAGGGAGCAAGGCTTAAGATTGATGAATTTAAGATCAGCGTAGATGCAGAATTTTCTAAAGAACCCCCGATATGTTTTAAGGAAATCAAAGTCAATATTGAATTCAAAGGACTAGAGCTCCAGGAGCTTAGAAAGAAAGCTTTAATCGAATTCATTAAGAATTGTCCGATCCATAATACTTTCAAGAGTAACCCGCTTATTGAAGTCGATATCCTGTAAAATCTCTGCATTATTACACAAAAATGAAAATACTGCTTTTATCTTCCAGTCCGCGAAAAGAAAAAAGCCAAACCTTTCTTTTAGCCAAAGAAGTTTTAAGAGGCGTTGCCAGTGATGTAGCCGCGGAATCAGAAGTAATCCATCTGTGCAATTTAAAAATAGAATTTTGCCGGGCTTGCGAAGCTTGTCATAAAAAAATCTTTTCCTGCCCTATTAAAGACGATGTTAATATGGTCATGAAGAAAATGCTTGAAGCAGACGTTTTAGTCTTTGCCTCTCCTAATTATATAAATCAAGTCGCTGCTTCTTTAAAGGCCATTTTTGACCGCGCAAGCCATTTTATACACTGTAAAAGGCTTTTAGGTAAATATATTTTTGGCGTGGTTACTTCCGGCAGCGGACAGGGCAAGGCAGTTTTAGATTATATCAGTTATTACGCCCATACCTGTGGAGCCCAGTATGCAGGCGGCATATCATCTCAGCCGCAGTTGACAAAAGAAAAGTTGGAAGAGGCATTTAAATCAGGCAGTAAAATCGCATTAGACATTAGAGAAAAAAAGGTATATCCTGAACAGATAGAGATTATCGAGAAGGGTAAGCAGTATTTCAAAGAAATAATGAAAGCAAGAAAAAATGAATGGAAAGAAGAGTATCTGTATTGGCTGGATAAAGGTTGGCTGTAAAATTATCAAAACATTACTGGGTTTTAGATTTAAAAAAAAGGAGGTGAGTCAAGATGGCAAAGTTTTTAATGCTCGGCAATTATTCGGCACAGGCAATAAAAGGGATTACCGCAGGACGCACAAAGAAAGTAGCTGAGGTGATTAAGAAATCAGGCGGCAGGGTGAGTCTAATGTATGCATTATTGGGAGCTTATGATCTGGTTTTTCTCGTTGAATTTCCCGGGATTAAAGAAGCGCTTAAGGCATCAGTTACCTTAGCAAAATTGACAGGCATCTCATTTATAAGCCTTCCCGCAATCACCGTAGAAGAGTTCGATAGGATGGTTAGCTAATACCCTTAAAACCTTTTCTAATCTTTCGTGTTTTTTTAAGCTCAATCGGTGAGATTCTCACCGATTGAGCAAAGGTTTATCCGCATAAAGCTAGAGACTTGTTGAATATTTATCAATGATTAAAAATTTTAGGCATAGTTGTATAGTTGTTCAGGACCTAGATAAATCCTTAAAGTTCTATACAGGCCTTATCGGACTTAAGGTAGCTAAAGTCTTAACCGTAAAAGGAAGATATCCGCAGACTGTTTTGGGTATAAAAGGAATCAGATTAACTTATGTTAAACTACGCACGCCAAACCAGGCTAAAAACAATACACCTATTTTCGAATTGCATTATTGGAAAAATCCCAGGATAAAACAAAGGCAGGCCTACAGCCATATTTCTTTTACGGTGCAAGATATTGGCTACGAATATAAAAGATTAAGTAAAGGAGGAGTAAAGTTTATTTCAGAACCTGTCCGATCACCGGATGGCAAAACCAAAATCTGTTTTGCTTATGACCCGGATAGTAATTTAATAGAATTTGTCGAGGACTTAAAGAAGTGAAAAGAAAAATTATAGTCATTGCTGTCATTTTGTTTATTCTGTTTTCATCCGCAATTATATATCTAAACCGGGTAATCCTGCCGACAAAAATAAAGTCTTTAATTATAAGAGGAATAGAGGATGCTACGCAAAAAAAGGTATCCCTTGAATCCTTAAAATTCAGTATCTTTAAAGGCCTGGTGTTGACAAATTTAAATATATATGACGATACAAGGACAATCCTTTCCTTGAAAGAAGGGTCTTGTACGTTCCTTATGCTGCCTTTTTTAAAGAAACAGATTATTATTCCCGGAATAAGGCTTAAATCACCGATATTATTTGTCGAGCGCGGGGCCGATAATTCGTTTAATATACTCAAGCCTTTTCTGCAAAAAGAAGTTCTACCGGACAACAATAACCGCTTCAGGGTATTGGTGCGTAAAATAAGCATAACGAAAGCTCATATTGATTTTCAGGACGATACGCTGAATCCTGCCCTCAGCAAACAGATAGATGACCTGAATCTGATTTTATCTTTATCGTTGCCTGCCAAGGCAAAGTTTAATCTTAACTGTAAAATACTTACTGAGCTTCCGATAAAGATAGAATCTTCAGGAGAATATAATATATTAGAAAATGAGCTGGCAGCGAAAGTTATAATCAAGGATTTCTCAGCAGATGAATTCCTCGGTTATTATCAAAATCTTGGATTTACTACTGCCATTAAAGGTAAAATTGATTGTCTCATGAATTTAAATCTTAAAGATAAAATTCTGAATATTGATTTTGAAGCCCAAGGCAGAGGCCTTAATATATCCAAAGAAAAAATGGTGGGAAATTTAAATGCCCAGGTGAGAGCCGATATCAGTTACAGCCTAAAGAATAAGCAGCTTGATTATTCGGGAATCATGGATATATCCGATTCGGATATTTCGGGCCTTGAGTTTATTGACAAATTAGAGGATGTAAAGGGCGAAGTTAAATTCAGTAAATTAGGATTATCCTGCGACAAAATCAGCGCAAGCGTTCTAGGTATACCGTTAGAAGCAAAAGCGAAAATCGATTTAGCTGATTCTAATAATCCCTTGCTCAACGCGGATATTGTCTCCAGTTTTAACCTCAATGTGCTTGCGGCAATATTAAAAGATAAGTTTAAAGTGAATTTGTTTAGTGATATTCAGGGAAAAGGTGATCTTTTTCTTGGGATACAGTCGAAAATTCAGGCCATCGGCTCTGCGCAGATAACCGGGGTCTTGAATATCATCGGTGGGCTAGTCAAGTTAGAAAAAACAAATTCTGTTTTTGAAAGTATAAACGGAAAAATTAATTTTGCGCCAAATCAGTTAAGCTGGTCTGATTTGAATCTTAAATACGCGGATATTAGTTATAAGACCAGCGGCACTTTGACTGATTTTGCCTCTCCTAAGGTAAACCTTAATCTTGTCTCGCAGGATTTGAACCTTGATACTAATTTTACAATAAACGAAAAACGGATAAACTTATCAAAATTAGCCGGTGAGTATATCAATTCAAAGTTTTCACTCTCCGGAGATATCAATATTGCCCAAGAGAAAGGAATAGATGCAGATATCGATGCCGACTTAAGCGTAAATCTCATAGATTTGAAGGTTCCGTTAAGGAAGTTTAAGGAGAAGTTGGAGCAGATTAAACCAAGCGGCATATTGCAGGCTACCGGGAAAATTAGCGGAAATATAAACGATATTAAAACCTGCGTTATTAACGCCAAGTTTTCAAGCAGTTCTTTATCCGCCTATGGATTAAAAGCCACAGATTTTATTATGAGCTACCGCCAGGCAGGAGGTATCACAGATATTACGGAAGCGCATTTGTCTTTGTACGGCGGTTCAATAGATGCCGTAGCTCAGATTAACCTGGCTTCAGATAATCTTCCCTATGCGGTTAGTACTGATATCCGGGGAGTAAAAATTGAAGAGTTAAAAAAGGATACCCCTGCAAATACCAAAGATATAGCCGGCACTATTCAGGCTCAAGCAAAGATTAACGGTTTTTTAGAAGAGCTATCTAAATTAAATGGTTCAGGAAAGGTTTTGATTTCTGAAGGTAAGCTCTGGCAGTTAAATCTATTTCAGGGATTAGGTTCATTGCTCTTCTCAAAAGATTTTTCAAACATCATGTTTACCGAGGGTTCATGCGATTTTGTTATTCAGGACAAGTACATATTTACCGATAATCTGCAGTTAAAAAGCAACATCGCTGATTTAAGCGGCGCAGTAACAATAGGCTTTGATAATTCTATAGAGGGTGAGTTAAATGTAAAAGTTTTGGATGAGAACGCTCCTTTCTCAGGCACTTTGAAAGACATTACTACGGCAATAATAGGAGAAGCAGGCAGGTTTGGCGCGATAAAAATCTCCGGGACTCTTAAGCAGCCAAGGTTTAAATTTCAGACTGCTGTTTTAGATATACTCAAAGGTTTTAAAGACAGCCTATTCAAAAGCCAATAAATATGGTATATCAATATAGCAACCTAGGCGGTATTTTTATAAGAAGGAATTCATGGAAAAAAAAGAGACTGCGGGGATTGAGAGAAGAAAATTTAAGCGGTTAAGGGTTAATTTTACCGTTGTTTATCAGGTTGACAGGCCTTTGGTTGCACGTATGACGCTGGGATGGCGTAAAGAAGTTGAGGCTTTGATGCTGGATTTAAGCGAAGGCGGTATGGCTATCGTTACAAATTACAATATTCCTCCAGAAACTATACTCTCGTTAAAATTCACTTTAATAAACCTTACCTTAAGCAGCGAGAAACGGATAAGGATAATGCGCATGACCGCTCAGGTGCGGTATAATATTCCGACAGGCAAGAAAGAACACCGTTTAGGAGTCTGTTTTCTCGAAATCGAAGAAGAGGATAGATTGGCGATTGTGGATTTTGTCAAGATAGCTTCGGTGGCTGGGCTTACCGGTTATTATGCTTAATCCAAAATAACTTCAATAACGTTGTAATTATTATTGGTTAAAGAAAGAAGACGGTCACGTAAGATAACAAAACGTCCCCGGTTTAAGTCTTTAGCAACAACCCTGCCGTTAAGAATAATCTTAGATATTGAATATTTCCCAAAATCTTTTTTACTAGGGTTAATAAATCTGACTTCGATTCTTCTTTGCGCAAAAGAAGTGGTTATGGATATCGTTTTTTTTGTTTTAAATTCATCGGAGACGAGCTTAGGCTCTATCACCAAATCTCCGTATTCTCCTCTTATCCCAAAAATCTGCGTCAACACAGTTAAGATAAACCAACTGGCAGAGCCGGTCAGGTAACTATACATGCCACGGCCTTCGGCATTAAAATATTCCGGCAGGCAGGGGTAGATTTTGCTCTTTTCTGTATCGCAGGACATATTATAAATAGAATTTATCACTTCGTGTCCTTCTTTTGCGAAGCCCCTGGCGTACAGGCAATAGGCAAACATTACTGCCATGTGGTTAAAGAATGCGCCGTTTTCCTTATCGCCATAGACAAATGAAAACGCCCTTCCCAGGCTTAGCTGTTCGGACTTAAAGTCCGTATTTAAATGAAAACCCCCGAGTTTTTTATCCTGAAGGTATTTTTTTACGTTCTTTAAAATAATTTTAACTTGTCCTTCCGTAGCTACCCCGCTCATAATAGGAAAGGTCTGTGAGACAAGAGTCATGCGTATTGCGCCGTTAATCATTCCCTCAACCCGTTGCTTATTATTATTGTAATAACCGTTAAAAAAACCCGATTTTAGCCATTCGGTTTT
This sequence comes from Candidatus Omnitrophota bacterium, assembly GCA_026387385.1. Taxonomy (GTDB): domain Bacteria; phylum Omnitrophota; class Gorgyraeia; order Gygaellales; family Profunditerraquicolaceae; genus JAPLLU01. The sequence continues at coordinate 11,367 of JAPLLU010000058.1, forward strand.
TTGTATATGTCGAGTTATCCATTCCGCTTTTTTCTTTAGGTCATATACTAACTTAGATGCCTCTACCGTAACTTTTTCACCGCTCACCTCATATTTAACTGCCTCAAAATATTTCCCCAGCAATCTTTGCTTCTCTTTTAAACTGTCGTAATTTATAGGGGCATTACTTAACGAATCTAAAAGAATTCTCAATTCTTTGAAGATAACAATATTTTTTTGCTTAAGCCTTTCAATGATTTCGCAAAGACTCATTAAGTTTTTCCCATACATCGCCGTAAAAGTAACGCTCTCGCCGTTTTGATAAGCCATATCCAGACCGTCATTCCAGTCTGCGTTTTCAAGACGGATGTGGTTGTGTGGGCCTACATTAAAGAACTGGATGAGATTCTGCACTAAGAGGTGTTCAAGGATTGTCCCTTTGTAAATTTTCTTGGACCTGTCTTTAAGTTTTTGCCCGTATGCCGGATTCCAGCTTAAGTCTTTTTCTTTTGCCCTGGATAGTTGCGGGTCTCTAAAATATGAGGTTTTTTCTAGAAGTATTTTTAAATCCCCGCTTTGGTGGATATATAAATGCGCGGTAAACAGAGGCCAGATGCCGTGGTCCATCCATACGCGGCTGATATTATTGCGGTCAGCAATAAACTCAACTCTTGCCTGGCCGATTATGGTAGCATTGGAGCCATCGATACGCACTCCGGCGAAATTATTTATCAATAAGGACCTCGCCTCCTTTGGATTGGTTAATGCAAGATGCAGGCAATCCTGCCATAAGTCCCGCCATCCTCTTCCGCCTTTACCGTAATCAAAATCCGGAAGGAATGAGCAGCCGAATATCCTCCTTAACTCCGGCTGGATATTGACCCAGCCGAACCAATTATCAAAATCGCCTTCTGTGCTATGAACTAAAATCTGAGCGCTCTTTTTTTGCCAAAAATACTTAGTTGTTTCCAATGACCTTCTAACTTTAGCCGGAGAATTAAATCTGTTAAATATAGATTTTATCTTCTTTTTATCCTGCGTTATACCCAACAGGACGATAAAACAAGTATATTCTTTGGGCCTTAGAGCCTTTTCCTTAAATCTTAAAGCCCCCATTGCTTCTTTGCCCTGTATGTTAGACATTCTGTCAGGCAAAAGGTTGTTATATATTACAACGGGCGCTTCTAAGTCCGAGCCGTCACCGATAAATTCTTCCTGTGTCGGGTAAATATATTCCGGCCCAACAGATTTTTCATCTAGACCAAAAACAAAATAAGAAGTATTTCCTTTTTTATGCCCTGATTCATCAAAGGAGAGCGTAGGAGTAACTATGACGCCAAATTCATCTTTTTGTATACGGTTTAGAAGAGAGGTTACATGGCGGTGGTCGTGCAAATTATTACAAGACCTGCCATATATAGGTATGGCAGCGGTAGGAATGAATTGTACAGTCTTAGAAGAGATGTTTGTGATTTCTACATACATTATTTCTATCGGCTCTAAGCTAGCCGGGATAAATGAGGTGATCTCGGCCTTGAGGCCGGTTTTTTTATTTTTACGGGTTATCTTTTGCCAGAGAAGGCCTGCCTCTAATCTAAAGTCATCATTTTTTATTGTGGCGATGTCTTTGGATACACCGCTAGCAGACCAGATCTTCTTAGGGTTAAGATATATCCAGAAGTTGCGGCTGGATTTTAAATTGTTAAGGTCAATTCTCGAGGCAGGCTGCAGTAAAAAAGAGTTAAAATTAGTCTTTATGTCTCCGTGTAAATCGCCTGTTACACTTGACATAATGGGGGAACTGTTGCACAAAGGAAAGTATAGGCTGTTTATTCTTTGGGCATTATCCGAATAGAATGTGCCTTGATTATCTGTAAATTTCCAAAGGTAATTTTTCATAGGGCTTTCAATTTAGCATAAGGGGTGGGCTTTTGCAAGTATTTTTGATTAAAGCGTAGTACGCTTAATTCTGGGCAAATTCTCTTTAGGCAGCGGGTCCCTGCCTGCCGGCAGGCAGGCTGTCTTGAATATTTTCTCGCTCGCAGCACGCTCGCTCGAAAACACCCAAGCCTCACCCACCGAAGCCCGTCAAGGCATTTAACAAAGTAAATCAGAGGGCGTAGGAGGGCCACCCGCTGGTCTTAAGTATTGTCTAGTCCTTGACGATTTTTAAAAATATAAGCATATTGTAAATTTTGTGTTATAATTAATTAATTGAAACGCCGATTTACTTGAATAGTCAGAGTTTTTGTGCTAATATTGTGCTAATAATTTTAAATCAGGACTGCTAAGGAGAGAAGATGTCCGGAATAACGATAGTGTATGTAGTTACAGCTGTAATCAGTATAATTATTGCCGTTTGGTTAGTTAATCTGGCGAAGCAATTCGGACAGGCAAAGCCGGAAGATTACGGGAAAAAAGCAAAAAGTGGCTCTGAAGGTGCGTATCAACTTGATAACCAGGAATTGGGAAGGTCTATAACTGCGGAAATATCCAGATTTGTGGATTCCCCGAATCAGCGTAGCGAGGTAACCAAAAAGATTACAGAGGCTTTTAATAAAGAACTGGAGCAGAAGGTCAATTATACTACACAGGAGTTAACTAAAAAATATAGTACCATGATTGACCAGAAGGGGAAGAGCGAGGAGATTGCCTGGAATAAATATAAAGAAGTCCTCTCCGGGAAAAGAGAGACTGAGGCAGTAATGAGAAGTATCGCCGAAGGTTTGGTTGTATTGGACGCTAAAGGCAACGTAGTCATGATGAATCCTGCTGCGGAAAAACTCCTGGGTACTAGCAGAGAAGAGAAGATAGGCAAGCCTATCCAGGAGAATCTCAAGGATGAACAGTTGATATCCTTAGTTAAAGATACTTCTACGAACAGGAATGAGAGAGAGATTGAGTTGGTGAGCCAGCAAGATGAAACCAAGAAAACCTTACGCGCTTCAAGCGCGGTTATCGAAGATGAAAACGGACAGACAATCGGTATGGTCTCCGTGTTGAGCGATATCACTAAACAAAAAGAGCTGGATAGGATGAAAGCGGGTTTTGTCTCTAGCGTATCGCATGAGTTACGCACCCCTCTTGTAGCCATTGATAAATCTATATCTTTAATCCTTAATAAGACCACTGGGCCGATTTCTGCGCAACAGGAAGAATTTCTTACTATTGCCCAACGCAACTTAAAGAGGCTCGGCAGATTGATCGATGATTTACTTGATCTTTCTAAACTTGAGGCAGGCAAGATGCAGCTTAAGCGCAAACCCGCATCTATTGTAGAAGTCGCAAAGGAATCTATTAAGACCGTAGAGAATTGGGCAAAGACAAAATCCATTAATATTTCGCAGAATATCCAGGACGGCATACCGGAA
>JAPLLU010000141.1 GCA_026387385.1 Candidatus Omnitrophota bacterium
AATTGTTCTTTTTAAATGGCTATCGCCGTTATCTTCGCCGCTAGAGTTGTGTTGGTATTTCTCTTTGCCATAAGGCGCCAATTTCTCTAACCACATGCTAAAATCCTTATGCAGGCCGTCTTCGTCATCATTGATAAATACGCTTGAGGTAATGTGCATAGCATTAACTAAGCAAAAACCTTCCTGCACCTTGCTTTTCTTTACTGCCTCTTCAACCTGAGGAGTGATATTAATAAATTCCTGCCGGTTTTTGGTATTAAACCAGAGATATTCTGTGTGTGAATTCATTTGAGATTAACTCCTGAGTTTTTTTAGTTATGAGTTGGGAGTTATGAGTTAGGAGTATAACTCTTAACTCCGTACTCCAAACTCCTAACTTGAATCTTGCAGCTTGCGTCCTGTAACCCTCCAAACTCCCAACTCCGAACTCCTAACTTAACCCCTTACCTGTTTGTAAGTTCCTCTAAAACGAGGCGGTTATTTTCCCGGTCAACTGCAAAATTAAACTTATTTAAAAAAGACATCCCCAATAATCCGTCCTTAAATCCTGTATTTGGCTTATCCTCTAACAAAACACAAGCCCCCACATCCTTGACCTCGATCCCCTGGGCACTGACGCTCCTTAGTCTCACGTACTTGGCTTTGGCATTTGTTCCGTCAGCCATAGTCATAGCAATGATACCTTCTTTATCATCAGGAAGAAAATCCGTATCTATGCCGAGCTCTTTCCCTTTTTTGTTAGAGAGCACAATAAACGATGCCCCGGTATCTAACATTAACGCAGCATAAACCTCGTCATTCAGTATTGCCTCTACGTATATATGCCTTCCTCTTCTAGCGATCTCTATTTCTTCTTCTTTAGGCTCCTGGTTTATTTCCTGAGTGACCATCTTGCTTTTTCCATGAGTGATAGCAGCTTCTTTTTGTACGGCTTCCCGCACTAACTTTGCCTTTTCATCTCTTTTCTTTATCTCTTGTCTTTGTTTTGCCCATTTTTCATATATTCTCTCGACTTCCTCTGGGCTGGACCTATGAATTATGAAAATCTGTTCCTTTTCAATTTTTATCGTGCCAAATCCCACCTCTAAGTCAATACTCTTATCATCTGCTTTTTCTATAAAACCTTCTATTGAACGGCCGTTTTTAAGATAAATTATGTCAGCGTTTAAGCCTCCGTTAAAAATACTTAATGCAGCCAGCATGAAAATAATCAACCTTGCCGCAAATCTCATAATCTTAAGTTACTCTTTATTTTGATAAACACCCTGATAACCCTGGTGAGCCTCATTCATTTTGAGGAAAACTAATTGCACTATGCGCGCATTTTGCTTGAGCTCTATTCCTTTGGGGTTATCCACGATTAAAATGAATTCGCTTTTGCCGATAAACCCGGCATCCCAGACCGCAGTCTGGGTAAAAGCGCCCATCCTTAAAAGGGAGCTCCTTGGAAAGGCAAGGGCGGTCAAATCATTAGTCAGGCTAACCACCTCGTTAGTCTTTATCTTGTATGCGCCCTTCTTAAGGTACCACCAGCCGAAATTGTCTTGGGGATTTTTCTTCTTTGGAGGGATTTCTTTTCCTTCGGGGACAATTCTTTCTTTATTGGAAAAATCCAGGGCGCCTTTAGAATCAAAGGCAGATACGCTGCTTACAGTCAAGTCAAAGCCATTGGCGGTGATTTGAGTCTTCAGGTCTATAAAATCCTTAATCAGGTCTTTCTCCTTGATTAATTTTTCTATTTCTTTGCCGTTAAGCACTATTCATTCTCCGATTAGCTGAACCACTACTTTGCGCGCTCTTGGCCGGTTATCAAACTCTGCTAAAACTACCTGCTGCCAGGTACCCAGCATGAGTTTACTCTCTGCAAAAGGTATTGTCAAGGAAGGGCCCTGTAGACTTGCCCTTAGATGGCTAAATCCATTGGCATCGCCCCAGGTGTCGTCGTGATGATAATGTTTATTAGAGGGAGCGATTTTCTCGTATAGCTCCTGGATATCTTTTATTAATCCGGGCTCGTATTCAAAAGTAGTGATGGCTGCGGTGGAGCCGATTACAAAAACAGTGAGGTTGCCCTTTTTAAGGCCAGAGGAATTAAGTAAATCGGATAGCCTATTAGTTATATTTATTAAATCCGGATAACCTTTAGTGCTTAACCTGATAGTCTCATTTATGATTTTCATTTACCTAAACCTCTGAACTCCTATCCGCCTACAAAAAGTATACACAGAACATTTACTGCAATAAGGAGAGACCGGCAGGCATAAATTCTGTCCGAAAGCCACTAAGATAGTGTTTAATTTTATCCAGTGTGATTTAGGGATAATCTTTTTTAAGGCCTCTTCAGTTGCGTAAGGGTCTTTTGTTTTAACCCAAGCCAAGCGGTTTGAAATCCTATGCACATGAGTGTCTACGCAGATTGCCGGTATTTTATAACCTAATCCTAAAACCAGATTGGCGGTTTTCCTGCCTACGCCTTTTAAGCTAAGCAGGTCTTCTAGCTTCTTAGGGACTAAACCGCTAAAATCTTCTATTAGCCTTTTGCTAATACCTAAAATAACTTTTGCTTTATTGCGGTAAAAACCTACGGGATAGATTAATCTCTGGATATAAGACGCCGCGAGTCTTATCATTTTGCGGGGAGTATCCGCGGCTTTAAATAATCTCCTGCTTGCCTCATCAGTAGTCTTATCTTTTGTCCTTAGGCTTAGGATGCAAGAGATTAAGACTAAATAAGGGTCCTTATCTTCTTCTGCGACCTCAGTAACCCAGGGAATTTTGAATTCCTTAACCTGCTTTTCTATTAATTTTATCGTCTTTAAAATCTTACCCACTGGTTAAACTGCTTCAATGGTCGAAGGAGGTTTTGCAGTTATATTATAAGTGACGCTGACTACCCCCGGGACTTCTTTTGTAATTCTTCCTGCTAATTTCTGTAAGGTGCCAAAAGATAACTTGGTAGGAGATCCTACTTTTGCGTCCTTACTATCCCAGCATCTCACTTCTATCTGAAGCCCGAAATCCCTCTTGCCGTCTCTGATGCCTGTGACCCTGTCTTCATGCAGGATTGCCAGATACTGGAATGCCTTGGTGCGGCATAACTCTTCTTCGACGATTTTTGTGGCTTTTCTTACGGTATCTATCCTTTCAGAGGTGACTTCTCCGATGACCCTGGCAGATAAAGCCGGGCCGGGAAAAGGCGGACGATTATATATCTCTTTGGGTAGCCCTAAAACTTCAGCAATCTTTCTGACCCCGGTTTTTCTTAAGCGCACTAAAGGCTCAATCACTTTATAACCGTATTGCTTCTGTGTATCAATCCCTAATTGCTCAAGGATATTATGCTGCCTTTTAATCCCGGCAAGGGTCTCTTCGATATCTGTGTAATTTGTACCCTGAAGAAGGTATTTTGCTTTGCTTTTTATTACCAGCTTGCCAAAAACATCTTTGTAAAAAGCGCTGGTGATCCCTTCCCTTTTTTCTTCGGGGTCAGTTATGCCTTTTAAGGCACCAAAGAATTCTTTCCTAGCATCTACTATTATTACAGGGACTCCGAATTTCTTAAATAATGCCACCACTTTTTGAGGTTCATCCTGACGCATTAAACCATTTTCTATGAAATATGTCTTAAGCCTTTCCCTGAGCGCTCTGTGCCCTAAAAGCGTAACCGCTGAAGAATCAACTCCTCCGGATAAGGCATTAATTGCCAGGCCCCCACCTACAATTGAAAAGATCTCCTCTATTTTTTCTTTGATGAATTCTTTAGGATTTAAATCCTCTATTTTTATTTCTTTGACTTTGAGCATATAACCTCCTTTTGGCTTTTATCCATAAATTTTCTGGCGACGCTAAATGCCTCTTTCTTAGTCTTTATTTTACCTATTGCTTGTAATTCTTCTAACTCTCTCAAAATCTTACCGATTATAGGGGACGGCTCTAATTTGAATTCCTTGATCAAATCGTCACCGGTTATAAGGCGCTCTGACTTCTTCTCTTTACGCCTGCAGAAATATTCTTTTATTAAATCTGAATTTACCTTTTCATGCTGCAACCGGGTTTCTTTAGAAGTGAGCGGTCCCCTTGTAGCGCGCTGGTCAGCTATTGATAGCAATAGTATACTTACGCTCTCACAGCCCGCATCGCGGAAAAACCTGAATATCGCCCGAGGAGTAATTTCTTCATTGTCTGCCAGATACCCCGGCCTTAAATGCAGAAAAACCATCTTGCTTAAAGAATCCCATTCGTCGTTAGAGAGTTTCAAGTACCTGACTATATTTTCGGCCATATCCCGGCCTATTCGTTCATGGCCGTGGAAGGTAGTTTTACCTTTTTCTTTGCGCAAGGCGCTGGGCTTTCCGATATCATGCAAAAGCGCAGCCAGTTTAATCAAGGCAAGGCGCTTACGGTCGCTAGATATAACTTCATTCAGATGCTCTTGAATCTCTTTATTTTTCTTTAGTCCCACCAATAAATCTTCCAGCTGTCTAATCGTCTCTAAGGTATGCTTCCAGACATCCAGATGATGATAAGGCCCTTGCTTTATCCCGCGCATGATGCCGATTTCCGGTATCACTATTTCTAAAATCTTCAGCTTATCCATATCCGAAAGATAATTAAAAGAGCCCGGCTGATGAAATATTTTAAATAATTCATCGCGGATACGTTCATATGATACGCCGGATAATTTACGTCCTTTTAATTTGATTAACTTTACGGTCTCTTTATCTATTGTAAAACCGAAAAGGATTGCTAAGCTAAATGCCCGCAATATCCTTAAGGGGTCTTCATCAAATGCCTTCTTGTTCACCGCCCTGATTGTTTTTGATTTTAAGTCGCGCCTTCCACTATACGGATCTATGATCAAACCATCTAAATCTTTATCGCTTAAGGTAGGCCTCGCATTTAATACTTTATCTAATTCCATACTCATGGCATTAATAGCGAAATCGCGGTGCAACAGGTCATCTTCCAGTGTCTTCCCCTTAAAATCCGTAAAGTCTAAGGTATAAACACTGTTTTCTATTTTTTTGACCAGGCGACAGGAGCCATGTTCCTTGTCCAAGAGAACGAAACCCGCCCTGATTTCTCTGGCAAGAGCCTTTGCAAAACTTATGGCCTGATTTCTAAGGCAGAAATCTATATCGAGATTTTCTTTTTCTCTTTTTAAAAGGATATCGCGCACGATTCCTCCTACAAGATAGAGTTTTATTCTTCTCTTCTTAGCAAATTTTGAGATTTCTCTAATTAGATTTTGTTCTCTCGGGCGCTCAAACAGGAATGTCATATCGAAGGGTTATATTTTGAAATGTTCGGCTGACAGGGAAACTAAATCTACCAAAGCAACCGTGGATTTGCCTGTTAGCCAACCCCCGCATTCTCCGGGGTTTACAATGACTTTTTTATCTTGATTTATTATTTCCGGCTTGTGAGTATGGCCGAAGATAATCAAATCGGCCTCCTCTTCCTGCGGGTTAATTGTATTTATATCGTGGACTAAGACTATCTTTCTGTTAACCAGCTCCATCCTTAAAGGAGCGGCTTTTATTTTGCCTTCCGATGCACCGGCTAAACCTACTCTTTCACCGTCGTTATTTCCGAATACGCCCTGCCATTCGCAAGACAAACCGTTTAATTTAGGGATAGTAAACGGGGCAACAAAATCTCCGGCATGTAACACAAGATATACTTTGTTTTTATTAAAAAACTTGACTGCCTGCTTTATTTTTATCAGGTTATCGTGGCTATCGGAAAGGATTCCTAGCTTCACCCCGCTCTTCCTTTCGTTGCTAAACCCTGCCCTTAGGAAGGGCGGGGTTCATGGATTTTTGTTAAACATCTCCGAATTCTTTAATACCTCATCTTCTACGAATATCGGCGCATGCGCCCTTACTGCCAGGGCAATACTGTCTGAAGGCCGGGCGTCAATTATCTTAGACTCTCCGGAGCTTGTCTTAATGACAATTTTCGCATGGAAGGTGTTCTCTTCCAGCCTGTCAATAATGATTTTATCGATACTGGCTTCTAAGTTTTCAATTGTCGAATGCAGTAAATCATGGGTCAGGGGCCTGGGCGGAATGAAACCGCTGATCTTTAATTTTATCGCCGAGGCTTCATTGAGGCCGATAACAATGGGAAGAAGGCGCTCGCCGCCTTTTTCTTTTAAAACAATAAGCTGGTCATGCCTTTTTTCGTCAATAACAATTTTATTTAATTCCATCTCTAACATAGATTCTCTCCCTATATTATTTTGAAGTTTTGCGGCTGGCCTGCCGCAAGCCGGATTTTTCTTTATTCAATATGTCCTTCAATTCTACCATGAATTGCCCGACATCTTTAAACTGCCTATACACTGAGGCAAATCTTACGTAAGCAACGTCGTCTAATAACTTTAGTCTTTCCATAACCAGTTCGCCGATCCTCGAGGAAGAAACCTCGCGGTCTGACTTCTTCTGGATTGCGCGTTCAACCTGAACAAGGGCCTCTTCCATCTTCTCCATGCTAATCGGCCTCTTTTCACAGGCTTTTATAATACCGGATAAAACTTTCTTACGGTCAAAGGGCTCCCTGCGGCCGTCTTTCTTTATGACCATCAAAGATACTTCTTCGATATATTCATAAGTAGTAAAACGCTTGCCGCATTTCAGGCATTCGCGCCTGCGCCTGATTGCGCATTCTTCGGCGGTAGCGCGCGAATCTACAACCTTATCTTCCTTATAGTTACAATAGGGGCACTTCATATAAATGACTTCCTAAATACAAAATCTTTAGCGTAAAGTGTAAAGCGTAAATCGTAAAGTTAAAACGCAAAGTTTAAAGTTTTTTAAAAAAGTTTTTAGTTCTAAGTTTTAGTTTTTCTTGCCTGCCGGCAGGCAGGCGCTTTACGCTTTTAACTTTAAGCTTTTAATTTTCTTACCGTTATCTTTGCTTCTTTCAGGAACTTCCTTGCCAATTCATCCGGATAACCATCAGAAATAACGATCTCTCTGATACCGGCATTGATGAGCATCTTGGCACAAATTACACAGGGTTGATTAGTTATATAGAGAATGCTATTTTTGGTGCTTATTCCGTACAGCGCTGCCTGAAGCAGTACATTCTGTTCTGCGTGGAGGCCCCTGCAGAGTTCATGGCGCTCTCCCGAAGGAATCTTCAACTTTTCTCTGATGCAGCCTATATCAAGGCAGTGCTTGAGTCCTGAGGGTGAGCCATTATAACCGGTAGAGAGAATCTTTTTATCTTTTACCAGAACCGCTCCCACCCGGCGCCTTAAACAGGTTGCGCGCTTTGCAACCAGATTTGCTACCTCTAAAAAGTACTCATCCCAACTTGGCCGCCCACCTTCGCTAAAGCTTCGGTGGACAGTCCGCCGAAGTCTTGACGAAGATGGACGTTTATGATAATCTTTTTTCTTGCTCACCTGCTCTTCCTTCTTTGTTTAACCCCACCCTTAGGAAGGGCGGGGCTCATATTATTTTAGTAATTCTCGATACAGCGGAAACTTTTTGGTTAATCCTAAGACCCTTCTTTTAATCTCCTTTAATTTCTCCATATCGCTGCTTGCATCAACTGCTTCATCTATAAATTGCGCTATTTGGCGCATATGAAACTCTTTCATGCCCCTGGTGGTTACCGCTGCTGTTCCCAGGCGTATGCCGCTGGTTGTACCTGCACCCTTTTTATCAAAAGGTATGAGGTTCTTATTTACGGTAATACCTGCGTGTTCTAAGGCTTCTGATGCGTCCCTGCCTGTAATAGCTTTCTCGGTTAAATCTACGAGAATTAAGTGCGTGTCAGTGCCTCCGGAGACAATCCGGAAGCCTTTTTTGGATAAACTTCTGGCGAGTTCCCGGGCATTCTTAACTATCTGCCTTTGATAAGCCCTGAACTTAGGGGTCATAGCTTCACGAAAAGCCACGGCCTTAGCCGCAATAACGTGCATTAAGGGCCCGCCTTGTATGCCGGGAAACATTTCTGAATCGATTATTTTAGCGAATTGCTTTTTACAAATGATAAATCCTCCCCGCGGCCCCCTTAGCGTCTTATGGGTAGTAGAGGTAACAAAATCCGCATAAGGTACCGGAGAAGGATGTACTCCTGCCGCAACCAGGCCTGCGATATGCGCCATATCCACAAATAAATAAGCGCCTACTTTATCTGCGATTTTACGAAATTCTTTAAAATCTATTCTCCTCGGATATGCCGAGGCCCCGGCTAAAATAATTTTGGGCTTATGCTTTTTAGCCAAA
>JAPLLU010000135.1 GCA_026387385.1 Candidatus Omnitrophota bacterium
AAAGGTAACTTAAAGAGGTCAGGGCTCCTAAGAATACTGATATAAATAGCCACTTTTTAATATTTATCTTCTTGCTGACTCTATAATAAATTAATGAGCCCACAATTCCGAAAACCGTGCTGATTGTACCCAAAGCCCCTATCCAGATTTTGCCCCATTTAAAGGTATCTCTTTGGATGAAAAAAAGCGGTGTCCCGAAAGAAGGAGAATACTTATAGAGAAATATAAAAAACCCCACAATGAGTAATTTCTTATGGTCAAATAAATTTTTAAAATCTGAAAATAAGGAGGTGGAAGTTTTGTTCTGGAGAACTTCATCTTCCTTATAAAAATACGCGGGGATTCCTACGAGTAGATAAATAGGGATGAGGCTTAAGAATGCTGCCCGGTATCCCCATTTTTCGGCAATAATCCCCCCTCCTATTCCCGTAAGTAACCCGGCTATGGAAATAGATATCCATTGGATACTTTGAATCTTTCCGGTGGCATTGTACTTTTTCCCCTCTACGCACATAATCCCGTCTACTGCCACATCCCGAAAGGCAGCATCAGTGGAATTTAGGATTAATATGGTGACGAGGATAACCAGTGGTAACTGCAGTAATCCTACAAATAAAACCAGGATTATATCGAGTAAGAGAGCAAGGAAAATCCAGGCCTTTTTATGGAGAAAATTATCAATAACATAGCCTATAAGCGGTTTTACCAACCAGGCAGAGATGGTAATACTGCTGATAACCATTATTTTTTCGGGAGAAAAATGAAGGGTTTCTTTGAGGTAGTAGAATAAACCTTGAGAAGGAAGGCCCTCTATTCCCTGGGTAAAGTAAACAGCGCTGCTTAATGCAAAAATCCAGAATATTTTTTTATTCAACTTAAAATGTTCTCCTTATAAAAAAACTACCACTGGAAATGGTAGTTTAATCTAACAGTTACTCAAACTAGAAGATAGCGACCAAATTATTCAGATTTCGGTGCCTCCTGAGTAACCGTTTCGGTAACTCCCTGTTGAGCGGCTTCCTGTTTAGGTATATTTTCTTGTACAGCTTGAGTTGGCGCGAGCTGAGACTCGCCAGCAGTCTTTTCCGTAACCGGGGTCGGCTTTAAAGAAGGCTGCTCTCGTTGTTCCTGTGTCACTATGCCTTGCATTAAAGAACGGCTCTGCTTCGCAGAGAAGAAGGCTAAACTAAGGCACGTAACCAGGAATAAAGTGGATAATACCGTGGTTGTGCGCGTAAGAAATGTGTTTGTCTTTGTCCCAAACATCGATTCTACGCTTGAAAAGCCTTCTACTAAACCCCCGCCTCTACCTGCCTGAATCAGAATAATACCGATCAACAAAATACATACGATTACGTGTATAGCAATTATTAAACTCATTATTTCTTAACCTCGCTGGATTTTTTTACAATGTCGGCGAATGTCTCAACCTCAAGGCTTGCGCCTCCGACTAAAGCTCCGTCGACATCGGGCTCTTTCAGTAACTCAACAATATTCTCTGGCTTTACGCTGCCTCCGTATTGTATCCTTATCTTATCGGCTGTATTTTTATTATACATCTTTCCTAAAAGAACCCTAATATATTTTTGGGCTTCCTCGGCTTGGGTAGCTGTAGCGGTTCTACCCGTACCAATGGCCCAGACCGGCTCATAGGCAATAACGATTTTTAATAAGTTCTCCTCGTCTATATCTTTTAAGCCATTTTGGATATGGTCATCCAATACCTCAAAAGTCTTAGCGTTTTCTCTTTCGCTTAAAGTCTCCCCTACGCAGACTATTGGCGTAAGGCCATACTTTATGGCTGCCTTTAACTTTTTATTCACGGATTCGTTGGTTTCTTGAAAATACTGCCTTCTTTCTGAATGTCCGATAATTACAAATTGGCATCCGGCATCTTTAATCATAACAGGCGAAATCTCTCCGGTAAACGCCCCCTCTTGCTGCCAGTACACATCCTGGGCACCTAACTGGATATTGGAATCAGCTATTACTTCAGCGACTTCAGACAAAACAGTAAACGCAGGGCAGATAACGATATCAATTTTTTGGCTGTCTAGAACAAATAGCTCTCTCTTTAAGCCATTAGCCAACTCTATGGCTTGCGTAATTGTCTTATACATCTTCCAATTTCCGGCAATAATTGTCTTTCTCATATTATTTATCAGCTAATGCGGCTATACCCGGCAGGGTTTTACCCTCTAAAAATTCTAAACTGGCTCCCCCTCCGGTTGAAATGTGGGTCATCTTATCTTCTAACTTAAATTTAGCCATGGCTGCGGCAGTATCGCCGCCCCCGATAATACTAGTTGCTTTAAGAGTACTGATAAATTTGGCTACTTCTTGTGTGCCGTAGCTAAATGCCTCCATTTCGAATATCCCTAAAGGCCCATTCCAGACTATTGTTCTTGCATCTTCTAGTTTCTTCTTAAACAAGGCTGTAGTTTTCGGCCCGATATCAACAGCGATTTTACCGTCGGGTATATTTTCCCCTACCACCAGCGTTTTGGCTTTTGCATCAATACTATCTACAACCAGGTGGTCTACGGGCAAGACAATTTCTTTCTTAAGCATAGCGGCCTTGTCTAATATATTCTTGGCTAATTCGAGTTTATCTTTCTCTAATTTAGAATTACCGATGGATTTGCCTTGTGCCTTTAAAAATGTATAAGCCATCCCTCCACCGATTAAAATAGTATTACATTTAGGAAGCAAGTTTTCAATCATGCCTATTTTGTCGGAAACCTTCGCCCCTCCTAAAATAATCATGAAGGGCTGTTCGGGATTCTGTATGGCGTTGCCTAAATATTCAATCTCTTTCTCTAAGAGAAAACCGGCTACTGCCTTAAGATAGTGAGCCACACCTTCCGTAGAGGCATGCGCGCGGTGCGCGGTCCCAAAGGCATCATTAACAAAGACATCAGCTAAAGACGCAAGCTGTTTTGCAAAATTGGCGTCATTTGCCTCTTCTTCTGCGTGAAATCTTAGATTCTCTAAAAGAACAACTCTTTCCTTCGATGCGTCAATTTCTTTTCTAATGTTATCTCCTACGCAATCATTCAGGAATTTTACCGGCTCTGCCAATAGCTCTCTTAGCCTTTCCGCTACCGGTTTTAGGCTGTACTTTGCCACGACCTTGCCATCAGGCCTACCCAAATGACTCATGAGTATAATTTTTTTTATGCCGTTCTTTAATAAATACTTTATCGTAGGCAGAGTCGCCTTTATGCGCGTATCGTCGGTAATATTAAAGTTTTCATCCTGAGGCACATTAAAGTCCGCCCTCACCAATACAATTTTATTCTTTAAATCAATATCTTTGATGCTCATCTTGTTCATAAAAAACCCCCTATATATTTTAGTACTTTAATATATATTAAAGTACTGTATTTGTCAAAGTATTTTAGTTAAAGACGATATAAACTACTGAATTTCTTCGATAATACCCAGGGTTTCTCCGACATTTACCGTATCGCCTGCGTGGAAAAATATTTCCGCTACTGTTCCCAAGCAGGGGCTGGGCAGATTAAAAGTGGCCTTATCTGTAGTAATTTCTACAAGGTCATCTTTCTCATTCACTTTTTCTCCCTCTTTAAAATACCAATAAGAAACAATTGCCTTATCAACACCTTCTGCTAGCTCGGGCAAAACCACTTTAGTCATTTTAACCTCCTCTATCCCCCTAATTACTCTTCTTCCTTAATTTATGAGAGACAGGACGCCTTAAGATTAAAGGCGTATTCAAATCTCCTAATAAGAATGTCTTTTATTGTATCAGCCTCTATTTCTCTTCCTAATATTGTCTCTAACGAGGTCATCTCTATATCCATTCCGCAAGGCCGAATAAGACGAAAGTTATCCAGGTCGTCTTTTTTGATATTGATGCTTAGCCCATGAAAAGTTATCCAACTCCTAATCGCTATTCCAATTGAGGCAATCTTCTGTTTACCAACCCATACCCCAGTAAGGCCGGAGCATCTTATCCCTTTTATTCCAAAGTCAGATAATAAATCTATTACTACCTGCTCTAATTGCCTTAAAAATAAATGTACGTCTTTCTTTAGGCGCCCGAGGTCAAATATAGGATAGGCGGTAATCTGTCCGGGTCCGTGATAAGTTACATCTCCTCCCCGCTCTATCGAATATATCTGGATCCCCTTACTGTTTAATTCCGCTTCAGAAACCCTGATATTTTCCATTAAAGCCCGCCTTCCCAGGGTGATTACCGGAAGATGCCTGCATAAAACCAGCGCCGATTTAAAGCTCCCGCTTTTTACGTACCCAAATACCCCTTTTTGAAACTCTAGGGATTCTTTAAAATCTACCAAACCCAAATCAAATATCTCAAATTCCATGATTTTCTCTTAAGCTATCGGTTATTGTTTCTGATAAGGTGGGATGAGCTAATATCGTTTCTCTAATCTGGGCTAGTTTAAGGCGAGATTGTATTGCGACAGTCAAAATACCAATCAGTTCTGTTGCTTTAGGGCCGATTATATGGGCTCCTATTATCTCATCAGTTTTCTTATCGGAAAGTATTTTAATGAACCCATCGGTTTCATCTATTATATGCGCCATCCCGGAACCCAGGAAGAAAAACTTATTTATTTTTATATCACCGCATTTAAGCTTGGCGTCTTCTTCGCTTAACCCTATAGTGGCTATCTCCGGGTCAGTAAAGATACAGTTAGGGATGTTGGCATCGTTTGCCCTGGATGGCGTAGCGATATTTGCGATATTGCCTGCGGCAATGCGGCCCTGATAAGCAGCATAATGCGCAAGCATGATTTTAGCCGTACAATCTCCCGCCGCATAGATATTGGGGATATTGGTTTTAAGATGTTCATCTACAATAATTCTTTCCTTTTCTAACTTAACTCCTACTCTATCCAGATTAAGACCCTGCACGCTAGGCGCTCTTCCTATAGACAATAATGTTAAATCGTAATTGCTTAGATTAAGGCTCTCGGCATCAATACCCGTGCTTACCCTGATCCCTTTCTTTTTAAATACGGACTCAATCTTTTTTGACAACTCTTTGTCTATCCCCGGTAAAAGTTGGGGCATCTTCTCCGCTATGGAAACCTGACAACCTAAAGCAGAAAACAGACTGGCAAATTCACAACCTATCACTCCACCTCCGATAATCATGAGTGAGTGCGGTACTTCTGTTATATCTAATATCTGGTCACTGGAAATAATTTTTCTTGCGTCGAATTTCAGCTTACTTAACTGGGCTGGTTTTGAGCCTGTAGCAATAATGATAAACTTTGTTTTAATGGTTTGATTTGCAACTTTTAATTCTTCGTTCGTTAAAATATCCGCTTCGCTATTAAAATAATCTATTCCCTTAAGCATAAGTTGCATGCCGCTGCGCAGTTGTAGTATAATTTTATTTTTTCTTTCTTGGATTTTTAAGAAATTTAGGTCGGGGCTAGCTAGGTCTATCCCGAAGTCTTTGGATTTCCTGATAAGGGAATAAATCTTGGCGGATTGTATTAATGTTTTGGTGGGGATGCAGCCGCGGTTTAAGCAAGTTCCTCCGATAAAAGCCTTTTCAATGAGAGCTACTTTGAGCCCTAAATCTCTAGCTCTGGCCGCAGCATTAAATCCTGCCCAGCCTGCGCCAACTACGGTCAGGTCATACATGACTAATTAATCAGTTGTGGGGTTAGTCTCCTGATGGATTCGGCAGATTTAAGAAAAATTTCTTTTTCCTTATTATCTAATTCTAATTCGATGATTTTTTCGATACCTTCTCTGCCTATACGACAGGGCGCACCAATACAGATATCCTTTATGCCGTATTCGCCGTTTAAATAAGCCGAGACCCCTAAAATACGTTTTTCATCTTTTAGGATAACCTTAACAATCTCTGTTATTGCTGCCGAAGGAGCGAAGTAAGCGCTTGTGCTGCCTAATAGAGAAACTATCTCTGCGCCACGGGTTACAGTTTTCTTAATCAAGGCATCTATGGTCGCATTATCCATAAACTTAGTTAACGGAACTCCTTTTATATTAGTAAATCGGGATAAAGGCAGCATCCCTTCGCCATGGGCACCGATTACGATGGCCTCAACTTCCGTAACCGGGATATTCAATTCCTGGCTAATAAGATTAGCAAACCTGGATGCGTCTAAGCTAGCGCCCATGCCGATTATCTTTGAATTCTTAAACCCCGTGATTTTCAAAGCTAAATAAGTCATCAAATCAACTGGATTAGTAACAATGATAACAACGGAATCCCTGGCTAATTCTTTGATATTGACGCATATTTCTTTCAGTATCTGGGCATTCTTGGTTAGCAAGTCTTCACGGCTCATGCCCGGTTTTCTGGTCAGACCAGCCGTAACTATAACAATATCTGAATTCTCTATTTTTTTAATATCGCCTGTTCCTTGAATATTGTAATTATACTTTAAGATTTCCCTTGCATCTTCTAAATCAAAGGCCTTTCCTTGAGATAGGTCCTTAACTAAATCGACCAGGACAATCTCTACAAAACCAGACTCAGCCAGACGCATGGCGGTCAATCCACCAATATTACCTGCACCGATTATAGATATCTTCATAATATGATAAAGTTTTGAGTTATGAGTTGGGAGTTTTGAGTTATTA
Organism: Candidatus Omnitrophota bacterium; assembly: GCA_026387385.1. Lineage (GTDB taxonomy): Bacteria > Omnitrophota > Gorgyraeia > Gygaellales > Profunditerraquicolaceae > JAPLLU01. The sequence goes on from JAPLLU010000135.1 coordinate 6,616, forward strand.
GTTTTAAACTTTCCTGCCTGCCGGCAGGCAGGAGTTTTGCGCTTTTCGCTTTTAGCTCTACGCTAATCTTATTTTAACTCGGCAATAATTGCGTCGGCCATCTCTTGAGTACCTACGCTTGTGGGGTCATTGCGGTCAGCTTTTAAATCATAGGTAACGAATTTACCTTCGCTTAAGACTTCTTTTACTGCCTCCTCCAGCCTATCCGCTGCTTTACCTTCCCCTATATATCTCAGCATAAGTACGCCGGATAAAATCATAGCGGTAGGATTAACCTTATTCAGGCCTTTGTATTTTGGCGCTGAACCATGTACTGCCTCAAACACCGCCATCTCATTGCCGATGTTTGCTCCGGGGGCTACACCCAAACCTCCGACTAAACCAGCACACAAATCTGAGATTATATCTCCGTAGAGATTAGGCAGGACCAGGCAATCGTAATTTTGCGGCTTCTGCACAAGCTGCATGGCCATATTATCAACGATTGCTTCTTCAAAGATTATTCTATCCTTGTAATCTTTAGCAACCTCGCGGCCGGTTTTCAAAAAGAGCCCGTCTGTAAACTTCATAATATTCGCCTTGTGCACAATCGTGACTTTCTTGCGGTTAAATTTTAGGGCGTATTCAAAAGCAAACCTTACGATCCTCTCCGATGCGTATCTTGAGATGGATTTTATAGATATCCCGGAATCCAAGCGGATTTTCTTATTACTGTATTTTTCTATCTCTTTAATCAGATTTTTTGATTCGGGCCTGCCTTCTTCAAACTCAATACCTGCGTATAAATCTTCGCTGTTTTCCCTTATCACTACTAAATCTATATCTTTATAAAGACTCCTTACCCCCCGGTATATTTTTGCCGGCCTTACCGAGGCATATAAGTCCAGGGCATGCCTTATCGCCACATTTACCGAACGAAAACCTTCGCCGATGGGAGTAACAATGGGGCCTTTTATGGCAACCTTATTTTTCTTAATACTTTCCAGGGTAGCGCGGGGTAAAAGCTCGCCGTATTTTTTCAGGGCATCCTCTCCGGCGATGGCTTCTTCCCAGGATATTTTAACTCCGGTTGCCTCAATACATCTCTTTGCCGCAAGCGATACCTCCGGCCCTATTCCGTCTCCTGGTATCAAAGTTATTTTATGCATCATAATAAATGAGCACATAACTTACGGAACACAAAGTGTGACGTAAGTTATTGTGCGAATTGAGCACCTAAAGCTTTGGTTTACCGAAATCCCTGTGAGCCTAAGCGAACAGGGATAACCCCTCACTCAGCAGTAATAACCAATTTTATTGCTTTCTTAAGTGAGGGGTAAGTTTCAGCCAACAACTTAGCTTCGCTTGCGCTAGCTAAGTTGTGGCTTCACTTATTTTTAGTTTGCCGAATTTTTTTATATAGTTAACCAGTCCGCCCTCTCTTAATATATCCTGCATAAATACTGGTAAGGGCTTTATCTTAAGCTGAGTTTTTTTATTTAAATTTTTTACGATTCCGCTATCCAAATCTATTTCCAAGTTATCGCCTTCTGCTATTTTATCCGTATCTACTTCGATTAAAGGAAGGCCTATATTAAAACTATTCCGGTAAAATATACGCGCAAAAGTCTTAGCTAAAATAGCTGCAATTCCCGACTCTTTTATTACCAGAGGCGCCTGCTCGCGGGATGAGCCCATTCCGAAATTCTTACCCGCTACAATAATACTTTTTCCCGGAATTATCTTTGCAGGAAAGTTTGGGTCGATATCCTCCATTATGTGCTTAGACAATTCCTTTATATCGGTTATCGAGAATTTATACCTTCCGGAAATAATAAAGTCTGTATTTATATTGTCTCCCAAGCTGATACTTTTTCCGTTTATTTTCATGTTTACAACTGCTTAAATTCTTCGGTGTTCTTAACCTTAGACATTGCCGTATCTAAGGTGATAAGCCCTTTCTGAAATAGCTCTTTTAAAGATTTATCCATTGTCTTCATGTTAAATTGACTGCCTGTCTGCATAAGCGTGGGTATCTGTTCAATTTGTTGTTCGCGAATAAGATTCCTTATGCCGGGAGTAGCTATCATCACCTCCATTGACATTACGCGTCCTTGTCCCGATGCATGAGGAAGCAATAGCTGAGACAAGACTCCCTGTAAACAATCTGCCAGCTGCAGTTTGACCTGCTGCTGCTGGTGAGGAGGGAATACGTCAATAATTCTTTCAATGGTCTGAGGCGCATCAGGCGTATGCAGAGTTGCTAACACGAGGTGCCCTGTTTCTGCTGCAGTCAGAGTAGTCGATATAGTCTCTAAGTCGCGCATCTCTCCTACAACAATAACATTTGGGTCCTGCCTGAGTGTATGTTTTAAGGCTTCAGAGAAAGACTGCGTGTCTGCGTAGACTTCTCTTTGCTTAATTACGCTTTTTTTATTGGTGAATATAAATTCAATCGGGTCTTCGATACAGACAATTAAACATTCTCTTTCACTATTAATAAGATTTATCATCGCAGCCAAGGTCGTAGTTTTACCTACGCCGGTAGGCCCGGTAACCAATACAAGTCCGTTAGGCTTACGCGCCATATCTATGACTACTGGCGGCAGGCCCAACTCTTCGATTGTGGGTATGACCAGGGGCACCCTTCTAAAGGCTATTTCTACTGAGCCTCTCTGCATATGCATATTGGCCCGGAATCTATCCATACCCGGCAGGGCAAGAGAAAAATCCAGCTCTAATCTCTGCTCGAATGACTCCTTTTGAGGGTTAGTCAGTATGCTATAAATCATTTTCTTTAATTCCTCTCTATTCAAAATCTCTGTGTTCATACGGTGCAGTTTGCCGTCAATGCGTAATATGGGCGGCTCTTTTTCCGTAAGGTGTAAATCTGATGCCTTTTTTTCAATGCATAACGCAAGTAACTGGCGTATATCCATAACCGCCTCCTTTATATTTATCTATTCTTACCCATTAGGTTAATTATAAAAATTCACGCGGATCGGCAATCCTGCCTTTTACAGCTGATGCAGCCACAGTTGCCGGCGATGCAAGGTATATAAAAGCATTGGGGTTACCCATCCTGCCCTTAAAATTTCTGTTGGCCGTGGAAATTACTATTTCTCCGTCCGCAGGTATGCCATTATGCGTTCCTACGCAAGGACCGCAGCCAGGCGCAACAATTACCGCCCCTGACTTAATAAATACATCTATAAGGTCTAAACTCAGGGCTTCTAAGAATATCCTGCGCGAGGATGGGGCAATAATAAACTTTACCCCTGAAGCAATCTTTTTTGATTTCAATATCGAAGCTGCTATTTTAAAATCCTGCAGCCTTCCGTTAGTACATGTCCCTAAAAATGCCTCGTTTATCTTTATGCCTTTTAACTTACTGGCTGATACGGCATTATCCACTGCGTGCGGCCTTGATACCTGAGGGCTTAATGCAGATATATTATACTCTAATATTTTTATGTATTCAGCATCTTTATCGGCACAAACGGATTTAAATTTTATATTCTTGGCAGCTGTGCCTTTAAGCCAATATAATGTCTTCTTATCCACAGGCATAAAGCCGACCTTTGCCCCCATCTCTACTACCATATTACATATAGTAAAACGGCTATCCATATCTAATCTATCAACCACCGGGCCCGAAAACTCAATCGCATTGTAAGTTGCTCCGTCAGCTTTGATATCTGTGATAATGTGAAGAATTATATCCTTGGCAAATACTCCTTTTGGTATTTTTCCTTTTATTATTATCTTAATGGTCTCTGGGACCTTAAACCAGTTTTCTCCAGTGGCAAGGGTCGCAGCTAAATCAGTTGACCCTACGCCGGTGGAAAAAGCCCCCAGGGCACCGTAAGTGCAGGTATGAGAATCAGCGCCTAAAACCAGATCCCCCGGCTTTATTTCGCCGGATTCAGGAATTACTTGGTGACAGACACCGCAACCAGCTTCGTAAAGTAAGGTTTCATATTCCTCGCTAAAATTACGCATTTTTTTATGGATCCTGGATACCCCTTCGCTGGGAGAAGGAGCATTGTGATCGATAACCATACAGAACTTCGTATTAAGCTTATCCGTTCCAAACTCCTTAATTCTGTCTATTATAATAGAAGATGTCCCGTCCTGGCCAAAGGCAAAATCAACCTTGCAAATAGCAAAATCACCAGCGGATAAGTTCTTTCCCGCATGTGCGCTTAAAATTTTCTCTGCTATCGTCTTGCCCATCTTTTAGTAGGTAGTAGGTAGCATTTAGTATGTAGGAAACAGCCTAATGCCTACCTACTACATACTACCTACTCTTGTATCTATAATTTATCCAGCCAGCCCTCTATCCTATCCATGCCTTTTTTTATTTGTTCCGTACTGGTAGCAAAACTTATGCGCACATAGTCATCTCTGCCAAATCCTTCTCCCGGTATTACGGCTACGGATATCTCATCGAGAATGCGCCTCGCAAAAGTCAGAGAATCTAATTTGGTCTTTGAGATGTCCGAGAACAAATAAAATGCCCCTTGCGGGAGGATAAAACCCAAAAGCTTGATTCTTTTTAGCCTTTCAGCAATGTAATCTCTCCTCTTCTGAAATTCCAGCAGTAGTTTATTTGAAAATTCATCCGGAGCACTTAATGCTGCCTGGGCTGCTTTTTGGCTGATTGATGCGGGGTTTGATGTAGAATGGTCTTGTAAATTAGATATAGCGCTGACTATATCAGAAGGGCCTCCGAGATATCCGATACGCCATCCGGTCATGGCATGGCTCTTCGAGACACCGTTAACAGTGATCGTCAAATCGTAAATATCTTTTCCAAATGAAGCGATAGAAACATGCTTTAAATTGTCGTAAGTAAGCTTCTCGTAGATCTCATCCGATATAACAAAAATGTTGTTTTTCACGCAGATTTTGGCTATTGCTTTTAGTTCTTCTGCGTTATAGACGCATCCCGTAGGATTAGAGGGAGAGTTGACTATAAGTAATTTGGTTTTAGGACTGATGCTCTTTTCCAAATCACCGATTGTCATCTTAAAGTTGTTCTTGGGGTCCGTCTTGATAAAACGGGGTGTTCCTTCACATAGGTTCACCATCTCAGGATAACTTACCCAGAAAGGAGAAGGTATCAATACTTCATCACCGCTATTAATTAAGGCTAGCAGCGTGTTGAATATGCAATGCTTGGCTCCGCAGGAAACGACAATTTGGTTTGGTTCGTAGTTTAGGGAGTTATCTTTATTAAATTTCTCTGAAATTAGTTTTTTTAGCTCTTGTGTACCTGTGGTGGGAGTGTATCTGGTAAAGCCGGATTTAATCGCTTCTATAGCTGCGTCTTTAATAAAGCCCGGAGTATCAAAGTCTGTTTCCCCGGCAGCAAAATTTACAACATCATGTCCTTCAGCCTTTAATTTCTTTGCTTTTGAAGTTATCGCCAGAGTAGAGGAAGGATTTATTTTTGTTAAACGATTTGCCAGTCTACTGATTGTCGGCATCGAGATATCTTGATTATAAAGAGTCCCTCTCTTTTTTGAATATACTCCGCAACCCTCCTAAGAATTTCTTACCGGGTTTTTTAACAATTGGCGGTTTTTCCTTAACGGCTACATCGGTCTTAGGTTTCTTTTCTTCAAGAGGCTCCTCTTTAGTTATTTCTGGTTCATGCTCCTGTTTTTTTTCGGCCTCAGGTTTAATCTTTTTAGGCTTTTTCTTTCTGATTTCAATAAGCTCTAAGATCACCATTTTAGCATTGTCGCCTCTCCTTGCGCCCAGATTAAGAATTCTTATATAACCGCCTATTCTATTGCCAAATCGCGGCGCGATGTCGCTAAAAAGCAAACTGACTAACTTATGGTCCTGCAGTACACGAAACGCCTGTCTTTTTGCCGAAAGCGTATTTTTCTTCCCTAAAGAAATAAGTTTTTCTATCACTGGCCTTGCCGCCTTGGCCTTTGTCTTTGTAGTCTTGATGCGCTCGTGTATAAGTAAATTCTTTGTTAAACTTACCAGCGTCGCCTTTCTCCAGCTCGTAAAACGGTTTAATTGTAACCTCGATTTTCTATGCCTCATCTCTTTTTAAGATTTATTTAGTTTTTTAGATTCTACTTGCATGCCCAAAGTTAAACTCATGCCGGCAAGCAATTCTTTTATCTCCGTTAATGACTTTTTACCGAAATTCTTAAAACCGAGCATCTCCTCTTCAGATTTCTTTACTAGTTCAACGATAGTCTTAATATTTGCTTCTCTTAAACAATTTGAGCTTCTTACAGATAATTCAAGCTCAGATATAGGGAGTTTTAATTTTTCATAGAGAGCTTTCTCTTCTTTAGTCATCTCCGGCTCTTCTTCAATTTCTTCTGGCAATTGGCCAAAATTGACAAAGATATCCAAATGCCTTTGCAGAATATTAGAAGCATACAATAAGGCATCTTTGGGGCTTATCGCGCCGTTGGTCCGTATCTCTAATATTACTTTATCATAGTCAGTCCTTTGGCCCACGCGCGTATTTTCAACATAGAAATTTACTTTTTTAACCGGTGTAAATATGGAATCTATGGCAATGACACCTATCGAAGAATCCTCTTTTTTATTCAATTCTTGCGGGACGTAACCCCTTCCTCTTGCTACTTCCATTTCAACATGAAACTTTACATCTTTTGTTAAGGTAGCGATGTGTAAGTCTGGGTTGATAATCTCTATCGTCTCATCAACCTCTATATCGCTTGCTTTCACCTCGCCTTTAGTATCCTTTTTTAAATATATCGTCTTTGGTATTTTAGAATGTGAATTTAATACCAGGCTCTTTAAATTTAATATTATCTCCGTTACGTCCTCAAGTACTCCTGGTATAGTTGAAAAGTCATGTTGCACTCCTGTAATCTTGACCGAAGTTACGGCACTCCCTTCTATTGAAGAAAGTAAAACCCGCCTTAAGGAATTTCCCAGCGTTACTCCATAACCCCTTTCGAACGGGGCTGCGGTAAATTTACCATAGGTATTGGTGTAAGTAGATTCATCACATTCCAATCTCTTTGGCAATTGAAAATCTCTCCATTTAATGCCCATTTAATCCTCCTGTTGACTTGTAAACAAAGATCTAAAAATTCACGGGTCTTTTAGTCCATGGTCAATGGCCCGTAGTATTTATTTACTATCGACTATAGACTATTGTCTATCGACCCTGAAACCTTAATTTACTACTTAGAATACAACTCTACAATCAACTGTTCCTGAATCGGCTGTTGTATATCTTCCTTTTCGGGAAGCCTTAAGACTATTGCCTTCAGCTCAGAAGCATTGAATTCTAACCACGAAGGTACGCTTCTTTCCTGAGAGAGTTCTAAATTCTCCCTTATTTTCTTTTGTGACTTATCTTTCGCTTTTATTTGAATGATGTTGTCTTTATCTACTAAATAAGAGGGGATATTCACACGTATAGAATTTACGTATACAAAATTGTGACGGACAATTTGCCTCGCCTGTGACCGCGAAACGCCCGCTCCTAATCTGAATATTACGTTATCCAGTCTCCTCTCCAATAATTGCAATAATACTTTCCCTGTGACGCCTTTAGTCTTTGAGGCAATTTTAAAATATCTGCGGAATTGTCTTTCTAAGACACCGTACATCCTTTTTACTTTCTGCTTTTCTCTTAACTGTAAACCGTAGTTAGAAAGTTTTCGTCTACTATTTGAACCGTGTTGTCCGGGGGCATAGCTTCTTTTTGAAATTGAGCATTTTTGCGTAGAGCAGCGTGGCCCCTTTAAAAATAACTTTTCGCCCTCCCTGCGGCATAATCTACAAACCCCTTTTATATATCGAGCCATTTTAAGTTTACACTCTCCTCTTCTTTTTAGGACGACATCCGTTATGCGGGATAGGAGTAACATCCTTTATAGAAGTAATGGTAAGCCCTGCGGCCTGAAGTGCTCTAATTGCAGATTCCCTGCCGAAGCCCGGGCCTTTTACATACACATCCACTTCTTTAATCCCGATCTCCTTCGCTTTTCTCGCTGCATCAGTTGCTGCTATCTGGGCAGCAAAAGGCGTAGATTTCTTAGAACCACTGTAACCTACGATACCGGGAGCAGACCAGGCTAACGTATTACCCTGCTTATCCGTTATAGTAATTATAGTATTATTAAAACTTGCCTGGATATGAGCTATTCCCGTCGTGATGCCCTTGGCTATCTTTTTCTTTTTTGCTTTTTCTTTAGTTGCCATCTTAACTCCTTTAAGATATTATTTCGCTGGCTTAACTGGAGCCTTAGCAACCGGCTCGGCCTTCTTCTTCATTACGGACATTCCGCCCCTACGAGGCCCCTTCCTTGTACGTGCGTTTGTTCTTGTGCGCTGACCTCTGACCGGAAGGCCTTTTCTATGACGCAATCCTCTCCAAGAGCCGATATCCATTAATCTCTTAATATTTTGCGAGATGTCCCGGCGTAGGTCTCCTTCAACTTTATACACGCCTTTTTGTAAAATATTGGTTATAT
>JAPLLU010000142.1 GCA_026387385.1 Candidatus Omnitrophota bacterium
CACTATTCTATTAAAATGACGGCTGCAGATATAATAAATACATATCAGGCTTCCTAAAGAAAATAAGACCTGCACAAACCTTAGATTAAAGACACTTTTACCGAATATGAGAAAAAATAGGGCTTCTGGGAAAGCGGCTACGCTTCCTTTATGGGTATTAAACATTGTTAGCGAATTTAATGGTCTCAGCCTCATAAACTGTACTGGTAGTGATATTAAATTCAAAGCATTGACACCAATTCTAGCTTCGTCATGACTTAGTTCTAATTTATCCAAAAACAGTGAAGAGGCTATTAAGAAATAAGTAAGAATTATAAATATTATGGAACGTTGTATAAGATTTGTTTTAATATTAACCATTTAAAGGTAGCGGAGATTAAGAATATAGTAAGTTGGCTGCTGAGGGGAACCTAATTTCCAAAAAGTGTCCCTCAGAGATATAAATTAGAGTCGATACTCACTTAGTGCCACAAATAAAAAATCTCCAAGGGACAACAGAGTAAATCTTTCTTTAAGCGCTATATTACCAAAGGACTTCGCGCATTTTCTCGTCAGCTCCGGTAATAGCCTGCCAGTCCTTTTTTATCCCTTCCGATGCGCCCTGGGCCACGCCCTTAATTGTCTGACAGCCGGTAATCAATATGGTGCTAAAAAATAAAACGAGCAATACTGTAACCTTTGCCTTAACGGTCATGTTCGCTCCTTTTTAATAAATTTAGATAATCTTTCCTGTGTCCGTTCCTTACCCAAATAATATATTACCTCAAATAATCCAGGGCCGATTGTTTTACCCGTCAGAACTACCCTGATAGGATGAATAAGCGCTTTTGCTTCGATATTCAATTCCTTTACTAATTCCCGGAAACCCGCTTCAATGGTAACAATATCAAATTTATCCAATTTGTCTAATCTGTCAATAAAAAGTTTAAATTCTTTTGAGAGATCCCGGGCGAGATATTTCTGCTTGGCCTCTGGGTCAATGGTAATATCTTTCAGAAAGAAAAAGTCCGCCCAGTCCACAAAATCATTTAACACCGTAAGACGCGGCTGAAATAGTTTTACCAGGGAAAGGATATAATCTTTATCAAATTTATCTTTATCTATATATTTCTTCTCGACCAGCATAGGAATAACCGCCTCCGTTAAGCTCGCCGGGTCCTCATTCTTAAGATATTGGTTGTTTATCCAGTCGAGTTTATCCAGGTCCATCACCGCGGCGGCTTTGTTAACGTTTCTTATATCAAAGAGTTTTATTGCTTCCTCTATGCCAATAATCTCGCGGTTATCTCCCGGAGACCAGCCTAAAAGCATAAGGAAATTAACTAAGGCTTTCGGTAAATAGCCCATTGAGCGGTATTCGGTTATGGCGGTGGCGCCTTTTCTTTTGGACATCCTGCCGCCTTCTTTAGCCAGTATTAACGGCAGATGAGCAAATTCCGGCAGGGGGAATCCTAACGCCTGATATAAAAGGATTTGTTTGGGGGTGTTAGAAATGTGGTCGTCCCCTCTTATGATGTGGCTTATCTTCATCAGGGCGTCATCCACGACGCAGGAAAAATTATAGGTAGGGGTTCCGTCGGATTTAATCAGGACCTGGTCTTTTATAACCGAGGTATCAAACTCTATTTCTCCGTGGATCAAATCATTGATTTTTACCTTCTGCGGCACGACTTTGAAGATTATCGCCTCTCTGCCGGATTCTGATTTTTCAATGTAGGCATGTCCTCCTTTTAACGCTTTTTGTGCATACTCCCTATATATATCAAACCGCTGGCTCTGATAACATACCTCATCCCATTCAAAACCCAGCCATTTTAGGCTGTTTAATATTTCCTCTACGTATTCTTTCTTGGAACGGCTTAAATCCGTATCCTCAATTCTTAAAAGAAATTGTCCGCTTTTGGAGCGTGCATAAAGCCAGTTAAATAATGCCGTGCGGGCTCCGCCAATATGAAGATTGCCGGTAGGAGAAGGTGCGAAGCGGACTCTAATCATTTTAATTTTAACCCTTCTTCTAATGCCTGCTTATTAATTGCGATGAGGTTCTTTTTGTCTTGCGGTGCCATCTCTTTAATGACCTCAAGGATGCTACTTACATTAATTATTTTCTTCTTAGCAATATAGCACCCCAAGGCCACCATATTAGCCACTTTGATATTACCTAACTTCAAGGCTATATCTGTAAATGGATGCTGCAATACACCCATATTCTTTTCAGTATTTTTTTTAACCAAAGAGCTATTAACGACTAATAAGCCTTTTTCTTTTACTCTGGATTTAAACCGCCTCCAAGAAGGCTCGTTCATTATAATTAAGGTATCGGCCTCCTTTATATAAGGAGAACCAATTTCTTCATCTGAAATAACCACCAGGCAATGCGCGGTCCCGCCCCTGACCTCAGCACCGTAAGAAGGCATCCAGGTTACATGTTTATTTTCTTTTAAGCAGGCGCTAGCCAAAACCTTGCCCATCAACATTATCCCCTGCCCGCCTGCCCCTGCTATAATAATTTTTTCTATCATACATTAACTCCTAACTCCCAACTCCTAACTATTATCATTTAATCCTTCCCAAGGGAAACTCTTTAGCCATTACATCCCTTATCCAGTCCATTGCTTCTTTAGGAGACATGTCCCAGTAAGTTGGACAGGGAGACAAAATCTCAACTAATGAGAAACCAATATTATCAATTTGATTTTGGAAAGCCAATTTTACTGCTTTTTTTGCCTCAATAATCTCTTTTGGGGAATCTAGCGAAACCCGTTCAACGTATTTCACTGCACGCAAGGACGCCAAGATCTCAGAAATCTTCAATGGATATCCATGAAGCCTCTCTTGCCTTCCTTCCGGAGAGGTTACTGTCTTTTGAGCTAATAATGTAGTAGGCGCCATCTGGCCACCGGTCATGCCATAGATTGCATTGTTAATAAATATTACGGTTACATTTTCTCCGCGATTAGCTGCATGTATTGTCTCATTGGTACCGATAGCAGCCAAGTCTCCGTCTCCTTGATAAGTAAATATTATATTTTGAGGCCTTACTCTTTTGATTCCCGTAGCAACTGCCAATGCCCTGCCGTGCGCTGCCTCAGAACAATCAAAATCCCAGTAATCATAGGCAATAACTGCACAGCCTACAGGGGCAACGCCGATAACCCGCTCCCTGATTTCTAACTCATCCACTACCTCGGCAATAAGCCTGTGCGCTATTCCGTGGCCGCAACCAGGGCAATAATGCGTTGAGATATCTCTTAAACTTTGTGGCTTTTTAAACGTCTTTTCCATTCTTTAATTAGCTACCGCAAAACTTTTTTAAAAACTCCGAGTCTTCCGGAATTACATTTATCAACTCAATACCCGCATCGAATAAAATGATATCTCCAAAACCTGGCCTTAGGGGTAAAGTCCAGGCAACCCTACCATTACACTGAATGGGTCTTCCATCAACACACATTTTTATTTCTATAAGCGTATTGGCTTTTACGATTCTTCCCGTTACTATAATCCTTATTCCCGATAAGCTTATATCTTGAATAGTTGCACTAAACTCTATATCTTCACCTAGGAGACATATCTTGGCTTCGCCAGAAAAATCTTTTCTTTCAGCTTTTCTTTTCATAGTACACCTAGCCTTTTTTATTGCCTGTTTACAAAATCAATGATCTCCTCTTCTGCAGGTATTCCTCCTCCGGAGCGGCCTAAAAATTCTATCGGAGATTTTCCGTTAACAGCTAATCTCACATCCTCAAGCATCTGGCCGTAGGACATCTCGATAACTAAGTATCGAGTATGGGGCATTGAGTATTGGGTAAAGGGTTTTTGAGGAAAAGGCCAGAGGGTTATGGGGCGAATCAGCCCAATCTTTTTGCCTTTTTTCCTTAAACTGTGCAATGCGCTTTTTGCGATTCTTGCCATCGTCCCGTAGGCAACTAAAATAATTTTAGCATCATCTAAAAATAAGCCTTCGTAACGCTGTTCTTTCTGACAGATAGCCTTGTATTTTTTCTGTAAGGTGAGATTGAACTTTTCTAAATCGCCTTCCAGCATATAAAAAGATTTTACGATGTTGGGTTCTCTGCCTTTACATCCGGTGAGGGCCCATGATTTAGTTTGGAGTTTGCCTGCCTGCCGGACAGGCAGGGAGTTTGGAGTTTGGAGTTTTTCCCTCCCGACTCCTAACTCCCGACTCCTAACTAACAACGGTTCCATCATCTGACCCAGCATCCCATCGCTTAAAACAATCGCCGGAGTCCTATATTTATCTGCCAAATCAAAGCCCAGGAACATAAACTCGTGTGCTTCCTGAACAGAATAAGGTGCTAAAACTATAGAATGATAATCTCCGTGGCCTGGGCGCGTAGCCTGGAAATAATCTGACTGGGCAGGCCAGATATTGCCTAATCCGGGACCCCCGCGCATTACATTGACAATTACGGCGGGCAACTCTGCGCCTGCGATGTATGATATGCCTTCCTGCTTAAGGCTGATGCCAGGGCTCGACGAAGAAGTCATTGCCCTTGCGCCTGCTGCCGAAGCGCCAAAGACCATATTTATAGCAGCCAATTCTGACTCTGCTTGAATGAATATCCCGTTTACTTCAGGCATGCGTTTTGCCATATAAGAAGTAAATTCATTTTGCGGGGTAATAGGATAACCCGCATAGAAACGGCAACCTGCTTGAATAGCCCCTTCGGCCATTGCCTCATTACCGGTCATCAATATCTTCTTCGTAGACATAATTTATCAGCGCAAAACGCAAGGCGTAAAGCGAAAAACTGAAACTTAAAACTCAAAACTTTAAACTTTTAGTTTTAACTTTACGCTTTACACTTTTAGCTTTACGCTACTTATATACTTCTATACAACAGTCCGGGCATATAATAGCGCACATTGAACAACCGATACAATCAGATGTTTCTTTCTCCGCCTTTGGCGGAGTCCCGCCTTTATTTAAGTTTGCCTGGCGGGAAAATTTTACGGGTTTTATGCCCCTTCGGTTCAGGTCTTTATCCAAACCAATCAGCCCTTTAGGACAAAAACTGATACACAACAAACAACCTTTACATTTTTCTCTATTGATAACTATTTTAGCCATTATTATTTAGCGGCGCCTACCAAGTTCATCTTACATCGTCTACCAAGCCAATCTGGCATCCGGTGCAATCTCAAAAACAAAACAGGTTTCCAGTTACTTATGCACCTGGTGCTTAATCTTGTGCTTAATCTTGTGCTTAATCTTATTGGCTATGCCTTCAGCAGTCAGGCCGTACTTATCTAATAAAATACCTCTTGAGCCGTGAGGTATGAATTCACACGGCAGGCCGATTCTTATCACCGGCTTATCAATCGCTTCGCTTACTGCGCTGCCAAATCCTCCGTCGTAAATACCCTCCTCAACAGTAAAAACAAACTCTACTTTTACATTTATAGTTTTCAACAAACTAATATCCAATGGCCTGACAAACCGGGCATTAATCAAAGAACCTGATATGCCTTCTTTTTCTAATAATTCTATTGCCTTAAATGAAGGCGCTACCATACTGCCCAGAGCAATTATAGCAAAATCTTCTCCTTCTTTTAATATCTGGGACTTACCTAATTTAAGCGGAGAAAATGGTAATTGGGGCCAGACTATTCCGGATTTAGGATACCTTAAGGCTACTGGCTTATCTAATGTTAAGGCGAATTCCAGCATGTTTTCTAATTCTTGGCCGTCTTTCGGAGCCATTATCACTAAATTTGGAACACTTCTTAAAAAAACGATATCAAAAACACCCTGGTGGGTTGCGCCATCTCCTCCCACTATTCCGGCACGGTCAATGGCAAAGATAACGCTTAGCTCCTGCAAGGCAACAGACTCAATAATATGGTCGTAGGCTCTTTGTAAAAATGTAGAATATATGGCAACTACGGGCTTGAGCCCTTCTTTGGCTAAACCTGCAGCAAAACAGACTGCATGCCCTTCAGCAATGCCCACATCAAAAAATCTCTCCGGATATGCATCCCGGAATTTATCCAGGCCTGTTCCTTCTGGCATGGCAGCAGTTATAGCCA
>JAPLLU010000046.1 GCA_026387385.1 Candidatus Omnitrophota bacterium
GCGACTTTTTGAAGCCAATTTACCCCCCAATATAAAAGCAGCATTAGAAGAACAAAGAATACATATCATTAGCCTTAATTCTCCTTCTAAGGAAAACTTTGGCTTATTAGATTCCAACTGGAAGAATATCTATTCTCCAGATGATTGGATTTCTATGCTTTCAGCATCATCGAGTGCAGATATATATGATGTTCGTTTCCCTAACTTGTCTCATCGTTTTGCTTTTAAAGACCCTAGGGTAATTTCTTATATAGGTAATAATATGTTTGATTGGAAATATGTTCCCACGCATGGCTCTTGGCCAGGGCAGTATGATTTTAAAAGTATTGCACCGCCAAATTATTGGAATCAGCAGCAATACCAGCAGCCTTGGATAAATATTCCTAAATATCAACCTTCTTCCCTACCAAAGATAGACTGGAACTGGAGGAGGTAAAAAGGAGATAACATGAATCTTAAAATACCAATCGGATTAATAATACTTAGCATAGTAGCAATTCTAATGGATTGTCATGCTGGATATGCATTTTTTCTTATGACTGTGATGTCTATAGGCCCAGATTATCCTTTATTATTTTTTGGAACGACAATAACTCTATTGTTGCTCTTTTTTGCCTCAATCATTGGTTTATTCCGACTAAAAAAATGGGCATATAATGTATTCGTTACGCTGACATTAATATTTAATTCTTTAATGCTTTTAATATATGCACATGACTTAATGAAAGGATATAGCACATTTAGAAATCGATTTGTTTTTTCAGTGATCTTTCTCTTTACATTTATCATTTATTTTCTTAATTCATCGGTAAGAAAATTATTTAAATAGGCGTGGGAGTAGGTAAAAAAGGAGGTGAAAAATGAATAGTGCTCAAGAAATTTTAAGAGGTAAAAACATTAAGGTTTTAGTCACGCTATTTTTTATGCTTAGTCTTTCTTACGCGATATGGAATTGGGCTGGCGCTGATAGCGGTCCTTCCGTTAGTAATAATGATAATTCGAAAATTAACGCTAATCAGGCAAGCAGTTCTATCAATAATAGCCAAAGTAACATAGTAGTGACTAATCCTAACCAGGCAGTAGTTTCAAATCCGATCGCAGGGGGCGTTAATTACAATCGAGGGATTAACTATAATGCCAGGCCACAGTATAACCCGACTGTTTCTGCTTATAATAAGACTGCAAACACTAATCCCTTTAGCCTCAATGCGTTTTTTAACAGGATAACTTCTTTTGGAAGCGCAAACCAGGCGCAGGCAAACATTAATGCTCAAAAAAATTCCGTGCAATATAATCCGAATAAGAATATGTCGGTTATGGATTACGTAAGAACAAGGATATTGAGAATGCAAAAATAAATCAGGATTTAGGAAGGGGGTGATTATGATGGATGAATCTAAATCATTTAAGGCCAAAGATTTGTATAGAAAATTTAAAGAAAATGTGTTAAAATACGACTTTAATAATAGCCACGGAGAAAGGGATAATATGCAAGATAACAGAATATTTGCCCGGATGGATGCAAAATTTCCCATAAGGTTTTTAGACCCGAGCACTGGCAGAGAAGGCGAGGCAGAGACATTGGATATCAGCGCAAATGGGTTGGGATTAGTCACCAGCAAGGTCCTCTCCGAAAGGACCCCATTGGAGATATGGCTGGATATACCTGACCAGCATGAGTCTCTTTATGTGAGGGGCAACGTTATCTGGTCTGATGACTTTGGTTATTCCGGTTCCGGCCAGCAGCGGGTGGGAGTGCGCCTGGAAAGAGCTGAGCTTATGGGATTAGCAAGGGTGTTGTGGGCTAAAAGAAATAGATAGTTAGTTCCGGTGAAAATTCTTGACCACGACATAATCTTATGCTAAATTCAGCTTTTATTTATTATCTATTACTGTCTTTATAATATGAACAGGATGTTGATTCCATGGGTTAAATATTACTATTTTATGCGCTGAAGGAGGCAGAATGACAAGCGTCGGCATGCAACAAGGAAGAAGAAAAATATCAATAAAGTATGAAAAAACTTTCTTTATGTTTTGTGCGTTTTTATTTTTCATTTTACCTTTAACAGGATGTTATTCTAAGAAAGTAAATTCCGAGGTTAAGGCGGTTATTAACGTCTGGCACTGGATGACTGATAGAGACCAGACATTTCAGGAGCTGGCAAAAAGATATGAAGAAAAAACCGGCGTAAAAGTTAATTTTGATCTCTACGCACCCTCTGATGCCTATACGCAAAAAGTGCGCGCAGCAGCGCAAGGCGGAAACCTCCCGGATATTTTTGGCATATTGGCAGAGATGAGGGATTTTGCCTCCTTTATTAAGGCAGGGCATGTATTGGATTTGACTCCTTATATGGAAGAGTCCTCAGGGGAATGGAAAAACAGATTTTTTATCAAGGCCCTGGCAGTTAACGAATTCAAAGCGGATAATAAGTATGGCATAAACCCGGGTATTTACGGCGTGCCAATTGATATAATGACGATACAGATGGTTTATAATAAGGACCTATTTAGAGAATTAGGGCTTAATCCTGAGAAGCCGCCGGCGACCTTTAAGGAATTCATAGAAATAGGAAGCAAGATAAAGGAAAAGAACATGGAGGGGCTGGTTTCAGGCTGGGGTGAGGTCTGGATGATTGATTGCCTGGCTAATAATTATGCCTTTAATATTATGGGAAAAGATAAGGTGTTAGCTACTATAAGGGGAGAGGTCCCTTACACTGACCCGGATTGGATTACCGTATTAAATCTTTTTAAAGAGATGCAGGATTCAGGAGTTTTGGCTACGGGTTTAGTTACCATGATAAACAAGACAGCAGAGCAGCTCTTTGCAAACGGTAAGGCTGTTTTTGCCTTTAACGGTTCATGGTGCGTGAATGTGTATAGAGGAATGAACCCTGGTTTAAATTATGCATCCATGCTGCCTCCTAAGGCCTCGGATAGATACTCAATAAGTATTTGGGGAGGCGCAGGTTCGTCTTTCATGGTGAATAACCGCTCTAAAAATAAAGAAGAGGTAGTTAAATTCTTGAAATGGCTTACGGAACGCGACCAGCAGGCATATTTGTCTGAAGCGACACAAAACCTGCCGGCAAATAAAGATAGTTTAAGTAAGATCTCCCCGATCCTGTCGCAATTTGCCGATGATATGGACTTAACTACGCACCCAAATGTTTGGGGAATTTCTGAGTTTCCCGGAGTAATTGAAACTTTTGATAAAGGAATCCAGTCTATTATTATAGGAGAGAAGACAGCCGAGCAGGTAGCGCAGGAAGCGCAGAGGGTAAAAGAACGGGAACTGGCCAGGAAGAAAGCGCAGTAAATTGCCGCATGCCACAAGCTACACGCCACAGGTTTTAGTCTAAACTTGCAGCTTGAGGCTTGTAGCTTGAGGCTTTTAAGAAATGAAACTCAAAGAAACCCTAGAAAACTACATGTTTGTCCTCCCCGCAACATTGATTTTTGGGATATTCTATGTCATTCCTTTTATTTGGGTTTTTCAGTTAGGCCTGTATGACTGGGACGGCATACTTCCCACCAAGGTCTTTGTGGGTTTGGCAAATTTTCAACAGATATTATTTGAAGATAAAATCTGGTGGCAGTCTATGAGGCAGGTCGGATACATCACGCTTATCGCCCTTACTTTTCAGAACATGCTTGCTTTTCTTTTGGCCTGGGCCTGCGACAGAGAGATAAGAATGAAGAATTTTTATCGCGT
>JAPLLU010000014.1 GCA_026387385.1 Candidatus Omnitrophota bacterium
GGCAGTAAATACGCCCATACAGGGTTCTGCCAGTGACCTGATAAAATTAACCATGATTCAGATATACGAACAGATAAAACAAGGGAACCTTAAAGCAAAAATGATACTCCAGATTCACGACGAATTAGTATTTGATGTTCCTGGGAAAGAGCTTAAGAAATCCATAAGCTTGATAAAAGACAAGATGGAGAACGCTTTAAAATTAGATGTGCCTATAAGGGTCGATATAAAGAAAGGCAAAAATTGGCTGGAAATGGAGCCCGCCTGACCTATCTCACTGGTGAGGCAGGCGGCGAGGCAGGTTTAGCCTAAGGGAGGACGTGGAATGAAAATAGCAATTTGTGCATCTGAAGTCGTACCTTTTGCGAAGACTGGTGGATTGGCTGATGTTACCGGTGCTTTGCCGCTTTCATTGGAAGCATTGAAACAAGAAGTAAACATAATTATGCCTAAATACAAAGCCATCCAGGAGCCGAAATTTAAGATTAATAGATTCAAAGAAGATATAAGTTATTCTGTAGTCTCAAAAGGCATAAAGGTATATTTTATAGAGAATGAAGCATATTTTAACCGCGAAGGTTTATACGGAGATAAGTCGGGAGATTATAAAGACAATCTGGATAGGTTCTCTTATTATTGCAAACGGTCTTTAGAATTATTAAAAGAGATTAATTTTAAGGCGGATATTATTCATATACATGACTGGCAGGCAACATTAATTCCAATATATTTGAAAACACTCTACAAAGACAAGCCTTTTTATAAAAATATAAGGACTGTATTAACTATACATAATATAGGTTATCAGGGTTTGTTTCCGAAGGAACAATATCCGAAGCTCGGACTGGATTGGAGTTACTTTAACATGGAAATGCTCGAGTTTTATAACCAGATAAATCTCCTCAAAGGCGGCATGGTCTTTTCTGACCTCATAAACACCGTCAGTCCTACGTATAGCAAAGAAATACAGACTAAAGAATTCGGTTATGGCCTGGAAGGGGTACTAAATAAACGTAAGAATAGCGTGTTTGGTATATTGAACGGATTGGATTATTCCATTTGGAACCCAGAAACCGATAAATTAATCGCCAAGACATATTCTGCGGAAAAGATAAAAGATAAGAATGAGAACAAAAAAGACCTACAGAAAATTTGCAAACTTCCGGAAGATTCTAGGGTGCCTCTTTTTGGCATTGTTTCCAGGTTAGCCGAACAGAAAGGTTTTGATATTTTAGCGCTTGCCATAGACAAAATCTGCCGGATGGACCTAGAATTAGTGATTTTAGGTACCGGTGATATGAAATACCATTTAATTCTTGAAGATATGGTAAAAAAATACCCCAAAGTTATTTCTCTGCATCTGAAATTTGACGATGTATTAGCCCATAAGATATATGCGGGTTCAGACATATTTCTCATGCCTTCTAAATACGAACCCTGCGGTTTAGGCCAGCTGATTAGTCTAAAATACGGAACATTACCACTTGTATTTAAGACCGGAGGTTTAGCCGATACGGTAACAAAAGATAACGGGTTTATTTTTGATAATTATAGCCAGGAAGATTTAATTAAGACCATACAAAAGGCAATTAAGGCGTTTCAGAATAAAGATAAGTGGCTAAAAACGCAGTCTAGCGCGATGCAATGCGATTTCTCTTGGGAAGAATCTGCACAAAAATATATCGATCTATATGAAAGGGCAAAAAAGGCCTAAGAAGACTATCTTAGGCCTTACGGGTAGTTTTGGCAGCGGTAAAAGTACCGTTGCCGCAATATTTAAGTCTTACGGGGCAAAGATAATAGACGCAGATAAGATCTCTCATAGTATTATTAGTCCCGGCAGTAAGACTTATAAGAAAATAGTTGCTACCTTTGGCCCGAGTATACTTAGAAAAGACAGGAGAATCAATAGGGATAAATTGGCAAAGATAGCATTTAGTGACAAAGTGTTATTAAAGTCGTTAAATAAAATCCTGCATCCCGAAATAATCCGAATTATTAAGAAAAAATTAAGAACCTTATCATCAAAAATTATTGTTTTAGATGCACCCTTATTAATTGAAACCGGCCTTACGAAACTGGCAGATAAAATAATTGTTGTCAAAATAAAGAGAAACCAGCAGCTAAAAAGAATTCAGAAGAAGACTTTTCTCGGCCCGGCAGATATATTAAAAAGAATCAGGTTTCAGCTTCCTTTGTCCAAGAAGATCCGCCTTGCGGATTTTATTATAGATAACAGTGGCACGATAGAGAAAACAAAGAATCAGGCAGCACAAATAAGGAGGTTGTTGTGGAAAAGTTAGATATCGGAGCGCTAAAAGAAATAAAGATTACCGAGCTGAATAAATTAGCCA
>JAPLLU010000015.1 GCA_026387385.1 Candidatus Omnitrophota bacterium
TGTGCCGCTAGAACAGGCTAAGGCATATCTTGCGGGGCAGCATATTTTAAAGGCTTTTTCAAACTTCTCTATAAAACCTCCTGCTGACGATATCCAGTTTGACCTCACGCACTCAGAAACATATTTAAGTTCGTTGCCACCCAACTTGGGTTCGCATACCGTAATGATGCCACCACCTTTCCTCTTTACTAATTTAGGATTGGGCTGAGGCAACAATTTTTCTATATCAGATCTCATAAGATATTGGTTCCAATGTTTATTTTGTTTTATAAACTATCTGTATTGAGTCTATATGAGGAAAAGGTGTTTTTTGCGCAACAAATTTTAAAGTATGCTTTCCTTTCTCCGCATCTATATCTAGTTCTTTAAACCAGCGGGAGTCAGAATAAGTCCAGCCTTGAGTAAATTTAGTCAGGGCAGCGGCCTTCCTCAGGGTGCCGTCAAAATATATTTCTACCGGCCTAAAATCACGCGTGGCGTACTTTGCCCATAACTCATATTTGCCGTCGTAAGGTAATGTTATTTCGTATACGGCATAGGCAGGAGATACGCCTCCATCTATTAATAAGCCAAATTCGGAATTATATACTAAATTCCCTTCATAAAAATCTACAGCATGTATTAAAATCCCTTCACCCTGAGATCCGGATAAATCTTTAGCACTATCGGCTGGGATACTTCTTCTATATATCAAAATTTTCAATCTTCCGCCATATATATCTACCTCTTTTAATAAAGAAAAACTGGACTTCTGTTCTTCAAATGCTGTCGTTAAAGCATCTATGCTTTCTCGTATCCAGGCAGAATCATCATCGTAAGAAAAGGCATCGCCTTCCTGAGTCAAAACAAAATCACTTTTTGATATCGCTTCTTTATATTTTGTTATCGGGATAAACCCGTATTCGCTCCCTATAAATGTTGCGTTCAACGGGAAAAACACGCTACCTTGACTAACTAACTGGAGCTTATAATCCAAAGCCGAGGTCATAGGAGTATGCGGTATTATTAGCACATTGATTTTGTTAGAGATGCGGTTATCCCTAATCGCATCTATTATTTCGCTTATCTTCCAATCAATTTGCTTTGGCGACAATAAACCTCTAGATGTGTATCTTTGGAAAGTTTCTCTGTTAAAGACATAGCGGCCACCTTCTCTGCCGTAAGATATCCAGGTCCAATAAAACTGTCCTATGCCAATTAAAACCACAGAAACAATAATTATCTTTCTTGTAATTTTTTTCTTTATTTCCATAATTCCTTCTGCGGTTATAGTTGCAACTATAATAAATAATGGAACCGTATATCGCGGACACAAATCCCCAGAATAATACTCTGTTATGGCAAAATTAAATATTAGATAGGGGATAGACAGCGATACCAGAAACATTAATTTTTTAAGGTCATTTTTTTTAAGAATAATGTATTTCAAAAGAAAATATATAAATAAAACAGAATAATAAGTAAACAACTGGTATTGCTCAATCATTAATGCCTGTTTAAGAAAACCTAATCTAAATGGATTTTTCATGACGAATGACTTAAAATATTCCCAGTTAGGATTATCATAAGTACCGCTCAATACCATAGGTATAAGGTTCTTTATATTAGGCAGATACCACGGCAAAATCAGAATAGTGCCAAATGTTAAGGCAATTAAGAAATTCTTAGATATCGCGCCAAAATTATTCTCTTTGCGTTTACTAAAAACTTCAAAAACAAAAAGCAATAGCGCTGGAATTAAATATATTAAATACAACCACTTTATAAGTAAACCAAAGGCAATTGAAAACCCAAATAGAATGCTAAACTTGCGGCTTCTAAAAGCCTCTGTACGAATTAGAAAATATAAACTCATGGCTACGGCTGCAGCCATAGGTATAGTTAAAAAATTTGTCCTGGAGAATCCGAAAACGCCAGGATAAAACGAAAGTAAAAATGCCGCCAGGAGTCCGGATTTTGCATCGCCGAAGTATTTTCCCATTAAAAATGTAAAATAAATAAGCAGGAAAAAAAATGAGGAATTGGCTAATACGCTGGTATCCTGTGATATCCCCCAGATAGCGAAAAACGGCATCTTTGCTATAAAGGCAAGGGGCGGATAAAAAGTGCTTATGGAATGAAAGTGATGAAAAATATTGGCGATTTTCAGAGATGAAAACAGATGCCTGTAATATAGAATACTCAGATTATAAAAACCGCCTTCATCGAAAAACAAAGGGACAGTGTCTTGTTTTAGAATGATAATATTATTAACTATATGAAATAAACAAATTAGGAAAAGAATAATAATATAACCATTATTTTTTTTAGCCATACTTACCTACTTTCTAAGTTTTTTAAATTCCTCTAAGATTTTTTCTGCCTCCTCAGGCTTATTCATCTCCTGATAGGTCTGGGCGATGTTCTGGTAGATATCAGCGTTTCGCTCTGGAGAGTTGGCGTATTGGCCCAAGAGTGCCTGGTAGTATTTGATTGCCTCTTCTCTTTTGTTTTGCTGACGCTTTAAACTAATGATGTTCATCTTGGCCCCATAGTCCCTGTCAGGGTTAGGGTATTTGTCTAATATGATCTGGTAAATGTTCTTGGCCTCCTCAGGCTTATTCATCTCCTGATAGGTTTGGGCGATGTTCTGGTAGATATC
>JAPLLU010000144.1 GCA_026387385.1 Candidatus Omnitrophota bacterium
AGTAATTGAAACTTTTGATAAAGGAATCCAGTCTATTATTATAGGAGAGAAGACAGCCGAGCAGGTAGCCCAGGAAGCGCAGAGGGTAAAAGAACGGGAACTGGCTAGGAAGAAAGCGCAGTAAATTTCCGCACGCTACAGGCCGCATGTTGCAAGTTTGAAGTTTGAAGCTTGCGGCTTGAATCTTGTAGCCTAAAAATAAATGAAACTTAAAGATACTTTAGAAAACTACATGTTTGTTCTCCCTGCAACATTGATTTTTGGGATATTCTATGTCATTCCTTTTATTTGGGTTTTTCAGTTAGGCCTGTATGACTGGGACGGCATACTTCCCACCAAGGTCTTTGTGGGTTTGGCAAATTTTCAACAGATATTTTTTGAAGATAAAATCTGGTGGCAGTCTATGAGGCAGGTCGGATACATCACGCTTATCGCCCTTACTTTTCAGAACATGCTTGCTTTTCTTTTGGCCTGGGCCTGCGACAGAGAGATAAGAATGAAGAATTTTTATCGCGTGATATTTTTCATACCCCCTGTGTTATCAGAAGTCGTAGTAGGGTTGGTCTGGCAGTGGATTTTAGACGGCCATTACGGGCTGTTCAATGGTTGGTTAGTAAAATTAGGTTTTTCTAATTTAGCAAGAAATTGGCTTTCTGACCCCCGGACTGCGTTAACTACTGTAGCTATTGTGCATTCCTGGAAAGGTTTCGGCTGGGGTTTTCTGATATTTTTGGCCGGGTTACAGACCATACCGCGGGAACTTTATGAAGCAGCGCATGTGGACGGGGCAGGTGCCTGGGCCAGCGTTAAAAATATCACTTTACCTTTGATGATACCAGTTGCGGTTTTAGTAGGGATACTGACTGTTTTAGGCACGATGCAGGCGTTTGTTTTGATTATTGCTATGACCGGGGGGGGGCCGGCATACCATACTCAGGTTCCGGTGTTAAGGATTTTGGGTTCTATGCGCGGTTCATCCAGATTCGGTTATGCCTGTGCGCAAGGCATTAGTTTCGGAGTGATTCTGGTTGCGATTTCTTTTATACAGTATCGTTTTTCAAAAAAATCCAGGGTGTAAAGAGATCTATTAAGGACGTAACGGGTGCGGAGTTAATCTTGCACCAGGTGCAATCTTAATAATAGGACAGGTGCCCCCTGCCTGCCGGCAGGCAGGGATGAGCTTGGCACCAGGTGCTAAATGAAGACAGCGATTTATTATAAGACAAAAAGGGCAACCGTAAATCTATTGATTCATTTATTTTTACTTACGGTTGCAGTTACCTGCATATTTCCGCTATTGTGGATGGTTTCTTCGAGTCTTAAGACTCAGGAGCAGATTTTTAGAGACACCTCCCTGATCCCAAGGGAATTTCATTTCGAGAATTATTATCTGGCCTGGAAAGAAGGGGGTTTTGGCAGGTATTTTTTAAATAGTATAGCCTACACCGTATTAGTGGTTATCGGCATTGTTGTTATCGCATCGCTGGCTGCATACGCATTTTCTCGTCTTCGTTTTCCGGGCAGAAATATCCTGTTTGTTATGTTTATGGCTGCGATGATGATACCTATCCCCGGGAGCTTTGTGCCCTTATATGTTTTATTAAATAAATTACACCTAAGAGACACTAGCTTCGGTTATATTCTATGCATGATAAACGTAGGCCTTTCCACAAGCATTTTTTTACTAAAAACATTTTTTGATAAGATGCCCAAAGAATTGGAAGACGCAGCCAGAATCGACGGTTGTTCTAAATTAGGTATCTGGTGGAATGTCGTCTTACCTTTGTCAGGTCCGGTATTAGCCGTAGTAGTGGTGTTTAATGCCTTGAACGTCTGGAACGAATACGTCCTGGCTTTGATTATTTTTGATAATAAGGCACTTATGCCGCTACAAGTTGCGTTAATGACCTTTCAGGGTGAATTCATCACGCGCTACCCGCTTTTAATGGCAGGTTTGACCATAACCGCCTTACCTATAATAATAGCGTATCTTTTAATGCAGAAATATATTGTCAAAGGGGTCACGCAGGGGGCGATAGTAGGATGAAAAATGAGCTAAAAGCTAATAGCTTAAAGCTAAAAGTTAAAACTAAAAGTTTAAAGTTTTTAGTTTTAAGCTGTAGTCTTACGCTTTGCGCTTTAAGCTTTGCGCTAACTGGCTTTGCCCAGGAAGAAGCCAAGCCTGCTTCCGGAGAATTGATAGTGAAGGCCTGGGAAGTGCATGGCAAAAAAGACGTTGAGCAAACCTTTCAATATACCCAGCAGCTTATTGATTTATATAAAGATGAGGCAGATAAACAGCAGGTCTCTTTAAAAGTTCTTCCTAAAAGCAGGAATGAAATCGAGGCAATGCAGATCCTAAACGATGTGGGCACGGCTTATTTTATTCAAGGGGAATCTTACAGGAATCAAGGTAATAATGAAGAGGCGATAAGGGCTTTTAAGGTAGTTGTGGATAGATATTATTATGCTCAGGCCTGGGATCCTCGCGGATGGTTCTGGTCAGTTTCGCGTGCCTCCAGAGAGAGTATTTTAAAATTAAATCCGGATGAACCAGTGCGCGCTCCGTTACCTTTTGAAGTTCCTCCCGAAAAACTTACCAAAAAACAAGTCAGTCAGATTACTACAAAGATAGCTTTATACGATTCCGGGAAGGAAGATTTTGTAAATTACGAAAAATACGGCGAATTCCAAAATACAGGAACAAAGGATTATAAATACGACATAAAAGACCAGGAGGGTTTAAGCGCAGCTGTCGGCGAGGGCATATACCCTAATTCAACTTCTATGAGATGGGACCCGGAATTTAAAAAAGCCCAACAGGAAAAACGCCTCGAAGGTTCACACTGGGATTTTGTGCATTCGCCTGACTTGGAAGCTGCGTTTTTAAAATGGGCGACTGCCTCAGAGCCTCAAGGGGTAAAGTTATTTTACACCGGCTTAATTTTAGAGAAATCCGGATTAATAAAACAAGCTATCAAGTGCTATTATGCAATTGTGGTGCATTTCCCCGGCAGTTACGGTTGGACATATTGGCATACGCCCTGGTATGTGGGCCAGGCAGCCATTTCCAAGATAAAATTTCTTTTGCGCAGAAACCCCGAATTAGGATATAAGCTCGTTGACGCTGATATTCGTATAACGAACGGCTATGATAATGACCTTTCTAACGATGTGGTGATAGCAAAGCCGGGGAGATTTGTAAAATTAAGTTTTTTCGAAAAATTCAAGTTCAGGCCATATAAGGCGTTATTAAGCATAAAAAGAAGTTTACCCCGCCCTTCTTCCAATGCTATTCACGACTTAAAGGAAGGGCGGGGTTTAGGTAGAGGGAAGGTGCATTTAATCCAATATGAAAGCGGTGATTGGCAATTAATAGTGGATAATAAGCCTTATGTGATCAGAGGTATTACCTATTCGCCTACAAAAGTAGGGGAATCTCCCGATGAACACACGCAGACGAATTGGATGGAGAACGATTTCAATAATAACGGAAAGATCGATGGCCCTTATGATACTTTTGTAGATAAGAACAAAAACAACAAGCAGGATCCCAGCGAACCTGCAGTAGGAGATTTCGACCTAATGAAAAAGATGGGGGTTAACACTATAAGGCTTTATCATCAGCCTTTTAAACCGGATAAAAAAATCTTACGCGACCTTTATAATAATTACGGCATCAGGGTAATTATGGGTGATTTTTTCGGCAAGTATGCTCTTGGTTCAGGAGCGCCTTGGTATCCGGGAACGGACTACAATAATGAAGGGCATAAGAAGAATATGATGGAGTCTGTGACTAATATGGTGCTGGAATTTAAGGACGAACCCTATATTTTATTCTGGCTTTTAGGCAATGAAAATGTTTACGGCATTGCCTCTAATGCCGATAAAGAACCCGAGGATTTTTTTAAATTCGCTAATGAGGCGGCCAGTTATATTAAATCCATAGACCCCCAGCATCCGGTGGCCATATGCAGCGGCGATACCTTATTCTTGGATAAATTCGGTAAGAATGCTCCTGATATTGATATCTTTGGAACTAATGCCTATCGCGGGGACTACGGATTTGGCTATCTTTGGCAGCAGGTTAAAGAGGAGGCGGATCTGCCGGTTTTCATTACCGAATTTGGTTGCCCTAGTTATGCTGAAGGGAAGACTCCGGATGAAACAGAACACCAGCAGGCAGAATATCATCGGGGCAGCTGGGAGGATATTGAGTATAATATGGCTTTTTCCGGAGGCATGGGTAATTCTATCGGAGGAGTAGTCTTTGAATGGCTGGATGAATGGTGGAAGGCATATGAGCCGAGGACACACGATACCAAAGGTTTATTTACCGGCCCGTTTCCCGATGGCTATATGCATGAGGAGTGGTTAGGCCTATGCAGCCAGGGCGACGGAAAATTAAGCCCGTTTTTAAGACAATTACGCAAGGCATATTTTATGTATCAAAAGATGTGGAAGTAAAATGACGACATAGCTTATGGAGCGCCTGCCTGCCGACAGGCAGGCAGCGAACATAAGCTATTGTGTCGGAATTTTACCCCTCACTCAGCAAAAAATGTATTATGTATATGTATTAAAGAACATTAAGATAGAGGAGAGTCTTTAAAATAAATGCTGAGTGAGGGGTCCAATTCGCAGACGCCATTGACGTTTAAGATATTGAGGGCTACAATTTATGTCATTTACATTCCGTAAATTGTCTGCTTATTAGAGGTAGAAAGGAGGCAGGGTAAAAAGCACAAAATAATCTAAGGCGATTTTCAAAGCCTAAGAAGAATCTATATTTTTATTGTCTAGCTGCCAACGGGCAGAAAAACTAAGGTTAGTTTTATAAAAAAGGAGGTTGAAAGATGAAGAAGCTACTAGTGGTTTTGTGCGCATCAATTCTTGTGCTGCCATTATGCCTCTTTGCTGCAGAGAACGCTCCTACAGTAACTCAGGCTTCAGCAGTTACCAAAACTACTGAGGCGAGTCAGGTTCCAGCAGCCCCTAAGGAGTTTGTGGTCTATGTTGATAAGAGCGCAAGAGTTAATCACTACATACCTTCAGGCTGGATGGGTGATTATGGGGACCTGAAATTGAATGACCAATATATGTTGACTCCGCATTCAGGAACGACCTGCATGCAATTTACCTATAGTGCCAAGAAGTCACAAGGCCAGGGGTGGGCAGGTATATATTGGCAGAACCCAGCTAATAACTGGGGTTCCAAAAAAGGTGGTTTTGACCTTACTGGTATGACTAAGCTTACCTTTTGGGCAAGAGGCGCAAAAGGCGGTGAAATCATCCAGAAGTTTTTATTAGGCGGCATCAAGGGCACATATCCAGATTCTGCTAGCGTTGAGCTTGGGCCTATCGAGCTGACCGATAGCTGGAAGCAATACACGATTAATCTGGCAGGCCAGGACCTATCTTACATCAATGGCGGTTTTTGCTGGGTAACTACCGCAGACCTCAATGCCGGAGGTTGCGAGTTCTTTCTGGATGATATAAAGTTTGAGGCTGACCCGACAATGAAGCCGGAAGGCAAAAAACAGCAGGGAATGCCTTTTTACGTATTTGCCGACAAAGGTTCAATAAATAACCACTTTATACCCTCAGGTTGGATGGGTGACTATGGCGATATGAAGTATGACGGGGCATCTAACGAAGACCCTTACCTGGGTGATAGCTGTATTAAGATTGTTTACAACGGACAGGCAACACAGGGTGCGCGTTGGGCAGGTATATATTGGCAGAACCCGGCTAATAACTGGGGTTCAGTCGATGCAGGTTATGACCTTTCTAAAACAACCAAAGTTACCTTTTGGGCAAGAGGCGCAAAAGGCGGTGAGAGGATTGAGGAGATTAAGGTCGGCGGGATTATGGGAGAATATTCCGATTCTGATACTGCCACTATCGGCCCGGTCATTTTAAACAAAGAATGGACACAGTACACCATTGACCTTAAAGGCAAAGATTTATCTTACATTATCGGAGGGTTTTGCTGGGCGACAAACATAGACGTAAATCCTGAAGGAGCAACTTTCTATCTGGATGAGATTAAGTACGAATAAAAAGTTAGTTAAAAAATCTGAGTTTAAGCTACAAGCTTCAGGCTTCAGGCCACTTTTACTTGCGGCTTGCGGCTTGTTGCTTGTAGCTTTTCTTTTAGGTATGGCTAATACCTCAAAAGCCAAAGTCCATATCCATATCCAGAAATTTAAAAACGGCCATTACAGTCTGATGGTAAACCGTAAGCCCTACATTGTAAAAGGAGTTTGTTATAATCCTATACCTATAGGCCAGTATCATCAGTATGATTGGTGGTCTGATCCTAACAAACCTTGGATTGAAGACGGAAAACTAATGAAGGCAATGGGGGTCAATACGATAAGGCTTTATCAAGCGCACGATAATCCGGATGAAGTAAGGCAGGTAATCAGGGATCTCTACGAACGTTATGGCATTCGCACAATCTTGGGGGATTGGCTGGGTTTCTGGGAATACCCATGCCCTTTATACGGAGATAAAGACTTTATGGATAGGATAAAAAAACAAGTCCTGGAGATGGTAAGTCTCTATAAAGATGAGCCCGGCATACTTCTTTGGATTCTAGGTAATGAAAATAATTATTCGTGTTTAGGCCATATAAACCCCTGGTCAACAGAAGAGATAGATAAAGAGCCAAACCCCCAGATACAAAAATTTATGCGTGCAAAAATTTATTATTCATACGTTAATGATATAGCTAAAGAGATACATAAGATAGATTCCAATCATCCGGTGGCCTTAGGTAACGGGGAGCTTATAGGTTTAGATACAGCCAGCCAGTTTTGTCCGGATATAGATTTGGTTGCCTGCATTATCTATCGGGGCAAGACCTTCGGAAATCTTTTTAAGTCCCTAAAAGCGACTTTCGATAAACCGATACTTCTTTCGGAATTCGGGGCTGATTGTTATGATGCCTACCTAAATAAAGAGGATCAGAATATGCAGGCCTTCTTTTTAGAATCGCAGTGGCGGCAGATCTACGAAAATTTAGCTAAAAATAAGGAAGGCGCAGGAAATTGTCTGGGAGGGGTAATTTTTGAATGGACAGATGAATGGTGGAAGCACAACGAAAACGACCCTGAAAGTTGGAAGGTTCATGATGCAGAATCAAACTGGTCAAACGGCAGTTATTATTTTGATATACAGGCACAGGGCAATAAGAATATGAATGAAGAGTGGTTTGGCATCGTGGCTTTATCTGAAGAATTAGAAAACGGAATAAATAAGCGCACGCCACGCAAGAGTTATTACGTGATAAGGGAATTTTGGAAAAAACCAATTTTAAAAAAGAATAATAATAAAAAGGAGAATAATAAGAAGAAATGATTAAATCGCAAATCAATAAATTAAGAAATCTTTTTGCTTCAAGCTCCAGGCTTCAAGCTCCAGGCTTCAAGCCTTGTTTTTAAACCTGCAGCATGCAGCCTGTGGCGTGTAGCGATTTGCGGTGTTTTATTTTTATCCGCTGCTTGGATTTCTAGTTTTGCCCAAGAGGCCGATAAAATAGCCGTATTAACTAAGCAAATCACGGAGGCAAAGCCGGACACAGATTTATACCCGCTTTTTGAAGAATTAAAAGGCCAGTATTTTAAGGATAATAAATATGCAGAGTTTGTAGAATCTTTAAAATCTCTGGGCGCTCAGCAGAAAACATTGGAAGTATTTACGAATTACTATATTAGCCTCGCACGCTATAGCCAGCTTAAATATCTGGAAGAGGCACAAGAGTGGGATGATTATTTTAGTAACGGTAATACTTATAGGGACGAATTAGTTGCAGGGGCACAGAAGGTTATCGCTTCCACTAACAGTAAGGACATGCTGAATATTTATGCCAGGCTAATTTTATGGCAGTTCCACAAAGACCAGCAGGATGCGTTTTTTGAGAGTGCCCTGGAAGACCTGATGAGCGCTACATTAGAATATTCGGAAGGCGCAAAGAATATTGCTCCCATAAAAGATATTGCCGACCGGCTGATATCATACGGTGAAAAAGGGAAATCCAAAGAATTATATAAGATTTATGTAAAAAAGCTAGTAACTTCTGATGTAAAAGAAGAGGATTTAGCAATAATTGCCTCGGATTTCCTAAAAGAAGGGAATCTTGAGTTAGCTGAGAGCGTTTACGATGTTTATATAGAAAGGATTACGAGTTTATATCCTAAAGAAAAATTGCTCCCGATATTAATTGATATTGCCAAGACGTTTTCTTATAAAAACGAAGGTAAAAATGACGCGGCATATGCCGAAGGGATATTTGAAAAGTTAGCACAGTTAGGAGGGGAGGGCGTTTTTGATGAGGGATTATTGTATCTGCGCGCCTTTAACTCCGAGAAGGCAAAAGAGTACAATAAAGCCAAGGATGTCTATATCGATTTAATCAAACAATACCCCCAGACTCCCCATATCGATGAAGCAGAATTCAAAATAGGCATTATTAATACCTATGTATTGCGCGATATACAAACAGGAAGATGGTATTTTGAAAAACTCTCACAAAAAGAGACCCTTTCTGCCCAGGTAATCTCAAGCATTTATCAATTAGGTCTGCTCAGCCAATGGCAAGAGGATTTAGTAAAGGCAAAAGAGTATTATAATAAATTGTTAGATAAGGCAAAAGACAGTTTTACGGAAACAGTCATTCTAACCAAAGAAAGATTAAAGGAAATAGAGGAAGCGCGGACAATAGAATATAATCTTAAGATGTTTTTAGACGTTTCATTAAAGAAAGAATACGAAAATCTCGATATGAGTAAGTCAGTTGTAAATTCTTTTCCTTACAGGGCAGAGAAAGAAGAGGCTGTAAAGGTGAGTTCTACGGCTTATACCGGCTCAACCGGATGTATGCAGGTAGAAATGCAGTATCTTTGGTCAGGGCATCTGGGGTTATCTAAGCCGCAGCTTGGGCAGTCATCCTTTGATACTAACTACGCACATTCCGGCACCAAAGAAATAAATCTGGTCGTAATCTCACCTTCGGGTATTCTGGATAGAAATATCGATATGGTGGATGTAGATTAACGTGTTTTCCTTCCTCACATCTTAAAGTAGCCGCCTGATTTAAAAATCATCAATAATCAAGCTCTAATTCCAGCCAAAGCATATATTTTTTTCTAACTTGTTTTTTTGGATATTGTACTAGATTGGAATAGGAGCCTCGTTAGTTAAATTTTTAGTATATTACATTACTTATTTAAAATACTTGACTTATGTTATCTTTAGTAGTATAAATGTATCTAAATAATTATTAAAAACATAAAAAGACACGCCAGAAATATTAAAGATATTTAAATGTGGTCTATTGACCTGCAGAAATCCAATTTTACAGAAAAAGAAAAACGTAGCATCGATATTCTGGAAATCTTAAGAAGGCGCGGTCCAATCAGCCGTCCGGAGATCTCTAAAGAGTTGGGGATAAATGTAGTCACTATCTCTAATTACTTAGATGATTTCATAAAAAATAATCTGGTACAGGAAAAAGAATTGGATGTTTCTGAGGGCGGCAGGCCTCCTGCTCTTTTAGATTTAAATGCCGAAGGAGGATATATAATCGGCGTGGGTTTGAATCTTATGAATATGGTAGGCCTTTTAGTAGACTTAAAAGGCAACATTGTGACCAAGACCCAGATTTCAAGGCCTACTGCTTCGGTTAAAGAACTATCCGAATATTTATTAGAGATTATCCGTGAGATATTCAGGCGTTCAAAAAAATATACCTCAGATATAAAAGGTATTGGTATAGGAATAGCCGGACTTGTAAATAAGAAAAATGGATCTATCCATTGGCCTCAGAAAATGGATCACTATTATACCTATGCTTCCGTGGACCTTTCTTTGAGGGACCTGATTGAAAGAGAAATCAACATTCCAGTTTTAATTGAAAACGATGCTACCTGCGCTTGTTTTGGAGAACATTGGCTGGATTTAGAGCGCGGGTTTAAAAATGCTATTTATATGTTCTCGGGAGTAGGTTGCGGTATAATGATTAACGGAGAAATCTATACCGGAACTTCCGGCTATGCCGGTGAGTTATCCATTTATAATTACAAAGAAGATGACCTGTTTAATTGTCAGCCGGGTGATAACTGTTTCTTGAAACGCTGGGAGATAGATTTAGGAATCCTGGAAGACGTAAAATCAGGGTTATCCAAAGATAGTAAGTTGGCTGAAGATTTTTTTAAGTTGGCATCCTGCGACTTAAATTCCATTGATTTAAAAAATGTTTTTGCGGCTGCTAAATTAGGCAATGTGTTAGCCCGTTCGGCAGTAGATATGGCAGCAAAAAGGCTGGGGGTTAAAATTTCATTCCTCGTAAATTTATTAAATCCTGAAGTAGTTTTGATCGGGGGAGGATTGGAGGAAGCAGGTGAAGAGTTTTTAAATAAGGTAACTCTTACTGTGAAGGAATGGGCTTTCAGAGAAATAACCAGAGACTTAAAGATCGACTATTCTCAATTAAGAGAAAACGCCGTAGCTCAAGGTGCAGCTAGCTTAGTTACGCAAAGGATTTTCGCCGGGTTATTATAAGTGAGGCTACAACTTATGCCTGTCTGCCTGACGGTGAGTCAGGGAACGCCTGCCTGCCGGCAGGCGCGCATATAACTTACGCCGCGTATAATCAGTGTTTTATTTCTAAAGGACAGTCAGCCGTACGTTATGCGCTCATTCGATTTTAGCCTAATGGAAAAGAAAATAAAATTTTTAATAATTTCTGCCGCAGGCGCCGCATTACTGCTGCTCATTGTTGCTGTCTTAATTCTTTATAAAAGCAGGGCTGTTAGATTAGAAAGGGATCGTCTTTCCAATGAAAATGTTTCGCTCTCCCAAAAAGTAGATGACATCCTGAATGATGCCAAGAAACTCAAGGACAAAACCGATTCATTAAATACCGATCTTGAAAGGCTCTCCCGCGAAAAGCAAGATTTGCAAAACCAGAAAGACGAAATTCAGAAACAATACGATACGGTGGTCCAAGAAAGGGATGGGCTCCTGAAAAAGCTAGGCTCCCAGCCAATGCCAGTATTGATCCAAGAAGCTCCGAAAGAAGCGGCCCTGCCTACGGAAGAAGCCTACTGGGCAGGCATATTAAAGTCAAAGACAGATCTTGAGTTGCAATTGGAAAATATGCGCGATGGACTAAAAACCGCTAAGTTAGATAATGCTGGCCTAGAGAGAGATAAAAGTTCCCTGGAGTTGGATTTAAGTAATCTTATTCGTCAAAAGCAGGATTTAGAACAGCAATTGAGGATGATTGACAGTATGAGTTTAGAGCTTGTTCGGGAAAAGAATACATCCTTTAAGCTTCGGGATGACCTAAAGTCTCTTAGGGATGAAAATATAATGCTAAAGCGGCAAGTGAAGAGTCTAAGAAATTACCGGGCTAACATGCAGAGTAAGCTTAAACAACTCGAAGAAGAAAAAGCGGGCCTTGAACGTAGATTTACCGAAATGGAATTCCTTCTGGAGAATAGATTATCACAAACAGCTGAGCTTAGGCAGCAATTAGACGCTATTCGTAGCGGAGAAAAAGTGGAAATGTCTCAAGGGGAAAAGGAAGCAGTAGAATTACCTCCTATAGTGGTGCGTCCTCAATCAGAATTACCTGTATCACAAACCACCATACAAGGCCCTACTGTGGGTACAATTTTGACAATAAATAAAGAGAATAATTTTGTCATTATTGATTTAGGCGAAAACGATGGCATAAAAATAGGCGAGACTTTTCAGGTATATAGGCAAGATAAAGTGATTGCAGGAATTGAGGTCATCCAGACGCGTAATAATATCGCAGCCTGCGACATAAAAAGAGAAATACAAGCTGTAAGAGTAGGCGACACGATAAAATAAGTAAAAAGCCTGCCTGCCGGCAGGCAGGTAAAAAGTTAAAAGAAAAAACTACAACTAAAAATTCAAAAGTTTTAACTTTTGCCTTGTACTTTTGCCTTTTTACTTTTACCTTTTGACTTTATAACGTGCGAATTAAAAAAATCCCCTCCAAGTCTATTTCCATAACCGATGTTGCTAAAGCAAGTGGCGTATCCATTACCACTGTCTCGCGCGTCATAAATAAATTCCCCTCTGTTAAAGAAGAAAGCCGCATTAAGGTCTTAAATGTAATTAAGCAGCTTAAATTCCAGCCTTCTGTTTTGGCACAGCGTCTTGCTACCGGTAGGAGCAACGTAGTGGCGCTGGTCATACCGCGTTACGAAGGGATATTCTATTCTTTTTACGCTTTAGAATTGATCCGCGGTATAGGCACACTCTGCGCGGCTTTAAAATTGGATTTATTGCTTCATCTTACCGATAGCCGCACGCCGATTAATTTTAAAGGAGTAGGCGGGATAATTTTTGCAGATATAATTGGTAACAGGCAGCAGGCCATGGATGCATTAGATGCAGGCATTCCCTGTTTGGTTATCAATAATTATATCGAGGATTTAGAAATTAGCTGCATCGCAATAGATAATTTAGGAGGGGCAGAAAACGTGGTGAATTATTTAATTAGCCTGGGGCATAAAAGAATTGCGCATATAAGCGGCGATTTGATTACTCAGGCAGCAGCTAAGCGCCTCGAAGGATATAAGCGGGCATTAGAGAAGAATAAGATCGCATTAAACCAGGATTATGTAATTAAGACAGATTATTCGCGCGGACAGGCCAGGGAGGCGGCAGAACATTTAATTAAGATGCCAAAACCACCTTCAGCGATATTTGTTGCTTCTGATTCCATGGCCCTTGAGGTAATGACAGTGGCAAGGGAATTAGGTAAAGTGGTCCCCCGTGATTTATCCCTTGCTGGTTTTGATGATAATCCTTCAGGGCTCGATGCCCCTGTGGCACTTACGACAGTCAGGCAACCGTTAATTAAGATGGCACAGGAAAGCGTAAAGGAATTAAATCTGTTGATGTCTAAGAAAAAAACAAAGATAGAGAAAATAATTCTTCCGACAGAATTAGTAGTTAGAGAATCCTGTCAATCTTATAACCCCGATTAAGAGTTGATGGCGAGTGAAGATTGACCCGCCAGAGGAAAAATCAGTCCAGTCAGAATAACACAAATTGTTGTATATAAAACCTAAGTATAACACTATATATTGTATTTTTTCTTGACAAGAAATGATTCAGTGTTATACTATTTTTTCAGGCAGAAAAAAAATTCTTATATAATTTATATAATATAATTTGGAGGGTTAGATGAATCTAAAACTTTCAGAGAATGCCTTAAGGGTATTAGAGAGGAGATACCTTAATAAAGACGAGAAAGGAAAAGTCATCGAGACCACAGAAGAGATGTTTCGCCGGGTAGCCAAGGCAATCGCTAGCGCAGACAAATATTATGGCAAGAGCGAAAAGGAGATTTCTGAATTAGAGGAGGTTTTTTTTCGCGCTATGACAAACTTAGAATTTATGCCTAATTCGCCTTGTCTTATGAATGCAGGAAAGGACCTTGGGCAACTGAGTGCATGTTTTACCCTGCCCATAAATGATTCTATGGATTCGATATTTGAAGCCTTAAAGTCCACGGCGATGATCCATAAAAGCGGAGGCGGCACCGGATTTTCTTTTTCGCGCCTGCGTCCTAAAAATTCCGTGGTCAGAAGCACAGGAGGAGTTGCTTCCGGTCCGGTTTCTTTTATGAAGGTCTATGATGCGGCGACTGAGGCGGTGAAGCAGGGCGGTACAAGGCGCGGCGCCAATATGGGTATTTTGAGTATAGAGCATCCGGATATAATGGAATTTATCATCTGTAAAGAGAACAATAAAGAAATCACTAATTTTAATATCTCTGTTGCTGTTACCAATGATTTTATGGAGAAATTGGGGAAAGGCCAGGATTATGATTTGATAGATCCGCACACACACGAAGTAGTTAAATGTCTTAATACAAAAGAGGTATTTGATTTAATTGTGAGACAGGCACATAAGAACGGAGAACCGGGGATTATATTTATTGACCGGATCAATCAACATAATCCTACGCCGAAATTAGGTATGATAGAAAGCACTAATCTTGCGGAGAACAGCCTATCTTGCCTTACGAAAGTTGCGACCTGGGTTCCATAAATTTAAGCCGTATGCATAAGAAAGTATCCGGCCGCTATGAAATTGATTGGGATAAATTAAAAGAAGTAACTCATTTAGCCGTGTATTTTCTGGATAACCTTATAGATGTAAATAAATTCCCTTTGCCTCAAATAGAGAAAGCCACAAAATTAACGCGCAAGGTAGGCTTAGGGGTTATGGGTTGGGCAACCCTGCTTATCCGCCTCGGGATACCTTATAATTCTGAAGAGGCAGTGGCTTTAGCCGAGAAAGTAATGTCTTCTATTTTGAATGAGTCCGTTAAAAAGTCACAAGAGTTAGCGAAGGTTAAGGGGGCATTCCCTGCTTTTAA
Organism: Candidatus Omnitrophota bacterium; assembly: GCA_026387385.1. Taxonomy (GTDB): domain Bacteria; phylum Omnitrophota; class Gorgyraeia; order Gygaellales; family Profunditerraquicolaceae; genus JAPLLU01. The sequence continues at coordinate 14,435 of JAPLLU010000144.1, forward strand.
GGGCAGTATTTATGATAAGAAAGAAGGCGCTCTTAAGTTGCGTAACGCAACGCTGACCACAATTGCTCCGACCGGCACAATCAGCATTATTGCCGGCCCCTGTTCTTCCGGAATCGAACCATTGTTTGCTATTTCTTACTATCGTAATGTGATGGATAATGATAAGCTTGTAGAGGTAGATCCGTTATTCGAAGAAATCGCCCGGGAAAAAGGATTTTATAGCCGGGAGTTGATGCAAAATATCGCCGAGTGCCCATCAATTCAGAATATCGAAGGCATACCGGAAGATGTAAAAAGGATATTTGTTACTGCTCATGACATATCCCCTGAATGGCATGTAAAGATGCAGGCTGCCTTTCAGTGTTTTACTAATAATGCCGTGAGCAAAACTATAAATTTTCCTCACGAGGCAACAGTTGAGGACGTAAGAAAAGCCTATCTTTTAGCTTATGAATTGGATTGTAAAGGCATTACGATATATCGTGACCGTAGCCGCGAAGAACAAGTTTTGAATATCGCACGTTCTGAAAAGAAACAGGAGCAGAGGACACAAGAACCGGGGAATATTTCTCCTCGTCCTCGCCCCGAAGTAATTACCGGAACAACAACCAAGGTCTCAACAGGTTGCGGCAACCTCTACGTTACCATTAATATTGATGAAGAAGGAAGGCCTTTTGAGCTTTTTACCCAAATGGGTAAAGCCGGCGGTTGTGCTGCAAGTCAACTTGAAGCA
>JAPLLU010000109.1 GCA_026387385.1 Candidatus Omnitrophota bacterium
TTTGCAGGCCGTAAGGTCCTCGATAATCTTAGTCTTAAGATAGAAAGAGGCACAACCTGCGTGATTATCGGCCGCTCGGGTTGCGGTAAGAGTGTTTTACTGAAGCACATTATGGGATTATTAAAACCAGAGAGCGGAGCGATTTTGGTCGACGGTAAAGACATTAATAAACTAAATGAAAAAGAATTAGATGCGCTGAGGTTAAGGATGGGCATGGTCTTTCAGGGTGGTGCGCTGTTTGATTCTATGACGGTAGGACAAAATGTAGGGTTCGGGCTTATAGAACACAATCGCCTGAATCAAAAAGAATTATTAGAGAGAGTAGAAGAGTCTCTATGTATGGTAGATTTAGGCGGTATCGAAAATCTGAAACCTTCTGAGTTAAGCGGAGGCATGAAAAAGCGCGTGGCATTAGCCAGGGCGATATGCATAAAACCGGATATTATACTTTATGATGAGCCTACTACTGGAGTTGATCCCATAACCGCAGATAGCATAAATAAGCTTATAAGAGATTTACACGATAAATTAAAGGTGACCTCAATTGTGGTAACCCACGATATGAAGAGTGCCTATAGTATAGCTGATAGGATAGCGATGCTTTATCAAGGCAAGATCATTGCAGAAGGCACTGCCAGTGAAATTCAGAATAGCCAGCATCCGATAGTGCATCAATTTGTTAATGGATTAGCTCAAGGCCCCATAACTGAAACGCTGGGGATTTGTAAATAAAATCAGGACACGGCTTATTTCTTGTTTGGAAAGAGCATAAGCTGCATGTTGATTAATTGAACGGAGGTTGTCCCATGATATTCGGCAGATCGAGATTAGAATTAAAGGTAGGTATTTTTGTTTTTATAGCTTTAATTATTCTGGTGATTTTTGTTTTACGTATCGGAAATTTTAGGACCGGAGTCTCAGGTTATCAAGCTAACTTTGTATTCAACTTCGTTAACGGTGTCAGGACCGGAGCTCCCGTAAGGTTTGCAGGAGTGGATATAGGCGAGGTGAAGTCTATGAAATTTATACTTTTACCCTTAGAGCAAAAAACACAAGTTCAGATAGTAGGTTGGCTTAAGACAGATGTCAGGATACCTTCTGATTCTGCTGTCTGGATAAATACATTAGGACTTTTGGGTGAGAAGTATGTAGAGATTATGCCTGGCAAAGATTACACTAAGTGTTTATCCGAGAACGGAACCCTGATAGGTACAGATCCTATCCCTATGCAAGAGGTAACCGAATTAGCCAAGGGCATTGCAATTCGCCTGGAGGGAATGCTTAGCAATTTAGACGAAAGCATCGTAAAGTTAAAGAATGAAGAAGGCACGGTTGGTAAACTTCTCTATGACGATGCGATATACAAAGAATTAGAAGCATTCGTTGCAGATATAAGTAAACATCCTTGGAAACTATTCTTCAAAACCAAGGAAAAACCAGAGAAAAAATAATTTACGAGCCTTTAAGCTGCAAGACTAAAAGCTTAGAAGCTTGTAGCCTGCAGCCTGTGGCTTGAGGCATAATGAAAACTAAAACAGTATTCAGTTGTCAGAATTGCGGTTATCAGTCACCAAAGTGGATTGGTAGGTGTCCTGATTGCAATAGCTGGAATTCTTTTGTTGAAGAAGATTATATTGCTCCTTCTTCAAAGACAAAAGAGAGGATCTCATTATATAAGGACGAGCCGGTATTATTGAGGGATGTAGAGGTTAAGGAAGGAATCAGGCTTAAGACTAATATACTGGAATTGGATAGGGTATTAGGCGGTGGCATAGTAGAGGGTTCAGTGGTATTAATCGGCGGCGATCCCGGTATTGGAAAATCAACGATATCGCTTCAGGTCTCGAACAACTTGACCAGGCAGGGCCATACGGTTCTTTACGTAAGCGGAGAAGAATCGGTTGCCAAGACAAAATTAAGGGCCAAGCGCCTGGGTGCTTCGAGAGAAGAAGGTAATCTTTATATAGTTAATCAAACGGACTTATCTTTGATTATCGAGTATATAAAAAAGATTAAACCCGCTGTGGTAATAATCGATTCTATACAGGTAATTTTTGAGCCGACGATTAGCTCTTCTCCGGGCAGCGTAAGCCAGGTAAGAGAATGTTCCGGGATTCTTACTCAATTAGCTAAGACAAGCGGCACTTCGATATTTATCATTGGTCATGTGACTAAGGAAGGCACTATTGCCGGACCCAGGGTTCTCGAGCATGTTGTGGACACCGTGCTTTATTTTGAAGGCGATAGGTTTTCGGTTTACAGGATTTTACGTGCTGTAAAAAACAGGTTCGGCTCTACTAATGAGATCGGCGTATTCCAGATGGGTACAGGTGGCTTAGAAGAAGTTAAAAATCCTTCTGAGATTTTTTTAGCAGAAAGATCTAAGGGCATTTCCGGTTCTATAGTTGTATCTATCTTGGAAGGTAGCCGCCCGCTTTTGGTAGAGATTCAGTCACTTGTGAGTAAGTCCAGTTTCGGTTATGCCAGGCGCCGTGCCCAAGGGTTTGATTACAACAGGCTAACCTTATTGGTTGCGGTTTTAGAAAAGAGATTGGGTTTACATCTTGAGGCAGAAGATATATTTGTTAATGTGGTTGGTGGCATAAAGATAGAAGATCCGGCAGCGGATTTAGCGGTAGCAATGTCAATAGCTTCTGCCTTCCGTGAGCAACTCTTACTTTCGGACATGTTGGTTTTGGGCGAAGTGGGTCTTGGCGGTGAGGTCAGAAGCATATCGCAGGCACTCTCCCGCATAAAAGAAGCAGAAAAATTAGGATTTAAGCACTGCATATTACCCAGAAGTAATTATAAGAGTTTAGATTATCCCGCCATAGCGGGATCCCGCCCTATGCGGGATAAAAAAAATGATATAGAACTAATACCAGTCTCTACATTGAAGGAAAGCTTAGACATCGCTCTTGCTAAAGCCTAAATCATTTTTAAATGGGGATTATACTTTTGTGGTCTTTAAACCTGCGCCCCTTTAGGGCTCTGGATAGGGAGTTGGACGCTTCAAGTATCCAGCTTTTAGGGCCCTTGGGAATTCCGGGCTTTAACCCGGGCGGGCTCCATTTATACTTTATAAAGGAGGTAGCTATATGAATTTATTATTGGCACGCATTCTTTTTATAACAGGCAGTATGATTATTGGTTATCAGTCAATGGATCCAGGAAAGGCGGGTATTTTGGGTGCCCTGATAGGTATTGCAGCTAGTCTTTTAATTATAATTCTTGAGATTGGTATGCGCAAGGTATCGATGAGTGGATTATCTAGCGCCGTATTTGGTCTTATATTAGGTTTGATTATGGCAAAACTCGTTACCGATGCCTTAAGCTTAGTCCCTTTAAGCAGCGCTAGTTTATCTTCCGTAAGAGTTACGTTGACGTTAGTCTTTTGTTACCTGGGTATGGTAATTGGCTTACGTGGTAAAGACGAATTCAATATCATTATTCCCTATGTAAAATTACGGAGGCAGGATCAGGCAGAAGAGGTGATTATATTAGATACCAGCGTTATTATCGACGGAAGAATAACGGATATTTTTAAAACTAAATTCCTAGAAGGAAAAATCATCGTACCTCGCTTTGTATTAAAAGAATTACAGCAGATTGCAGATTCAACAGACGTTATAAAGCGCCAGAGGGGCAGGAGAGGATTAGAGATTCTGCATACAATCCAGAAAGAGTCCGGAGTGGATATAACACTGCACGAAGAAGACATCCCCGAGTTAAAGGAGGTGGATGAGAAATTGGTAAAGTTAGCTAAGTTATTAGAGGCCAAGATATTAACGGTAGATTTTAATCTGAATCGCGTGGCAACTTTTCAGGGCATAAAAGTATTGAATATAAATGAACTGGCTAATGCCTTAAAGCCTGTTGTTTTTCCCGGAGAGCAGATGCATGTTAAGTTGCTCAAAGAGGGTAAAGAACATAATCAAGCAGTAGGTTATCTTGAAGATGGTACAATGGTCGTGGTTGAAGATGCCCGTAGGTTACTCGGCCAAGACGTAAGAGTTGTAGTTACTTCGGTTCTGCAGACTCAGGCAGGCAGGATGATTTTTACTAAAATAGAAGACAGGTGAACGCACGAACTTACCCCCTCACTTGAGGTGCATTATAGAATATTAATCAGTGGAACTGGATATTCCTAGCAGCTGAAGCAGGAAATTAGGCTGCTCGGGATAAATTCGCAGACGGCTTCGCCTACGACTTACGGAACGTAAGTCGTCTGCTCATTTAATATGTATGTTACTGCGATAGTCCTTGCTGCAGGAAAAGGCCTAAGGTTAAAATCAAAGGTTCCTAAGCCACTTATTGAAATTAATTCCAAGCCTCTTATAATTTACAGTCTCAATACACTTAGCGGTTGCGCCGATATTAAAGATATTATTGTAGTAACTAATAATAATAATTCTGGTTCGATAAAATCTAAAATAGGTAAGTACGGCATTAGGAAGGTTAAGAGTATTATTCTGGGAGGTTTACGGAGACAAGATTCAGTATATAATGCCCTAAAGGCAATAGATGAACGAGCTGATTTGGTTTTAGTTCATGATGCGGCGAGGCCATTTATTACTAAAGAAATAATATCTTCAGCAATAAAGGCAGCCAAAAGATACAGGGTAGCCATAGTTGGTGTTCCGGTGAAGGCGACCATTAAAAAAGCCACCAAGACACAAGGACACCAGGACACAAGACTGCCTACAGTAAAGAAAACGTTGAATAGGGATAATCTCTGGGAGATTCAGACGCCTCAGGTTTTCAAAAAAGCAATAATCCTTCGAGCTTACGAAGAATATAAAAAGATATCTGTTTCTGACGACGCTGGTTTAGTTGAGCAGTTAGGAGTTAAAGCAAAAATTGTTATGGGCTCATATTTTAATATAAAGATAACTACTCCCGAGGATCTAGTATTAGCGGAGGCAATATCAAAAGCTAAAAGTGAAAAGCGAAAGGCGCCTGCCTACCGGCAGGCAGGTAAAGTTAAAGTTTAAAACTAAAAGTTTTTAGTTTTAAGTTTAAGTCTTACGCTTTGCGCTTTAAGCTTTACGGTTAAATTATATGGAATATCGCATTGGTATTGGTTATGATATACACCGACTAGTAGAAGGGCGTAAATTATTTATCGGTGGTATCGAGATCCCCTATATCAAAGGACTATTGGGGCATTCAGACGCGGATGCGCTCTTGCATGCCATTTGCGATGCTTTATTAGGGGCCGCTGCAGAAGGGGATATCGGAGAGCTTTTTCCCGATACTGACCCAAAATATCATAATATTCCTAGTATAGAATTATTAAAAATAGTAAACGATTTAATTAAGAAGAAGGGGTATACGATAAATAATATAGATACAGTGGTAATTGCTCAGGAACCTATCCTTTCACCTTTTAAGAGCCGCATGGAAGAAAGAATAGCTCAGTCGCTAAATATTAAAAAAGAAAATGTAAATATAAAAGCCAAGACCAATGAGGGCTTAGACGATATCGGTAGAAAAGAAGCGATAGCTGCTTATGCGGTTGTAATAATAAAGCCCCGGGAGGTACAATGATAACACTTTTAAGGATATTGTCCGTTCTTCTTTTTCTGTTCTCTTTAAAGATTATTCTCGTTGCCGTATTTTTTTATAAAGAGATTAAATCTGCCCAGCAGAAAGACCCTGCGGCAAAAAGCTTCCTGGAGATAATTTTATTATACCAAGGCCTTCACGCCTTGGTGGGGTACCGGATAGCACATTTTCTCTATAAGTTACATTTATTTTTCTTGGCACGTTTGATCAGCCAGGTCTCTAGATTTACCACCGGTATTGAAATACATCCTGGGGCAAAAATAGGAAAAGGATTTTTCATTGACCATGGCATGGGAGTGGTTATAGGCGAGACATCAATTATCGGAGATAATGTGCTTTTATACCAGGGCGTTACCTTGGGCGGAACAGGTCTAGAAAAAGGCAAACGTCATCCGACAATAGGTAATAATGTGGTCATCGGCACAGGGGCAAAGATATTAGGTAATATTACTGTCGGGGACAATTCATATATAGGAGCAAATGCCGTAGTGATTAAAGACGTGCCGCCAAATTCTACAGTTGTGGGTGTCCCGGGGAGAATTACAAAACAGGATGGCAAGAAAATAGATGTCAGCTTAGACCATATCCACACACTTGATCCCATAATGCAGAATATAGAAGAGCTGCAGAAGAGGATTGAGAAGTTAGAAGATAAAGGCAAAAGTTAACCTTCCACTGTATAAATAATATTTTAGCGGGTCCTGTCTTGGGTATTTTCTCGCGCATTACGCGCTTCGAAAACACCCAAGCCACCCGCTAAAATTCATACCCAGCAATGGAAAATACAATTAAAATATCCAATTCTTTAAGGCGTGGTGAGAAGGAACTTCTGGAACCAATTAATTCAGGCCAGATAAAAATGTATGTGTGCGGCCCCACGGTTTATGATGAGCCACACATAGGGCATGCGCGCAGTGCATACATATTTGATGTAATTAGGCGGTATCTTATATATAGAGGTTACAAAGTAACTTTTGTGAGAAATGTGACTGACGTAGATGATAAGATTATTGATAGGGCAAGGAAAGAATCCCCTAACGAGGATTTGATTGAAGCGGTTAAGAAGATATCGACTAAATACCTATATGCTTATCATAATGATATGAAGAGTCTGGGGATTATGGATCCCGATGTTGAACCCAAGGCAACCGAGTATATAGATAAGATGATAGAGTTTATAAGAAATCTTATAAATAGAGGGATTGCCTACGAGTCAGACGGAGATGTATATTTCGACATAAAAAAAGCAAAGAATTATGGAAAGTTATCCAACCAATCAATTGATAAGATGGAATCTGGGGCAAGAGTGCTGGCCGGAGAGAACAAGAAAGACCCACTTGATTTCGCTTTATGGAAATCCGCAAAAGAAGGCGAGCCTTCCTGGGATAGCCCTTGGGGAAAAGGAAGGCCAGGTTGGCATATAGAATGCTCGGTTATGAGTTCGGATATACTTGGAGACAGATTTGATATACACGGCGGAGGCATAGACCTTATTTTTCCGCATCATGAGAACGAGATAGCGCAGTCTGAAGGAGCTGGTAAGGAATTTGCAAAGTACTGGATCCATCATGGACTTTTGACTATTAATGGACAAAAAATGGCAAAATCCTTAGGGAACTTTGTGACGATAAAAGAAGTATTAAGCAAATATCCAGCAGATATCTTGAAAATATTTTATCTACAAGCAAATTATTCAAATCCAATTGATTTCTCTTGGGAAAAGATGGAAGAAGTAAAGCAGGGTTATGAGCACATTAATATTTTGATGCAAAAACTAGATAGGTTATTCGGAACCCGGGATATAGGAAAAGTAATTCATGGTGGGGCTGGTGACATAGGTAAATTTAAGAACAAATTCATCGAGTACATGGATGATGATTTTAATACGCCTCGGGGGTTATCGGTTTTGTTTGAAATGGTTAAAAATTGTAATAAATTATTAGAGAGCGATGAAAAATATAAAAACTTTATATTGAATTATGCAATGGATATTATTAAAGAGATAGCAGATATTTTTGGTTTGACTTTTTTACAGATTTCTTCAGGTGAAATGTCGGATGATCAGATAAAATTCCATATCGCTGCTCGCTCAGCATATAAAAAGGACAAAAAATTTAAAGAAGCTGACGAAATTCGTAAAAATCTTGAAGAAAAGGGAGTTATTCTAGAAGACACCAAAGAAGGGACAACCTGGCGAAGAAAATTATAAATTAATTTAGAGCGGGTGACTTGGATTGATTTCGAGCAGGGCGTGGAGGCAAGGAGCGGGCAGGGTTGCCCAGCTAATTACAAAGTTAGGCAGAGCGACGCCAGCCGACCCGAGCGCAGTTTTGCCTCGCTGGGGCAAAACAAGCGTCCCTGCGAGAAACAAGCCAAGGCAGGCCCCGCTAAGTGATTAGAAGATTATGAAAGGTAAATTTATTACATTCGAAGGCTCAGAGGGAAGCGGAAAAAGTACGCAATCCAGGCTGCTCTATCAATATTTAAAGAGAAAAGGCCTAAAGACGGTTTGCCTGCGCGAGCCAGGAGGCACAAAGGCAAGCGAGAAGATAAGAGAGATCCTGTTGGACCACAAAAACGATTCTATAGCGCCTCTGTCAGAGATGCTTCTCTATATGGCAGCTCGCGTTCAGTTGGTGAATGAGATTATTTTACCCGCCTTAAAAAAAGGTAAAATAGTCATCTGCGATAGGTTCCTGGATTCCACTATTGCGTATCAGGGGTACGGACTGGGTATAGATATCGGGCTTATAAAGAGCCTGGGAAAATATGTTACCTCTGGTTTAAATCCGGATTTAACCATATTTCTGAATTTGCCTCTTAAAAAAGGGCTTAAGCACCGTGAATATACAAAAGACCGGATTGAAAAGCGTTCGCTTACATATCATTCCCGCGTCCTCAAAGGTTATTTTAAACTTGCTGCCCAGGAGCCTAAAAGGATAAAAATTATCAAGGTGGATAAAGACAAGAATAAGACGCAAACAAAAATAAGGGAATTAGTAGATAAATTCTTACAAAAAAATAGATAATATGTCTTTCAAAGATATAAAGGGACAGGATAGGCCTATAGAAATTCTTAAAAACTGCATTAAGTCATCGAAGCTTACAGGTGCATATTTGTTTCTTGGAGAAGAAGGTATTGGTAAATATCTGGTTGCTAAGACTCTGGCCAAGGCAGTAAATTGTCTAAGCAGCCAGGATGATTCTTACGATACCTGCTCCTCGTGTTTAAAAATCGAGCGAAATCAACATCCGGATATCCATTTCATTGAGCCAGAGGATTCTGAAGCCATAAAGATTGAATATATACGCGATCTCAAAAAAGATATAAACCTTAGGCCTTACGAAGCAAAACAGAAAGTTTTCATTATAAATGATGCGCATCGCTTGACTGCTGAGGCAGCCAATGCTCTTTTAAAAACTCTTGAAGAACCTCCTGCACATAGTCTGATTATACTTATTAGCTCTAAAGCAGCATTGCTATTTAAGACTATAATTTCCCGATGCAAAATTATCAGGTTTTATCCGTTAGATAGGGCGGCACTTACGGATATATTAAAGAAAGATTATAGTTTAGATAATAATCTGGCACACTTCCTAGCTTATTTTTTTGAAGGGAGAATAGGCAACATTCTAAGATTCAAAGATACAGATATATTGAGAGATAAAAATAGAGTGATAGATGAGTTTACTATTTTTAAAAAACCGGGCATAGAGAGTTTATCGGTACAGAGCAAAGATACTATACGCAGCTACTTGAATATATTGGCATCATGGTTTAGGGATATATATTTTATTAAGTCCGGCATGCCGCATTCTCAACTCATTAATCTTGACCGCAAAGATGAATTATTAAGGGTTATGAATCGTTACTCCTGGTTAGAATTAGATGAATCACTCAATTCCATATCGGATTCATTAATGGCTTTGGAGCAGAATATAAATGTTAAGTTATTGCTTTCTAATTTGAGGATAGAGCTATGGAGAGAATGATTTTAGTCAGATTGAGGGATTTAGGGCAGACCTGTTTTTATAATGCACAAGAGGATTTAAGCGTTAAAGAAGGAGATTGTGTTATTATTGAGCATGACCGCGGTTTCGATTACGGAAAAATAGTTTCACCTAAGGATGCAGCATTGGATAATCAGTCGAAAGAACCGCTGAAGAAGATAGTGCGTGTAGCCAGAGACAGCGACTTAAAACAGATTGAAGAAAACCGTACTAAAGCAAAAGAGGCCTTTAATGCATGCCTTAAGAAAATAGAAGAGCACAAGTTAGATATGAAACTTGTGAAGGCAGAATATTCTTTCGACCGCACTAAGATTATTTTCTATTTTACTGCAAGCGGGCGGGTTGATTTCAGGAATCTGGTAAAAGACCTGGCTAAGATTTTTAAGGTGCGCATTGAATTGAGGCAGATAGGCGTAAGGGATGAGGCCAGGCTTTTTGGCGGTTTTGGTACCTGCGGAAGAGAGCTCTGTTGTGCCAGATTCTTAAGAGATTTTGAGCCGGTGACCATAAAGATGGCCAAGGAAGAGGGCCTGCCCTTAAATCCGCCTAAAATATCCGGTCTTTGCGGAAGATTGATGTGTTGCCTTTATTTTGAATACGAAACATATAAGATGCTTTCTAAGGGCCTTCCCCGCGAAGGAGAACGCGTACATCTGCCAGAAGGCAAAGGTAAGGTTATAGGCGTAAATGTATTTAAACGCACCGCTACCGTGGAGTTAGAGGACGGTAAGCAAATAGAAGTCAGTTACAAATAAAAGTAAAAAGCCTGCCTCACCGGCAGGCAGGCAGGTTAAAAGTTATGACTGAGAAATTCTACATAACTACCCCATTATATTATGTCAACGCATCTCCGCATATTGGTCACTCCTACACCAATATTGCTGCGGATTGCCTGGCGCGTTATATGCGCCAGGTACGCAAGAAAGAAGTGTGGTTTTTGACCGGAACGGATGAGCACGGCTTAAAGATTCAAAAGGCAGCTAATGAGGCAAAGTTAGGCCCTCAGGAATTTTCAGATAAGATGGTTCTGCAGTTTAAAGAATTATGGAAGAAATTGAATATTTCTTACGATGATTTCATCCGCACTACCGAAGACAGGCATGTATCAATAGTGCAGAAGGTCTTAGAGATACTCTATAAAAAGGGAGATATTTACGAGGATACATACGATGGCCTATATTGTACCCCTTGCGAATCCTTCTGGATGGAATCCCAGGCCATTAATCAGCTTTGTCCGGATTGTAAGAGGCCGGTAGAGAGAATTTCTGAGAAGGACTATTTCTTCAGGCTTTCTAAATATCAAGATTGGCTGATTAAATATATCGATGACTCTGCCAATATTAATTTTATCAAACCATCAATAAGGCGCAATGAAGTGAAAAGGTTCTTGGAGATAAACAGGCTAGATGACCTTTGCATATCTCGGCCAAAAGAGCGCTTAAGTTGGGGTATCCTATTGCCCTTTAGCCCTGACCACGTTACTTATGTCTGGTT
>JAPLLU010000090.1 GCA_026387385.1 Candidatus Omnitrophota bacterium
TAAACTTAAAGTGAAAAGCGTAAAGCGCAAAGCTGAAACTCCTGCCTACCGCCTGCCTGACGGCAGTCAGGGCAGGCAGGTAAAACTAAAAACTTTAAGTTTTAAACTTTAACTTTTCGCTTTTAGCTTGACACTTTACGCTCTAAAAAGTGCCCCTGGCAGGAATTGAGCACCATATGCTTTTGTCTAGCGAAATCCTCCGAAGCCCTAAGGGCTAAGGAGGACGAACCTGCTCCCTGCCATTTAATAATACATGCCCCTGGCAGGAATCGAACCTGCCACCCACAGTTTAGGAAACTGCTGCTCTATCCTTATGAGCTACAGGGGCAGATAAACTTCTCAAGTATTCTTTACCAAAACCGGATTTTAATTCTTTCTCGCGCTTTCTTGCTTCTAATCGAGAATTTAAGGCTTCTTTATAAAATAAAACCCAAGGTTTATAATATTTTGTTGACTTTGTTTTTCCGGAATTATGTTCTTTGATTCTAGTTTCTATATCTTGTGTTAAGCCTACATAAATTCGATTATGACATTGAGATTTTATAGCGTAAACATAAAACATGCAGGAAACTGCTGCTCCCTGCCTGCCGGCAGGCAGGTATCCTTATGAGCTACAGGGGCCATTGTATAGTTAATAGATACGGGCCAATAGTCGATGGTCGATAGTCCACATGCTAAATAAAACTATTGACTATAGACTATTGACCATAGACCAGTAGCTAAAACTAATATTTTATCAGTGAAAATACAGGGTAACCCTTTAACTTATCCTTGCCGTTTAAATCTGTAAGCTCTATCAAGAAAACAATACCGACTATCTTTGCCTTTAGCTGACTGACTAATTCCGTTACTGCCTTAATTGTGCCCCCGGTAGCCAAAAGGTCATCCACAAGCAAAACTTTGTCTCCTGCCTTTACGGCATCGTGATGTATCTCTAATGTATCAGTGCCATATTCCAAGGCATAGGTTACGGAATTAGTCCTATAGGGGAGTTTTCCCTTTTTACGCACCGGCACAAACCCTGCGCCCAATTTATGGGCGATGGCGCCTCCTAAGATAAAGCCCCTGGCTTCAACAGCTACCACCGCATCTATCTTCTTACCTTTATATTTATTGACCAGGGCATCTGTGGCTAATTTAAATGCTTTTTTGTCTTTCAGCAAGGTGGTGATGTCTCTAAAGAGTATTCCCGGCTTAGGAAAATCTGGAATACTGCGGATGTAATCCTTTAAATCTATTTTTTGGGCCATGTTTCCTTCTCCTGTTGTTCTACGAATTGCCTTAGCTTTTTTAAAGCCTCTTCTTCAATCTGCCTTACCCTCTCGCGTGAGACGCCAAGTTTTTTAGCTACTTCGGCTAAGGTATGGGTCTTCCCATTCGCTAAACCAAAACGCATATCAAGGACTTGCCTCTCCCGTTTTCTCATCATGCTCAAAAGATTTTTCAGTCGTTCTTTATTCAAAAGTTGTTCGATATCTTTATCGGGAGATACGGCAGTTTCATCTTCTACCAAATCAGAAAGCTGAATGTCGCCCTCATCACCGCCGATAGGGGCATCTAAAGATGAGGTGGTAGCAGAAAGCCAAAAGTTGATCTGTTCAACCAGACTTTTGGATATCTTAAGCTTTTTGGCTATTTCTTCTTCGGTAGGAGTCCTTTTTACTCTCTGAGATAGCTGCTCCTTCGTTTTCTTCCATTTGGAAATGAGCTCGCTCATATAAACCGGGATACGGATTATCTTGCCCTGTTCCAGTATTGAACGCGTAATTGCCTGCTTAATCCACCAGGCAGCATAAGTGGAGAAACGAAACCCCCTGCGGGGATTAAACCTATCTACTGCCTTCATAAGCCCGAGATTACCTTCCTCTATCAGATCCAACAGCGGCACTCCCAAATGAAAGTATCTCTTGGCTATATTAATTACCAGGCGCAGATTGGCGCGAATCATTTCTTTTCGCGCCCGCTCATCGCCTTTCCTTATCCTTCTGCTTAATTTTATTTCTTGCTCAGCAGTAAGAAGAGGAATTTGGCTGATTTCTTTAAAGTAGGTTTTTAGGGCTTCCACTTATCCTCGCTTCGCTCGGAAGTCAACGGTCCACCGTCTACAGTCAACGGCATTTCTCCGTGGACTGCGGACTATGGACTGTGGACTTATTTATTTTTTTGACTTCTCTCTTTCAGTACTGCCTGTGCTGAGGCTAATATCGCTATCGGAACTCTAAAGGGTGAACAGCTCACGTAGTCCATGCCTACGCTGTGACAAAATTCTACTGAACGCGGCTCTCCTCCATGCTCACCGCAGATACCGACTTCCAATTTCTTGTTGGTCTTGCGGCCGCGCTGGATACCGAGCTTTATTAATTCCCCTATACCTTCCTGATCAATACTCTGGAATGGATCTTCGGGAAGTATGCCCTTTTTGATATAGTCCGGCAGAAAACTACCGATATCATCACGCGAAAAACCAAAGCCCATCTGGGTCATATCGTTAGTCCCGAATGAAAAGAATTCCGCAACCAGCGCCAATTTATCGGCAACCAAAGAGGCACGCGGAATCTCTATCATTGTGCCAAACATATGTTTAATCTTCTTAAGGTCGTATTTTTTAAGGACCTCCTGATAGGCATTCTTTGCCAGAGCCAATTGGTCATTTAATTCTTTAACATCGCAGACTACCGGTATCATTATTTCAGGATAAGGCTTTTTACCTTCCTTAATAAGCTCAGCTGCAGCTTCTAATATCGCCAGTATCTGCATTGAGCTTACTTCCGGATAAGTAATCCCTAAACGCACGCCTCTATGCCCCATCATCGGGTTTGATTCGTGCAGTTTTTCTGCGCGCTCAGAAAGCTCCTCCAAGGTGATATTTAAATCCCGGGCGAGCTGCTCTAATTTTGCCTTTTCGCGCGGCACAAATTCATGCAAGGGCGGGTCAAGTAAACGGATGACTACAGGAAATCCGTCCATTGCCTCAAGCGTCCCTTTGATATCTTTTTTTACGTAAGGGAATAATTCTTCTAAGGCCTTTTTCCTTTCAGTCTCGGTATTAGACATAATCATCTTACGCAGCCTGAATAACGGCTCTTCAGAACCTTTGCCATAAAACATATGTTCAGTCCTAAAAAGACCGATGCCTTCGGCACTGAATTGCCTTGCCTTCTTTGCGTCTTCAGGAGTATCGGCGTTGGTGCGCACTCCGAGCTTCTTTATGGAACTGCAGACTTTTAAGAATTGACTCAATAGTTGATTCTCTTCAGTGGCATCCCTCATGGGAAGTTTACCTTCGTAGACATTGCCTTTAGTGCCGTTTAAGGTAACCCAATCACCTTCTTTAAGCACTTTCCCGTCTCCAGAAAGTTCTTTTTTTCCGTAATCGATGTGTATAGCTGAGCAACCGACTACGCAACACTTCCCCCAACCTCTGGCAACCAAGGCAGCATGAGAAGTCATGCCTCCCCTTGCGGTAAGAATCGCCTGGGCTGCGCGCATGCCTTCTACGTCTTCGGGATTAGTCTCTTCCCTGACCAATATTACTTTTTTCCCCTGCTTTGCCCATTCTACTGCATCATGCGCAGAGAATACTATCTGTCCGGTTGCGCCACCCGGCCCTGCCGGCAGACCTTTAGCCAGAGGCTTGTGTGTCATTTCAACTTTAGGATCAATTATCGGATGCAGCAATTCATCTAATTGACTGGGGGTTACGCGCATAACTGCCTGTTCTTTTTTAATCAATTTTTCTGTCACCATATCCATGGCCATCCGCACTGCTGCCGGGCCATTACGTTTTCCTACGCGGCACTGCAGCATAAACAAGCGG
>JAPLLU010000055.1 GCA_026387385.1 Candidatus Omnitrophota bacterium
GCTTACTTCCAGTTTTGTAATGCAGCCAGGAATAAAGGTGAATTTGCCGAAGGCTGTAACCAGTGAAGTTGTAAAGTATGAAAACATAGAAGTAGTGATATCGGGTGAAAATGTTACTTATCTAAACGGCAAAGTAATAACAACTCCGGAATTAAAAAATCTGTTTAAACAAGTTGCCAGTAATAACGAATCAATTTTAATAAAAGCCGATAGGCGTGCATCCTTAGGTAGGGTAGTAGAGATCTGGGATATGTGCAGGGATTTAGGGGTAACTCAGGTCAATATTGCCACAAATCAAGAATAAGTAAGGACACCCCGCCAAGAATCGTGTAAGTTATGCATACAGGTAGATCCCCCGCCGCTTAAAGGAATAGAATGGCGTGGGATTAATTCGCGCTTATAACTTATGTCGGCTTTTTAGCCTCCATAAGTTATGCGCTCATTAAAAATGGTTATCCGGACCTCATTTAAAAAGACGCTGTTTCTTTCGGTTATAGGGCACATAACCTTTTTTAGTATCTTTAGTTTTTCATTCGGACCAAAAATTCCGCAACTCAATTTTGCGGATTCTTCTTTTTATGGGTCAATTTTAGGAAAAACTAATTTAATAGAGTCAAAAGGCATTAATAGTTTTGATATTAGGAGCACGCTTATAAACAAATCCAGCGTATCGAATCTTGCTAAAATAAATAATGAATATCCATTCTCATCCGAAGATTATTTAAAACCACAGACAACGCTAACAATCAGTGATGAAAAAATAACCTTTATACCTGAATTAAGTTCAATAAATATCGCCCCAAAAAGAAAAGAACCAGTAATTATGCTTTATCCCCATCTTCCTTATCATTTCGCACTATATTTTAAAGATAGACAAGTCGTTCATATTGAACTTGAATTTAATCTGAAGCCCCTAGCCGAAAGAAGCCGCATGGTAATTAAAAGAAAGATTTCTTCCGGTAATTTAGAGGTGGATCTTTTGAGCATGCGCTATATCAGCCGCTATCTTTTTATACAAAAAACGGGATTTACTCCGGATAACTGGCATACGGTCAAGATTGATCTTTCTGCAGAAGAGCAATGATTTAAACAAAGGTAATGGAATAGTCAATTAGATGAGCGTGGATATCTTAATGGAGCGGATTTAAATGATAAGTATAGATTTTTCTTTAGGAGTCTCTCTATATATCCTGCTTTTTTTGAATTTGATACTGATCATCTGGTTATTTAGTAAAAAGCAGAAAGATAAAGATTTATCTCTTGATCAGCGATTTATTTGGTTTTGTTCTGTATGCACCTACACCTACATTAATACTAAAGAAGATACAATTTCTACCTGTCCACGCTGCAGTAGTTATAACAAAAAATAAATGAGTGCACAACTTTAAGGAGAGCCTGCCTGCTGCTAGAGAGAGGGCTGTTAATTGGCTAATCGACATAACTTATGTCGAAGAATTTTAAAACTCTGCTCCATAAGTCATGTGCTTATTTAAAAAGTAGTTGACATGGTGCTCGGTTGTTTCTAAAATATGAAAAGGAGGTGTAAGATGATTATTGAAATAGGTATCGTGGCAGGGGAGATATGGCATTTTTTGGACCAGCATGGAGAAGTGACTTTAGCTACCCTCATCCAGGGTATTGATAAGCCGAAAGACAATGTGCTTATGAGTCTGGGCTGGCTTGCCAGAGAAGGTCATGTAGTTGTTCAGCAGAAACAAGGCGATTGTCAGGTAAGTTTAAGAAAATAATGTTTAAAATCCGTCAAAACCAAAAAGGCGTAATGTTGTTTATAGTCTTAGGGATGCTATTGATTGTGGCGATTATAATTGGTGGTATCCTTGGTTTCATCTCAAGCAGCCTTAGAAAGACTTATCATCAAGTACGACGCATCCGGGGTTACTATGCTGCGTTAGCAGGGATAAATTGTACAATATATAAAATAAGAAAGGGCGAATGGGCAGCTGCTGGCTCGTATAAGATTTGTTCACGTTGGCAGAATGGAGCAACACAAACCCCTTGGCCGGACTGCAATTTTACTGATTACGACCTACCTTTTAATGTAAGTATTAGTGTAAGCAATGCTGATGGCGCAGGCATACGTACTATAAGCGCTACAGTAGAATACACCACTCCCGATTAATTTCCTCTTAAAATCTATTATAATCTAAGTAAATCTATAATATAATTATTAAATTTAATTATGGTTAATTTAAAGTAGGTTTTTATACTTTTGCAATCAAAAACCGCGCCCTTTAGGGCGCGCCCGCCTGCCGGACGGGCAGGGATAGGAAAGTTGTACGCTCAAGTATCCAGCCTTTAGGGCCCCTTGGGAATCCACACCCCGGCTTTGGTTCGACTGCGTGCCTCGACCTTGCTCGGCATCCTTCGAGGCATCCTGAGTTTGTCGAAGGACTCACCATTCCCCCCTCGGACTCGTTCGACCTTGCTCACGATTCCTTCGAACGAATCCTGAGTTTTGTCGAAGGATATCCCGAGCGAAGTCGAGGGATTAGCCCGGCCGGGCTGTATTCTAAGTAAGTTTAAGTAAGTATACATAAAAAAATACTTGACAAAAGCATAGTTTTATGTTCTAATTAACTCCATTATATTTTTGGTAAAAAAACGAGAGTAAAAGGCCTTAAATATGACAAGACTAATCGATATCGAGGAATTAGCTGATTATCTAAAGCTAAAAAAACAGACAATTTACAACTGGCTGCACCAAAGAAAAATCTCAGGCATAAAGGTGGGAGGTGTCTGGAGATTTGACCGTAAGGATATAGATGCGTGGCTTAAGAGCAAAAGGCGTTTGTCAGAAACAGGAGAAAACTAATGCATTCATTGGGTATATATTTTGGGCCCCAGATAATTTGCATCGTAGAAACCAAAGCTAAACAGCTAATCAATAATATTGGGATTCTGCGTTCCAAAGCCATTAATGTCGAACCTTCAGAAGAAAAAGTAACTGACGAAGTAAAGATAGCCGGCCTTATTAAGGAAGAATTAAAGAACAGGCATATTGAGGCCAAGGAGGCAATTTTAACTCTTTCGGGCAAGGATTTGATTATCCGTAGTTTCTTAATACCAATTTTGCCTCATGAAGAATTATTTAGCGCGGTAAATTTTGAAGTAAGGAAATACATTCCTTTTAAAGTAGAAGATCTGATTTCTGATTATCAGTGTCATTTAGATAAAACCATCAAAAAAAATCGAGTATTGTTTGTAGGCATAAAAAGGGAAATATTTGAGAAATACCTTAATATTATAAAAGAACTGGGTTTTAAGATCAGCTCAATAGAATACTCTGCTTTCAGCGTTTTGAAATTTCTTAAATTATCCGATGTCAGGGAAAAAGGTATTATAGCTAACATTAATATCGACCTTGTAGAAACCGATGAAATTAATTTTGTGGTCTTAGAAGACGGATTTCCTTTATTTAGTCGTGATATTACCTTGGCTGCAGGGGGTAGGGAGGCCGGTGAGGCTAAGGAAGCTAATCCAAATTTGGTATTAGAAAAATTAAAGAGAGAAATCCGCATATCCCTGGATTATTATGACCGTACTTTCCCTACAAAAACCATCAAGAAAATATTCTTTTTGATGGATCAAGATTTCCGTCCAGATTTAGAGGCATTTATTAAAGAAGCAACTGGCCTAAGCATTCAATTTATCAATTTTAACAAGGCCGTCAATAGATACATAGGAAAACCCATTCCGTTTTCTTTGTCTTTTATTAAGGCATACTGTAGTTCATTAACCAAGGTCGAAACAGCGGTAAAAATAAATCTCTTAACAGCAAAAGAAAAAACAGCAAAGAAAATAAGCACAGAATTCAAGTCGAAGAGTGCTTTACCATTTTCTTTTAAGCCAAATTTGATATTATCAATGGTCTGCTTACTGTTGTGTATCGTCACGTTTTTCTTTGGCGTATATCGTATTTTGCCTTTGCAAAAAGACTTAAAGAATATGAAGGCTATGCATCCTGAAGTCAGTGCCGCCTCTTTACAAGCTAACTATGACGAGGTCGCTAATACATATAATAATGTTAAAGCAAGAATCAAATCAATAGGCGATGTAATTAGACAGCAGTTATATTTCAGTGAAGTACTTGATGTCCTCCCGCGCGTTATGCCTGAGAGTATCTGGTTGATAGAAATTTCATTTAATAAAGCAGAAAACCAAGCAGAACTAACAATGAGAGGCACGGCTTTTTTAGATGATAGCAATAAAGAATTAGAGTTGGTAAATACATTTCTTGCACGCCTAAAAGAAAGCCAGGTTTTTAATAAATATTTTAGAAATATAGAGATTGTTTCGGTTGATTATGGCCAAGTAAAAAATGTAACTAGCTTTATAATCACTTGTCGGAAATAAGGGTTATAAAGAGAGGAGTTTAGGAAGTGGAATTATTAGAGCTAATTAAAAAACAGAAGAATAGAATTGCAGACATCGCGGTTATAATATTAACAATAATCATTATGAGTAATATCTATAAAAGCCAGGCTAAGACCATGAAGTCAGCAAGAGAGAAGATTGACGCTGAATCACAAAGGTACGAAGTGCTGGGCTATATGAATAAATCGCAAAGAATCATTACTGCTTACAATAATTTTATTAATAAAAAAGATATATCCTTAGCCATTAACACTATAAGCAATATTGCCAGAGACGCTAAAATTAATATTCTTTTTATTAAACCGGCAGCAACAGAAGGATACCCCGTATACACTAAATTCCCTTTTAATTTAGTAGTGAATGCTAACTATCACGAGATCGGGAAGTTTATTAATAAACTGGAAAGCCATCCAGATATATACTTTATTGATAAAATTATTATAAAGCCTAAGGAGGCGACAGGAAGAGAATCAGCCAAAGAATATAACCTTAATGTAGAACTAACGGTAAGCACCATTCTATTTAAAGAAAAAGACTGAAGGATGAAAAGCGAAAAGAAAACAATTTTTTCGAATCTTTTTTTAATAGCGGCCTTAATTTTCCTGTTTCAAGAAGGGATGGCCGCCGTAGAGACAGTTTCGGAGACTTCTTTAAGGCCTAGCGTAATAGAATATACGGCCGATAAACTTAAAGACCCCTTTCAGGGGCTAAAAGTAAAACTGAAGGAAGAGCCGGAAATAACAAAAGAGCAAGCTCCGGCTCTGGATAAACCATTACCAGCTTTAAGGGTAAAGGGTTTAATTTGGGGCGCAATCCCTCAGGCAATTATAGAAAATAAGATTTACTCAATCGGAGACAAGATAGGAAATTTCACCGTCTTGGATATAAGTAATAACGGAGTAACGATTTCTTTCGGGAGCGAGCGTTACACGCTGCCCTCACCGGTAGATGAAGAACTTAAGAAAAAAATTGAAAAAGAACTGAAGGAAAAAAAACTTAAGGAGGAGCAAGATGAGAAATAATTACCTAAAAGTATTTGTATTTATACTTTTTTTTAATTTATTCCTTCCCCGTTTAAATGCTGGTTCAGAATTGCCTTTTTATGAATCGGACGTAACCGTATCGCTAGATTTTGAAGACGTAAGCCTAAAAAGTGTCTTAAAGGCACTTTCCAAACAATCGGGTCTGAACTTTATTGCTTCTGAGGCAGTTCAGGATAGGAAGATAACGGTATATTTAGATAAAGTTCCCCTTAAGGAAACATTGGTTAAATTATTTAAAGCGAACAACCTTTCTTATGAATTTGATGAAGAAACAAATATCTTTGTGGTTAAAGAATGGGGAAAGCCAGAAGTTGAGACTATGACCAAGGTTTTCTACCTAAAGCATCATCCTGTATCCACTTCAAATATTAAGAATGAACTTGCAAGTCAATTAGGTAAACAAGGCGGGGATATAAAAGCTACTCTTGAAGGAGGCAATATTCTAAGTTCTATTGGTAAAATCACCGAAGATACCAACACAAATAGCCTCATTATAACTGATGTTCCTAGCCGGTTTCCGGTAATTGAAGAGGTAATTGCAAAATTAGATATATCGGTATCTCAGGTACTCATTGACGTAGAGATGCTGGATGTAAGTAAGGGCGTAGTGGATAAATTGGGCTTTGATTTTGGCGATAATCCTTTGACTTTGATTTTACCCGGAGGATTTGCCAGGCGGGGAGCCGAGCTGTATTTTGGCGCAAAAGCAGACAGGAATAAACAAGGCGGCTTGACTTTAGGGCACACATACGCAAATGTTTTAGATTTTTTAAGAACCCAGACTGATACAAAATATTTAGCCCGGCCCAGATTATTAACTTTGAATAATGAAACTGCAGAGATAGATATTACAAAGGATGAGGTAACGGAAGCAACGCCAAAAATATCACAACGTACAGTTACTGGAGGAGGTACAGAAGACTATATATCGGGATACGATCTTAAAAGAGACAAAATTGGTGTTACTCTACGGGTAACTCCTCAGATAAATTTAGAGACAAACGAGGTCACCATGGTGATAAACCCGACAGCAAGTACGTCATTTGCCAGCCCTCTTGTTGAGTCATTGGCTGCTATTACTATTGGTAACACTTCAGTACCTACTGCTGCAAGAGAATCTGAAACAAAAGAGACAAAATCTATAGTTAAGGTTAATGATGGTGAGACCGTAATCTTAGGCGGACTTATCCACACAGATAAGCAGGTAACACAGAACAAGGTGCCTTTATTAGGCGATATCCCCTTTGTGGGAGCTTTGTTTAGGAGTAAAAATGTAACCACAAACACTGAGAGAGAACTGCTGGTTTTTATTACTCCGCACATTATAAGGGAAACAGGCATGGGGTATGCTCAATTGAAAAAAATCACTATTCCTGGAAGAGAACAGGATATGGGTCAAATAGTCAGCCGCAAAACTGCCATTAATACGAGTCTTGATAGTTTCGAGAAAGTTAACTGAGTTATTTATTCCATTACAGCTTGCTTAAAAAACGTTAATCAGATTGCATGCTATTCTATTTTTTGTGGTATAGGAAAGTATAAAGCACTTTCCTATACCACTCTAAAATCGTGTTAAAGTTATTGCGAAGCGATTTTCTTGATTTATAACAATACTATCTCCTGACAGCTTTTAATAAATCCATCCCCACCTAAAAATAAGAATTGTTATTCATCGTATTTTATGTATAATATAATCACTTATTATGGCACATAATTATTATTCAAGTTTCAATACGATAGTTGAAAGAAATTTCTTTAAAAGTTTAAGACTCTGTAATGGATTTATACTTTTGCGGTCAAAAACCGCGCCTTTTAGGGCTAGGGATAGGTGGTGGGACGCTTCAAGCATCCAGCCTTTAGGGCCCTTGGGAACCCCGGGCTTTAGCCCGGGCGGGCTCCATTTGTCGGGGCTTATTTTTAATATAAATAACACGAGAAATCATGATTCCTAAAGAAAAATACCTTAGACTAGGCGAGCTTCTTCTCAAGGAAGGTATTATAACTCAGGTTCAATTAGAGCAGGCAATTAGAGTACAGAAGCAGGAAGGCGGCCGTCTAGGAGAGATTCTGATCAGATTAGGGATACTTAAGGAAGAACAGGCTGTAGCAGCCTTAGGCAAGCAGTTAAACATCCCATATTTTTCTCCGGGGACAGAATTAAAACCCGCACTCGACCAAAATTTAGATACGCTTATTGCCAAGGATTATGCTATTAAAAATTCAGTCCTTCCTTTATCCCTTACTCTAAACTCGCTTACCGTAGCAATATGCGATCCCCTCGATATCATTCTGATCGATAATTTAAGAAAACTAACGGCACATGAGATTAACCCCGTAATTTCCGCTAAATCTGATATTAATAAGGCAATTGAGAGGTTTTATGGTAGGTCTACAATGTTTGAGGAGGCAGTGGAGGCAAGTTACGATGTCAGTTCTGATCAGGCTGAGTTAGATGGCATAGATATTACTGATCAGGAATTAAGTATTGATAAACTTATTGCCCGCGCCGAAGAAGCTCCCGTAGTGAAGTTGGTAGATCTGATTATTCGTCAGGCTATTGATGAGCGCGCTTCAGATATTCATGTTGAGCCTTTTAAAGACAGGATATCTTTGAGATACCGTATTGACGGAAAACTCTACGAAATACCGCCACCTGCTAAGCATCTGCATTTAGCGATATTATCTCGTATAAAGATACTAAGTAAATTAGATATTGCCGAGAAGCGCCTTCCGCAAGATGGAGGGTTCATAGTAAGAGTAGAAAATCGTCCCATAGACTTAAGAGTCTCGACAGTCCCGACAATATACGGTGAAAAAGTAGTTTTAAGGGTACTGGATAGAGGTGCTGTAGTATTGGATCTTGGTCGTTTAGGTTTTGACTCTAAGCAACTTGAGTATATACGTCATGCGGGAAATGCCCCCTACGGTCTAGTATTTCTGACCGGCCCTACCGGATGCGGAAAGACAACAACATTATATGCCATATTAAACGAAATAAGGAGCCCTACAAAGAATATTATCACTATTGAAGACCCTGTTGAATACAAACTGGATGGCATTAATCAAGTCCAGGTAAAACCAGAAATAGGGCTCACCTTTGCGAATGCCCTGCGTTGTTTTTTAAGACAAGACCCTGATATAATGTTGGTAGGAGAAGTAAGGGACCTTGAGACAGCACAGATTTGCATACGTTCCGCCCTAACCGGCCACTTGGTATTTAGCACAATACATACAAATGATGCTGCATCAGCAGTAACCAGGATTATAGATATCGGCATTGAACCTTTTATGGTGGCTCCTTCCCTGCAACTAGTGGTAGCGCAGCGCTTGGTTAGAAAATTATGCCCTGACTGCAAGGAGGCTTATGAGCCTAGTCCTGAACAAATGAAAAATTTTAATATCAAGATAGATCTACTTTATAAACCAAAAGGCTGTGTTAAATGTAAACAGCTTGGTTACAGAGGCAGAACCTGTCTAGCTGAAGTTATGATAATAAATGAGGAGATAAGGAGCCTTATTAGCAAAAATGCATCCTTTCAAACAATAAGAGATGCTTCCGTTAAGGCAGGCATGCAGACGCTTTACGACACAGGCATAAAAAAGGCCGAAGAAGGTGTTACATCTTTAGAAGAGGCGCTTTCGGTCACGATGGGAGTGCAGGAATAATGCCTAAATTCCTTTACACGGTCAGAGACTCTTCCGGTAAGAAGATTACTTCTTACGAAGATGCTTCTTCTGCTGATGAATTAATAGCTCGACTTCAAGCAAGAAACCTAATAATAGTTAATGTTTCACCTGAATCTAAGGAAACAGAGGCTGTTTCTGGCCCGCGAAAGAAGAAGGCGAGATTTAAACATAGCCGCATAACTA
>JAPLLU010000078.1 GCA_026387385.1 Candidatus Omnitrophota bacterium
ATTGGGGTCACCGTAAAGAATATAGCTTGCCCAAGAGACTGCGGCAACGCCATGTTTCTCGAGTAATTTTAAACGGCCCATACGCACGCATTCGCCCATAGACCTGCCTTTAATTAACTGAGTATAGAATTCCTTAGCAAAAACAAGGCTGGCCGGGTCCTCTATCTTACGAATCGCGCCTATATAGTGCCTGACTCCGGAGAATAAAAATGCTGCTGCCAGGCTATAGGTCTTCTCTTGATAATCCGGTTCCATTAGATCATTAACAACTCTAGCGGAGTGACAGGCATTAGCAAAGACCAAACTCGGCAAAGATAAACTCTCTCCTAAGGCCAGTATATCATGAGCCGTAAACCTTCCGTCATTTAAGACCCAGCCGATAACTTTTGGTTCTCCCGGATTATATTCGCAGTGTCCGGCAAAATGCACAATATCGTAATCACGCAGATTCCTTTTTACATATAAGGTATCAATATTGGTAGACTTAAAATCAATCTTGATTTGCTTCCTTTGCCGGTCGAATTGATTCCTGATAAATATGCCCTCTTGATAGGAAGATTCTAAATCATTGGTGGGATTTGCCAAGACTAGCATCCTAAGAGTGCTCGATACGCTGCGGTATTGCGGAGGCTTGATATGTTCTTTGGTTCTAACCTGCCTACCCAAGTTAAACTTAAGGCATAAAAAATCTCTTCCGTCATACAAAAGCTCCCAGGGCATATCGATTAACTCTTCATCAATTGCCAGAACCAAATCCTGCGTCTGTGAATTTTTCAATCTGTCTTTTGCTGCTTTGGTAAGCAGGTGGTCCCAGAGAAGCTGGCCTGTCTTTTTTAAGTCATTAATCAAATCCGATTCTAATATGCCTTTTCTGTTGACTTTATTTAATGTAGACGTTATTTCCTGGCATAATTTATTGACTTCTGAATATGCCAACGCACGCTGGCTATAATGTTTTATAGTCTGGCTGCGTTCTTCTTGCCCGATGACGCTCATCGCAAGATGATTATCCTGTTTTGATATCTCCAAAACCAATACGCTATTATTTTCTGGCATAGTTTTACAGCGTAAAGTGTAAAGCGTAAAACGTAAAACTTAAGCTTAAAACTAAAAACTTTTAGTTTTAAGCTTCAACTTTTCGCTTTTAGCTTTACGCTTTGAGCTATTGTTCCTACGTCTTTATATCCAATAAAATCGAGGCGACTTTTTTATCAATAGCGGATATCTCAATCGTGTATTTTCCTATTAGTACATGCTCAAAGGCAACCGAGCCTAAACCGGAAAGGTAAGATTCAAGCTCAAGGTTATCTTTCAATAGCGTAATTCTTAAGTCTTTAATTATCCGGGTAGTCTGCTTGTCTCTTACTGCTATGAGCAGGTTAAAAACACCTGAACCTTTGTTCTCTATTTTTGCCTCCACCCTGATATCCTGGAAATCCTTTAAGATGTTGACCTCATTTTTAAAATCTTTAATGTTGCGGCTGCGTAAAACGGGTGCGGGGATCAATTCCTGGCCCACTATAACATCACCTGTGGTATTCAAGAGTTCTAACGCCTTCTCCTTAAGCCTAAGAAGTATCTCCAGCACTATTGTTTTGTCTTCCTGTTTTACCAGATCTTTTATGCGCGCAATTAAGTCCAGAGCTAAAGGTTTATCTTCTATTTCGTTTAATCTGGCCTGGATAGCAAAAGCTTCGGCACAACGCTGGCAACCTATCAAATGCAACTTAATCTGCTCGGACTCTTCTTTAGAGAGCTTGCCTTCCAGAAAACAGGCCATATTTTCCTCATCAGGATGTACTTGGTAGGCCGGAAGTTCGGATTTATGCCTTCTATAAACCAGCTTGATTAATCTTTCTAATCTTGTTTGCATCTGACTAATCCTCCTCTAATATAATAGACGCGGAAACTTCATAAATCTAACTTAAAACCTTTGCTCTTAAAACACTCCTTCAGCCGGTTGATAATCCTGGACTTACGCATATCTATCGCCCCTCGCGATATTCCGAAGACACCCTCAAGCTCATTCGGGCTTAAGCCTTGATTTATATGTAATTCTAAGAAGTATTTATCTTCTGTATCTAACTTATCAATGCAATCTTTTAGCTCAACTATTCTTTCTTGAGTAATTAAATTCTCAGCTGAATCAGGCGCGAGATCGGCAATGGTCTCCATTAAACTGGACTCTCCCCCATTAGTCTCTGCATCAAGAGAAATAAGTGTTTTATGCTTACGTATGTAATCTATGGTGTGGTTAACCGCTACCTGCCTTAACCAACTGGCAAGACTGCACCTGTTCTTACCCTTAAAACTCTTCAATTTCCTAAAGTTATTTTCTACTAAAGAAAGAAAAATTTCCTGGAAGAGGTCGCTGATATCGTCTTGACTAAATGAACTTCCGGCACCTGTACTGCCTAAGACGCTATAGATATATTTATATATAAGGCGGGAATATTTATCTACGAATTCATCCCAGGCCAGCTTATCTCCTAAGATACACCTTTGGACGAACTCAAGATCCATCATGGTATAATAAGTATACCATATAACGGAACGTAAATAAATTATTTAAAGAGGGTATTGGATAAAACAAAGGAGGCAAAAACTATAGAGACCATAGACATCAGCTTAATCAGAATATTTAGACTGGGTCCTGAAGTATCTTTAAAGGGGTCCCCCACGGTATCTCCAACCACGCTTGCCTTATGCGATAAAGAACCTTTTCCTCCGTAATGGCCTTCTTCGATATATTTTTTGGCATTATCCCAGGCACCGCCAGAGTTAGCCATCATTATTGCCAGGACAAAACCGCTTACCGTAGCGCCTGCCAACAGCCCTGCCTGGGCTTTAATTCCGGCAACCAACCCGATCGCAATAGGCGCAATTATAGCCAAAAGCGAAGGCATGACCATTTCTTTCTGTGCTGCAACAGTGGCAATGTTAACGCAACGCGCATAATCAGGTTTACTTTTGCCTTCCATTAAACCTGAAATTTCCTTAAACTGACGGCGTACCTCAACCACAATCTTACCTGCTGCCCTGCCTACTGCGCGCATGGTCATAGAGCAGAATAAAAAGGGAAGCATCCCGCCGATGAACAAACCAACGAGGACTCCGGGATTCATCAAATCAAGAGTCATATCTAACACCTGGCCTTTGGCATTGGCAATTAACATAACCTGGTCTTTATACGCAGCTATCAAGGCTAAAGCCGTAAGCGCAGCTGAACCAATGGCAAACCCTTTTCCGGTAGCAGCGGTAGTGTTACCTAAGGCATCCAGGGCATCTGTCCTTTTTCTTACTTCAGGAGGCAGATTAGACATCTGCGCATT
>JAPLLU010000077.1 GCA_026387385.1 Candidatus Omnitrophota bacterium
CATCCCTTGCGCCTCTTTTGCCGCATCGTATTCTGCGTTCTCGCTGATATCACCGTGGGCCCTGGCTTCACCAACAGCCTTACTAAAATGTTTACGCTTGACGTTCTTTAAGTGGTTCAATTCCTCGGTTAATTTCTCATAACCGCTTCTGGTCAAATATATCTCTTCCATAGTTATTTTATCTTATCTGCTCTTACCCCTTACGGGTATGCCCTGGGTTCTCAATTCATCTGTCTTCTGTTTAGAGCATTGAAGACACAGAAAAACAGGCCTTGAGTCGCTTTTATCGTAACCCGCTGTTTTCACCAGTCTCCAGAGGTGAGAGCTCACTTTGCATTTATCGCATTTGCCTTCCTTTATATGCCAAACCTCTATGGCAGCAGAGGTAAAAATAAACCTGTCCACCCAGAAAAATATTGCTCCTCCTATCAGGTTGGCTAAAACCGTAGACCATACTCCAGCCCCTAACCTCCTTACCACGAGCCATAATATAGGTGTGCTTAATTGCCACCTGAATAAATACAACAAGAATCTCTTCATTTCTCTCCTAAGAATAATATATAATTAATTCCGACCTCATCCTTCCTCTTTATTCACCCATATATTATAGCGCAAACAAATAAATTCTAAAGTATTTTAGTTTAAAAAGTTAAGAATTCATGATTAAATGGCCGCAAGCCCTCACGAAGAGCCGTGTTATACTCAAGCGGCCTAGAAAACCTCGTCCTTTAGGACTCTGGATGGCGATTTGGCCGCTTCAAGTATCCAGCCTTTAGGGCCTTAGAACCCCGGACTTTAGCCTGAGGAGGGCTCTATTTACAAGACGATAAATAATTTATACTCCAAAAATTTTATTTGTGCTATAATTATTTCTGTCAGAGGTGAAAATAATGACTGTTTTATTAGGCGTTCCAATTAAAGACTGGCTTATTATCATCGCATCCTTTATTCTGATATTCTCTATTCTGGAGATCCGCAAGCTAAAAAAGAATATTTCCCATGAGATCCATAAGCGCATCCTCCCGCAGTTAAATTTAGAAATCATTCTTGATGCAAATATCCAGAATAGCGGTATTTATTTAAGAAACGAAAGTTTTTTCATTGCCAGGGATATCAAATTAGATAATCTGGAAATAGTTATGGATGACCTTGGTTATAAGTATACTCTGATCTTAAAATTTGAAGGCGTTGATTCGTTGAGGGCACAGGAGAAAGTTAAATTAAAATTTCAAGTCTTTGATAAAAATCTAATCCCTTTACCTGAAGTAACAGAAAGGATTATTCCTCATTTAACCGGAATGCCTTTTAAAATGGAGCTGAGTTATTCAAACATAGAAAACGTTAAATCCCACGTTGTTTTCTCTAAAACCGGAAAACAGTTATGCATAGAAAGCGCTACAACCTCACCTTAACAACTCGGCTCATAACTCTAAACCCTAAAGCTAAAATACCCACAGATGCTGTTTCTCTTGTATAAAAACGGCATTGGTAGTAAAATAATACCTGATGAAAAACAAAATTTTAAGTATCGGCTTTTTACTTATTTTACTATCCCCTAAGCCAGCTTTTACTCAAACTGATTACGAAAAATACCATAGCGCTCTTAAGGCAATAAAAACCGGGCAGGAAGATTTTGCCTTTCTTGATCTTCTCTCATTAACCAAAGAAGATCCGCAATCCAAATACCGCCTGGTTTCCCTATTTGCCTGCGGGGAATACTATTTCCATAAATTTAATTATCGCCAGGCGCTCAACATATTCTCTGAATTTATCGAAGATTATCCTGATTCCAAAATAAAGCCATACGCCCTATTTTATATTTTAAAAATCGCTAAGTCATGGAAGAATGCTGAGATGGTGGAAATACTGGAAAATAAGATCCGCGATATGAAACAGGTAATCTTAGTTTTTAAAGAAACTAATGAATACAAGTATCGGTACACATCTATTTTGGGCAGAAAGTATAAGCTAATTTATCATATTGACAGGGTAGAATTTAATGTTGATGGCGAAATTGTGGAACAGGTGTCTTATTAAGGTCAAGCTTCTAT
Organism: Candidatus Omnitrophota bacterium; assembly: GCA_026387385.1. GTDB lineage: Bacteria > Omnitrophota > Gorgyraeia > Gygaellales > Profunditerraquicolaceae > JAPLLU01. The sequence continues at coordinate 2,052 of JAPLLU010000077.1, forward strand.
GTCTGGCTGTCATAATATTGGCGCTCGTATGCAATATACTCATCGGTTTATCTGCGAACCGTCTTATCGAATCCGCAAATAAAAAATTCTTTAAGCCAATCAGTGTTCAATGGATATACTATCTTCCTCCCAATTTTATTTTCTTGAGAAACCTCTCTATTTACGAGAACAATAGCTCACCAGGTGAAGAGATCATTGCATTTCCAACCGTGCGCATTAATTTATCTCTGTGGCGGCTTATAACAGAAAAGCGGTTTTATGTTCTATCCATCAACTGTTTGCACCCGGCTGCCCAGCATTATGATTTTATGCGCTTTATAGCCAGAAATCTTGAGCAGATACTGGAATTCTTCAGAACCCTGCCGCTTCAGGATATACAATTATCCATAAGCAATGCTACCTTAGCCCTACCTAAGAATAATAATCGCCAGGATAAACTCGAAATAAACTTGATTCTGAAACTGGCTGGTGAATCCGTATCAGCTTATGGATTTTCGAAGAAAAAGGTATATTTGCAAGACCCGACTGACCCCATAAAACCACCCAGCGTAATGAAAACCTCGCCGTTAAGATACGCATTTACCGGCTCACTTACGCCCTACGGCGTAGCTGTGAAAAAAATGGAGCTAAACGGCGAAGGCATCCGCTCTGAGCTCTGGGGTGAAACAAACAATGCCGTATCCGAAATAAAAGGTTTTATTTTTGCAAATACGACTTTAAAAGAAAAGTTATATGAAGGCTCCGGATTAGCGGAAAAACTCAAATCATTATACTTTAACCTTAAACATAGGTTTACCCCTGAGACTTTAGGGCTGCCGGGCGCAAACCTTTTTATATTTAATTTAGATGCCCGGCTTAATTTTAAATATCCCGACATTGAAGTAGAACGCCTGAACTTCTCTGTCAACGCAAATCCCGTAGAAATCAAAGGTAAGGCGCATATTACAGAGCCGTTCTCATTTAATTTTAATCTTCATTCCAAATTCAGAAACTTAGAAAACATAAAAAAGTCGGCCCTCAAAGATGTATCTTTAGCAGTAAACGCAAATTCCCAAGATAAAAGATTGATAGCAGGCGGTTCTCTGAATATAGCTTGCTTAGAGGATAAAAACAAAGACCTTCCATGGGAGAAGATTGAGCTTGTATTCAGGGACCTTGAGTTAACTTTCGCGGAACATTTATTAAAAACACATACAAACTGGCTCTCTTTATTTTGTAAAACCGATACCAACAATTACAGAATAATCCTGGATAATCTGGATACGGAAAACAAGATATCGGAAAATTGGCCAAAGATAGTAAATTTTAGTTCTCAATTTTACAATGGGTCCCTGGATGGCCAGGCAAGCATCCTGCTTAAGAAGCTGACTCCGGTAATAAAAGCTGAACTGGATGTTAAAAATGCAGAAGCAAACAAACTTGAGGGAATATTGATACACTTTTCCAAGATACACGGGGGCATTTCTAGCCGCATGCATTTTCTTAATTCTCCTCGTATGGTCTTAGAGGGAGACATGCATATAGAAAACGGCTATCTAAATGATTTTGAGTTCTTCAAATGGCTTGCTGAAGTATTCGTATTGCCGTCTCTTAGAAGAGTAAATTTTAAACAGGCTTCTTCAGATTTTCTGGTAAGCGAAAATGGGGCTGAGTTGCGTAATATGCGCCTCGAATCCGAAGACTTAAAACTGGAAGGTTATTTTAAACTAGGGGCAGAAGACCTAACATCAAGTAAAATGTCCCTCCTTTTCAGCTATGGCCTGTTAAACGAATCTCCTAAATTTGCTCCGCTATTAAAAGTCCTGCAGAAAGAACTTGATTTAATCGCATTTGACTTTCAGCTTGCCGGTAATCTGCACAGGATGAACTTTAAATGGCTGCAGTCTGATTTTAAAGACAGGGTACAAAAAGCTATCCCGAATTTTATAGAAAGGAAGATTGAGAGAAATATTGAAGAGTTTATAGCAGGGCTCGGGCAGGGTTCTTAAAAGAAAGCCACCAGGACACCACGACACCTGCCTGCCGGTAGGCAGGCAAAGACACCAGTAGACACAGGTGATCCAATTACCCAGTTATAAATTTAGCGGGTCCTGTCTTGGGTATTTTCTCGCGCATTACGCGCTTGGAAAACACCCAAGACACCCGCTAAATTTAAACGGCAGCAGAAATCCAGTTGGTCTGTAGCCAAACAAAAAAAACAACCTCAAATTGAGATTGGGATCATATAACAAAACAATATTTACTTGAAATTTTCCCACGCCCGCTTCTTTAATTCCTCCTGAAAATTGTTATACATATAACTATAGATGTTTTGCCTGTCACTGTCCTTTATTTTCGTAAAATAAATCCCGTAGGTGTTACCTTGTTCTTGCCTGTTGCTCCAGGCAACAGCAGCTTCTATATTTAAAAATAAGTCGTTATCCAAAACAATGTTTAATGCCATATTCCTGTCTTCATTCAGCACTTGAGGCGAATGAATTCGAAGCCCCTTAAAACTTACGTCTTCAATTTTACATTCAAAAGGATTACCCTGATCTTCCAGTTGAATACTGGCTGTTTTATCTACCCGCCATCTTCCGCATTGCCTTCGCTCTTCCATAATTATCCCAATAAAAAAGCCGCGTTTTCAGGCACTTTCCTTATGCCTTCTCCCGTGGCTTTTTAATATCTTTAACTAAGTATATCCTATTTTCTTCCAATTTTCAAGTGCAAGTCTTTTTTCTCTGCTAATTTAATCCTGTTCCAATTCCTGATAATTTGGCGGCTGGAATCCACTTTTACTCCACCGAATACATGCGGATGCCTCCTCTTTAGTTTCTTTATTAAGCCGTCAATAACGTCTTCAATATCAAATATATCCTCTTTACTAGCGATCTGGGCATGAAACATTACTTGCAGCAATATATCGCCTAATTCTTCTTTCATATGCGAAAGGCTGCCTTTATTTACCTCAGTAATAAATTCTCTGGCCTCCTCTCTTAGATACGGAATAAGGCTCTTATGCGTCTGCTGCTTATCCCACAGACAACCCCGTGGCCCATGCAGAGTACTAAATATTTTTTTAAGTTCAGTGAATTTGGTGTCTTTACGCATTCCGGGTATAATATCATACCGACAAAAAGAATGACTTACTTCTTAGTAGTCTCTTGACCTTCCGGTAAAACTGCTTTTAAATCTTTTTTCATCCAGATAGATTTATTATCAATTATATTAGGACAAATCCAGATTATGCCTTCGTCATTATCACAAACAATTGCGAGCATCGCATCTGTATTTGCCCCCTCTATCATTTTAGCGCAGTATTTTATTTTTATCAGCGGTTTATCGCCATTTTGCCCCAAATCAGTTTTTATCCATGAAGATCTTGCATCCTGTAAATTGTGGCATGTCCAGACTATGCCTTTATAACTATCCAGTACCATAGCCGGAATTATTGCATTCTTTGTTTCTCCTGTGTTCGACAATACTAAAATAAATCTGCCCTGTTGCTCTCCACCTGAGGTATCTCCTGCAGACAAATTACTATTAACGCACACCAAAACAAACATAAAAATAATTACTGTTAATTTAAACAATCTTTCCACGTTTTCTCCTTTCATTATACTTGAGCGGCCTATAAAACCTCGTCTTAAAGGACGAGGTTGGCGATTTGGCCGCTTCAAGTATCCAGCCTTTAGGGACTTGGAACCCCTAAAGGCTTATAGCCTAAGGTGGGCTCCATTAAATCGGCCTTGCTACTTTTTCTTCCACTCGTAAACTCCGGTATCCTCATTCAAGACTTGTATAGGGGTCCCTGACGGGACGTCTCTCTGTAGCCTCTTAGCGTAAAGTTTCTGCATCTCCTCAACTGCAATATTGTTAGTAGAGGCAAGTGACTTGTAAATAACCATCCTGTCGATATTCTCCGCATTTATAAGCTGATTTGTTGAATCGGTTGCGCCAGATGAATCTCTGAGCTCAACCAGCCCCATTTTGTTTTCGCCAACTATTCCTTTTTCTTCAAGCGCATGCAATTCACCGATTCTGGACTTACGCCTTAATGCTGCTTGTTCTACCTCAGGATTAAGGCCTTCCTGGGCATAGGCGCTTGCGATAAACAGGCCCAGAAAACTCTGTTTTTCTACGGGCATGTTATTACTTCCTGAAACAATCCCTTCGATTGCATCTATATCCTTCTGAACGTGCTGGTAGATATCCAGGCGCATAGAGATATCCAGTTTTATCGGTTCTTTAGAGCCCTGTACGCTTACCCTGGCGCAACCAATGGCGAAAATAACTCCTGCTAAAACAATAACATTTTTCCTCATCACTACTCCCTCCCTAATTTAACATTATGCAATGCCACGCTTAAATTACGTTTACCTGTCTTGCCCTCCAAAGCGACTTTAAGGACAATACTGGATTCTTCTATACCCAGAGTTATTAATCCCATATTATAACCGTAATTCTTAAAACTTTCTACTAATAATTCCAGCGGTTGCTTTGTGCTGTGCGCCATATTCTCAAGGAATTTAGTATCCTTAATAATCAGGGTTCCTCCGGGCTCAAGTATAGAAAAATCTCCTTTCAGTATTTCAAAATGCGAAGCCTTTCCTTCAAGCCTTAATTCCCCTTTTAGCCTACCAGTCATATCAAATTTCTCCCGCAGGTTAAAATCCTGAACAAATTTTTCTATGTCGAGCCCCAAACATTCCAGGCGCACCATATACCCTGCTTCTTTATCTATTTTTAAAGTCAGGTCTCCCCATAAATCTCCTCCTAAAGCCTTAGCTTGCACTCCGGATAACAATAATTCTTTACCCTCGAGCTTAAGTGCGCCCTTAATATCGGTAATACTTAGCTTATCATATTTTATTCTGGATAAATTAAAATTTCCCTGACCAGATTCCGGCTCCAGCTTAAAAGAGGCATCTTCCAGCTGTACCCCGGACATATTAAGATTGTCTAATCTAAAATCGAGATAATCTACGGATTGCGTAGAGATGTTTATCTGCGAAGATAAATCAGCTTTTGCGCTCAGGTCCTGCGTATTTAAATCCAGACTAAAATCCGATACTTGAACATATCCAAATATGGGCCTACGTCCTGAGCCAAGTTTTAGATATCCGGCCAAATCCCGTATTCCCTTTTTAGGCGTATTTACAAAGATGCTGGCCTCTTTCAAAGTCAATTTCAGGGAGCCGACCTTAAGTAAAGAAAACAAATCGTATTTAACGCTGGCTTCTTTGATTTTAATATCGTAATTCCCCTTTCTCAGTATTTCTATACCAAAAAGGCGAAGCTCAGCATGGGGCCTAAAAGAGCACCCTTGCACGGAAACCTGACTCTGGACAAAAATATTACCCAGTTGCCTCCGTGCAAACATCATAATGCCCGGTTTGGCGAAAAAAGAAGCGACAAGGAGAATAAGGCAAACGACTGATATGATTATTAATAAACGTCTCATTTTTGCGGACAGGAAAACCACACCGGCCACAGACATCGGTTAGTTACTTAGAAGCGCTACGGGATTTTTTCTTTCTGTACCTTGCTTTTACCGCAACGCACAGGTACTTGGCAATAGTAGATAACTTTCCGTTTTCATAAGGAAATTCCTTGCAGTGGCTGGGCTTAAGGCTATAATCAATCTTATGAATGGCGCAGAGACCGTCCGGAGTATAAAAAGTGCAGGACTCATCCTCAATACTCGTGCCGACCCTGTAGCCGGAAGGATAATCATCATCTTTTTCCAGGTGAAAAAAGTCTCCGCCCTTTATTCCCAATGCCAGTATTTTCTTTGCCGCATCTAAATCTACCCACACCCCGAGCCGGCAACACTTTTCCTGAGTCTTGCATTGTTGACATTTAACTCTATTCTTACTCTTCATATAAACTCCTTTAAAGTCATCTTTTATAATCGTACGGCTTTTTTCTCACCTTTAAATGAAATTGTTTTTTGCGGACACTGCTTTTCTGCCAGGGCTTGGCCTCTTGCCGGCTTTTCTGCCCAGGCTCTCCCTCGGTCCTTCTCCAGGGCTTAGATTCACCTTGCTTCTTCTGCCATGGCTTGCCTTCCTCCCGTCTTTTATGCCAGGGTTTAACAGATTCACCTTGCCTCTTTTGCAAAGGCTTAGATTCCTCCTGTTTTTTCTGCCAAGGCTTAGGCTGTTCTCGTTTTTTACGCCAGCGCATTGGATTCTCTTTGAATCGCCTTTCAGGCATAACCTGCTCTCCAATGCCGGCCTCAGCACGCCTTCTCATAAAACTACCAGTTCGCCTTCCCTCTCTATATCCTCCGGTTCTTTTAAAAACCGAATCAAACCTCGGTTTTGCCACAGTTTCACTTTTATCTTCTGTGTCATAGTGCTGAGTCTTGGCTTTAAACTTAGGATACATCTTCTCTTTTCCCCTGATATCTGCGCCTGCCTGCGGTTTAGGCCGCCCTGCCTCAACCTTAAGAACTCTTCCCATGAATTCTTTATCATTCAAAGCAGTTATGGCAGCTTGCGCCTCTTGTTCATCAGGCATCTCTATAAAACCGAACCCCCTGGATTTTTTGCCTTTTTCATCCATTACGATTACAACAGAAGCAACTATCCCAAACCCTGAAAAAAAAATTTTTACATCTTCCTCTGTGGAACTAAACGATAAATTCCCTACAAAAATATTCATCTTATCTCCAATCTGAACACTCTACAATAGACTTGCTTGCGATAAGCGCATTTTGAGCGCGGAAAATTAGTTGGCTGATTAATCAAAGACTTAAAAAAGTTTGCGGCTATATTATAACTCAATAACAAAAAAGCCCAAACTATTTTTTAGCTTGGGGCTAAAACGAAGTCACCAGTAACCACTGTCTGCCGTTTAAGGTTAGCGGGTCCCTGCCTGCCGACAGGCAGGCTGTCTTGGGTATTTTTTCAGCCGCATCACGCGGCTTCAAAAACACCCAAGCCACCCGCTAAAGAGAAATCAAGCAGACAGCATCCCAGCTACCCAGAGACCCAGTAACCACTAAATCTTTTGCTCAGATAAAACTACCGACTCCTCAATCTGCCTTTCAGGTATTGCCCAGTATTTTCTTAAAAGCTCATCTTTTTGTTTTTTAGATACCAGTTTGAAACCGTGTTTTTCATAGAACTTGATGGCCCAGGCTGCATCCTTCCAGGTGCCGACTAAGACAGGACGTTTGGTCTGCTTGCATAGGTATGATAACAATTGACCGCCGATACCCTGATGTCGGTTCTGAGTGCGCACGTAAGAGTGCCTGATCAGGGTTACGTCTTGTACATCCTGGATTCCCATCACGCCCACGAGCTTCCCATTCTGCTCGTATCCCCAAAATTTAACTCCTTCGCTAACCTCTTGCCAAAGGTCTTCCATATCCATATACGGCTCTCTCCAACAGTCCTCGGGGATAACGCCCTTATACGCCTTAGCCGCATCATTAATTATCTCAAACATCTCTTCAAAATCTTTTTCAGTGCATTTTCTTATCATCTCTCGCTTAAACCTTTCTACCCTTTTTCACTGCGCTGGCAGAATACAGCTAATCTTCCTCTATCTCAAAACGGCAGCCACAATCATTGCATTCGTATATGGACATTTCATGATGAGGCTCAATAAACCTGGTATCTTCGCTGTCGCATTCAGGACATTTAACAGCCGGATGCCATTCTAACATCATCACTCACCCATGTTTATGAAGTCGCCTGGCGTCACAGCTACCCAGAGAACCAGCACCCCAGCGACCCAGTTATCAGAAAATTACCTTCAACCTTTAACCTGTTACCTGCCGTCTCTATTTTTGCGGCTGTCGGCAGGCAGGGACCCGCTAACCTATAACGGCAGGCAGGAATCCCAATTCCCAAATCCCAAAAACAAAAGATTTTAGCTAGAAGTCAGGAGTTGTGAGCTTGGAGTATTTCCTCATAACTCAAAACTCCAAACTTAAATCCCCCCCCTTAGCCCGGCAAACATCTGATTATTTCTTTTTAATCCAAAAACTATAGAAGGGCCTGGCTACACAGGCTATCATCAATATTATCAGAATCGGATAATTGATCTTCAATAACTGTGGGAAGAATTTAACAATAATAATAGTTGCAAAAAAGACTGAGCATTTAATTAACTTTATATCTAAAAGAGTCAGTTTTTTTGCCCTTTCATTTAATTTCTTAAACACGCTCACCTCCTTGCTTAATCTTAGTTAGGAGTCGGGAGTTATGAGTTTGGAGTATGCCTCATCACTCCAAACTCCAAACTTAAATCCCCCTTAGCCCGTAAAGCAGCTGGTTATTTCAAGGCCTGATCATGACTAAGAGCATTTTAAATTTTCTTTCTGCTTCCAGGGCGTGCGGCTTATTTGCCGGCATGATTATCATTTCTCCTTTTTTCAAAAAATGCGCCTTGTCAGAGATCAATATTTTTGCCGCACCGTCAAGAATATAAACAAGCGCATCAAAGGGTGCCACGTGTTCACTCAAGCCCTGCCCCTTGTCAAAGGAAAATGCCGTCACCGTTCCTGCCTTGTTATTAACTATCTCTCTGCTTACAATGGAACCCTTCTCATAGCTCACCACTTCTGCTAACTGTATACCCTTTGCCTTTCTTATCTGCTTATCTGCCATTTTTCCTCAGCCTTAACCTCAACCTCATCCTCAACCTCAACCTTTTAACCTGCTCCCTGCCGCCTCTATTTTAGCGGGTGGCTTGGGTGTTTTTGAAGCCGCGTGATGCGGCTGAAAAAATACCCAAGACAGGACCCACTAACCTATAACGACAGGCGCCAATCTCACGCCGAACCAATCTATCTTCCCCTCTACTCCTCCTCAGACATGGAATCCGATGCCGCTTCTAACTCAGCCATCGGTAAATATATGGCCCTGACATAAAATGATACTGTTATTATTATAACAATCAGTACCGCTAGATTAACTATAACGGTTATCACTTTCCTCTTCAATTTCTCTTTGGATATTAAAATGAAGGCATAGAAAACAAAAACAAACGGTGCGCTTATTATTGCAATTTGCGTTACAAGTGGGATAGTTACATTAAAGCTTTTATACGTATGAAAAAGAGGGATTCCCTGGACTACACTAAATAGAAAGAGTAAAATCAAGATGGTTATATCTATTCCCAGGAAAATAATATTTATTATAGATAAAATATTCATCTTTTTCTTCTGCATATTTATCCATTTTTGCAGTGTCACTGGGTCACCTACGTCTCTCAACCTCATCCTCATTCTTAACCTCAGCCTTAGCCTTAACCTTTATACTTGCGTCCTGCAGCTTGTAGCCTGAAGCCTCCTAACTCATAACTCATAACTCATAGCTCATAGCTAAAAACAGGACCCGCTAACCTACAACTGGGACACTGGATCACCTGTGTCTACCGGTGTTTTTGCCTGCCTCACCGGCGAGGCAGGTGGCCTGGTGACTTGGTGACCCGATGCTATTGCTACTTATCTATTTTTTTTAAAAACTTATCGCTTAGATTTTCTACTTGACTGACTAGGTCCGAGAAACTCGTCTCAAGCCGATGGTTTGAATTTATTAATTCCCGATTAATCGCTTCTGCGGTTTTACTTCCCTGGTCAAAAGCAGCTAATGTTGCGGAAATATTCTCTGATTTTAGCGCGATGAAGACTAAAACGGCTAAGATTATTGTGAGGACAAGATTGGCGTATTTGATGTTTGTCTCCTTTGTGGACTTATCTTATCGCTGCAATACTTCCCAGTCAAGTATAATTTTACCCACAAAATATTGGGTTTCTGCCTGACTGATTAGTTAGGAGTTGGGAGCTTGGAGTTGGGAGTAATACTCCAAACTCATAACTCCTGACTCAGAACTAGACACAAAATCCTGCGGCTTGTATTTTGTGTCTTGCGTCTTGAAACTTGGATCCTGTGACTTTTCTACGGAAGTTGTTCCAGATATGCCTTTATTGCAGCGGTGATACTTTGGAAGTCCTTCTTTTCTAGCCACTCTTTTTTAAAAACTGACGCGCCGAAGGCGATTGCGCTTGCTCCAGAAGCAAAATATTCGCAAATATTTTTGGGAGTCACTCCTGAAACTGCCATAAGTTCAATATCGTTAAAGGGGCCTTTTATTTCCTTAAAATATTCCGGGCCGAAGAACTTGGCGGGGAAAACCTTGACCATAGTTGCGCCTTCTTTCCAGGCCTCGCAAATCTCCTGGGGAGTGAGCGCTCCGGGAAAAGCAGGTATCTTATTTTTAACGCAATACGCTAAAACATCCTT
>JAPLLU010000009.1 GCA_026387385.1 Candidatus Omnitrophota bacterium
ATTCTTCCAGTTGACAAGGTAAAGATATCGCCAGGCTGTAACTCAGGATGTGCTGCAAAGTAGGCAAGCATTTCAGACTCTTCCGCAGGGGTGAGCGGACTTTCAGTTACTCTGACTACTCTGCCGGTTGACAAGGTAAAGGTATCGCCGACAACTAAGGTGTGGGTATTAGCGTATTGGACGATTTCTGCCTTTTCTGCAGGAGTTAGCGGGTCTTCTACGACTCTAACCAATCTACCGGTTGAGAGTTTAAAGGTTTCTCCGACAACTAAGGTGTGAGTATTAGCGTATTGGACGATTTCTGCTTCTTCTGCAGGAGTTAGCGGGTCTTCTACGACTCTAACCAATCTACCGGTTGAGAGAGTAAAGTTCTGGCCAACTACTAAGGTGTGAGTATTAGCGTATTGAGCAATTTCTGCCTTTTCAGCATTAGTCAGAGGTTCATTTACGACTCTTACAGTTCTATCAGTAGAGAGCTTGAAGGTTTCACCAACTACTAAGGTGTGGGTATTAGCGTATTGGGCGATTTCTGCCTTTTCTGCAGGAGTTAGCGGGTCTTCTACGATTCTTACAGTTCTATCATTAGAGAGCTTGAAGGTTTCACCAACTACTAAGGTGTGAGTCTGGAGATATTGATTAAGTTCTGCTATTTCAGCATCAGTCAGAGGTTCTTCTACGACTCTAACCAATCTACCGGTTGAAAGAGTAAAGGTCTGACCAACTACTAAGGTGTGAGTATTAGCGTATTGGGCAATTTCTACCTTTTCAGCATCAGTCAGAGGTTCTTCTACGACTCTTACAGTTCTATCAGTAGAGAGCTTGAAGGTTTCACCAACTACTAAGGTGTGAGTCTGGACATATTGATTAAGTTCTGTTATTTCAGCATCACTGAGTGCTTTTTTAATGATTACAATTTCATAAATTCCTACGCCTGTTTCTAATAAGTTGCCTTTTGCATCATATCTCTTAATGGTCTCCGTTCCGTCCGCATTATAGGTATATTCTACAGTTATGCCGTTGGCATAGGTAACTTTTACAGGACGACCCTCACTATCCCTCTCTACACCGGTGGGCTGCACTTGATAAGTGTCGGTATCTTCAGCGTCCTCTTGGTCTTTATTATCTTGATTTGCTAAATTCTCCCATATTATCCGGGCTGCCTCTTCCATTTCCGGAGTAAGCTGTTCCTGGTTCACATCAGTTACTTGCTGAGCAAGTAATTCTCTTAACCACGCATCTATGGCTGCATTGTTTGCTTGTACATTACTAACCAAAGCAAAAGATGTAGCATTACCCAAGCCAATCCCTATTGATAACAACCCGGTAGTATATTGCGGTTTAAAATAAGCTATAACCGCATATCCGATGGTCAAGGCAATGATTATACCTAATCCTACAGGCCCTAAAATATTTAAGGACACTATTCCTGCCTGGCCAGCTAAAACAAAACTCAAAACAGCCAATGCCACAGGGATAACCCTGGTGATATTAGTTGCCAATACATCAAAAGCCGTCCTCAAGGCTATCTTTTTCTTATTTGAGTTATTATTTAGAGTGGCCTCGGAACGTATACTGATAAGGGCTCTGGCCATCCTTACTCCGGCAATAGCTACTGCCAAACCAGTCAAGATAAAAGCGTATTTACCTATTAAAACAGCAGCCGGTGCAGTAATAATCCCATAAGTAAACACCAATATTAAACCGGTATATAAAGACGCACCTAAGCCTATGCCTGCTAAAATCGATTTCAGAACATCCCTGTACTTAATCAATTTATCGCCGGTTATTTTTGCAGGTAAGATATGCATTCCAATTATGCCAATAGCACCAAGGGTTATGCCGGTAATTATAGTTATAGGTAATGCTACAGTAACGCTCGCTAGTAATGCAACTATGGCAGTAAATACAGAACCTGAAAGTACTGAGGATATGAATCTCTGCTCTCTGGTCACGGGTATAATCTTTGCATCTTTAAGATTCTTCCTTCCTAAAACTGTTGTTATGCCAGTCAATACTAATGCTCCTGTTGCAAACAAAGTAGCAGGTATTAATAAGAGGGATAAATTCATGCTGATGGCAAACGCTAAGGAACCCAGGGTGCCTATAATTGAAGCATACGTTAACACATTAGAAAGCGTGTAGCTTATGTCGGTTAACGCCTTAATAAATCCCTTGCGAGTATTGTCTGCGCCGTTTATAAATAAACTTAAAGCCTCGCCGGTTTTCCTTGCTGCGTGTATGCGATTTAAGAATGACCTCTGTAAGGTGATAGTTGCGATAACTAAGGCTATCGCCAATGTGCCGGATACAAATAGGCCTAATCCAGAAATAATCCCTAAGCCGAGGAATGAAATAAGATTTGAGAGTGCCGTACTATTTAAAATACCCTGAGCAACGAATGATAAGTAGAAAGCCGCTCCGCCTATGGCTGCAACAGCCAAAGAAAGACCGATATAAAGACGTCTGGCAATATTTTTTACTTTGTGATTATTATTTTCGGTATTTATTAATACCTTAAGTTCCTCAGGAGAAATTCCGGTCAGATAAGATATATAGCTGAACAATTTAACCTGGGCATCTTTTTCCCAGTCTTTGTTGAGATGGTCTACGTTGCGTTTAAACTCAGCAAAAGAATGGAATTGCACTCCTGCAGCAGAGTCTTTATTATCCAGGCTCAAATCTCCTAAACTCTTACCTAAATTAGAAACTTTTGTTAAGAACTCTGCCCGAGTTAAATGTATGTAGGAAAGGAATGAGGGGGTTGCCTCTTTTAACTTCTTCTTTAAATCCTCAAACTGCTCAGCAGAAAGTTTTTCCTCTATGGCTTTCTTTACTGAAGAAGGTAGGATCTCAAAGAGGCCTAAAACCAAAATTATCTGTGTCTGCTTCAATTGTTTTCTCTTTATCTCCTCCAATAAATTACCCCTTCTATTTGTCTCTTTTATTGAAGCATGACGCTGTTCTCTTATATAGCTTCTTAAAAGATTGATAATCCCTACGATCTCTTCTCCTGTTATAGAGTTGGTCTTCGCTGTCTTTCTAGCTAATACCGCATTTACTTCTTGAGCTAATTTAGGATATTTTCTGAATACCTCTGCTGACCAACATGCTTCCCATTCACCTTTTTCATCATCGCTTCTTCGTACGCGCTTACCGAACTGATACTCATCAAAAACTGACTCATTGGGATAAGTGGAAATTGCCCAGAATGTTTTTCCTTGTTTTATGGCTTCTTTGCTTAAATGCGGGTCAATACCTAAAGCAGCAACGCCTGTTACGATGGTAATCATACCCAATTCGCCTGCCTTACGAATCATCTCTTCTACTACTGCAGGCTGGTCTGATACGCGAGCATCGATAATCTGAATCTTATTAACATCGACCTTCTTAAGCAATGCTTTATGCAGTTTCTTTGCGAATTTAGGAGATTCTGTGTCGATAATGACGGGGTCAGCCACAATATTATGTTCTAATATCCTGTTTACTAAACTTTTAAACCAAACGGTTTTCTTAAATATACTAATGAATTTTGATAGTTTAGTTAAAAATTCTTTGTTATCTCCGAATCTTAATACCTCGACTCCATTTTCTAATGTTGTCTCTATGTCTTCTTCGTCCACAGTTGCGCTGCCACCTGCGATTAACTCTGAATCTAAAGCCCTCTTTAAAGTAGTCTCATTGAGTATTTGTCTCTGTGGCTGAACTTTTCCTTTCATCTCTGCCGTAAGAGCTGCATCCAACCCATGTCCTAATCTTCTACCTAACAATAACCCACCCTGTGGGCTTATCAGGATAATTTCTTTATTTCTCTTTATGAATTCCTCGTTTATTGAAAGGAACGCCTTTACGGTTAAGGCATTATTTACTCTAAGCTCCCAATTATCCAATTTATCGCCTCCGGTATCTTTATCTTTCCTAATCTCTCCTTTGAGCCAACGTCTACCCCAAGAAGTCAAGAATGCCCTTCTTGCTTCTTTATCTTCCTTGTAGAGCGGGAACAACTTTCTTCCTTTGCTCTCTTTCTTAACTCTTCCGGCTAACTCTTTGGCCTTATAGCTTATCTTGTTGAGAGTCTTTGTAAATTCTTTTTCAAGTTCAGCACCTTCCAGTTTGCTTGTCTCGGCAAATTCTTTAAATTCAGGGTCAATAATCTTGCCACCAGTAATGATTAAAGGCGTATGCGCCTCTTCTATTACAGTCTTCTGAACCTCATCAAATAGCCTTACCCATTTTCTTCTTAACTGAACTTGCTCGTTGACAGATAATGCCATCTCTTCAGCAAGGCGGTCAAATTCCGGTATGGAGAAGATAGTATAAATAATGTCGCTTGACGCATATAACTTATTCCTTGCTTCTTTCTCGGCTTTTGCATTACCTTTAGTTGGCGTGAAGAAACCCACATTAACACTTAAGCCCGCAAGGATATCCCTTGCGAATTTACCGTGCTCTTCTGCGAAATAATAATCGGTTACAAAAACAAATATTCCGTCATTCTTGCCAGCGCTTCTAAGCTTCTTGTATAAAATATAAGCAGCGAGTACGTAGCCTAAGGTCTTACCCTTTGCAGAGGGCAATTCGGCAAAATGTGGATTTTCTTTAGTAGTTCTACTCAACCACAAAGCAAATTGCACCTGGTCAGGCCACATTTCTTCTTTAAATGCCTTGCCAATTCCCCTGTAATATATCTCGGCCTGAGCTCTTAACTTGTCTATAGCACCTTGTTCAATAGCATCAGGTATAAGTTTTTCGACACTGGATTCGTCTGTTTCCTTCTTAGATATAGTAGAGATATTGTGCGCCTGGACTTGGATACCTTCTTCTTCGGTAGCTTGTGATTCGTGGAGTTTAATCTGATTGATGACAAATGCAATAGTCTCTTTGTCGTAGTGATTTTGGGTGAGTATAGTTTCTATTTCTTTTTCAGTTAAATTCCAAATAACCTGACCATTAGCCTTACGATAAGCAACAACGGGCGGGCCTTTAATCTTGCCTGACTTCGCAAGATATTCTTCTAATACTTTTAAAACTTCAGCTAATATTTTAAATCCAGCCGCTTCCTTTATGTTCTTTCTGTGCTTCTCTGCAGCTTTAAACATGGCCTCAGAGGTAATATGATGGTCCTTATTCTTATTCGGATAATTGGGAGGATTTTTCTTCTGCTTGCTGACATCAAATATTTTATTCCGTTCGGATAATACGCCCTGCACCACCCTTATGCTTGCTTCTCTTTTTATCTCCTTAGCTATATAATCTATAATTCCAGTTATGTCTTTATTAAGCACATCACTACTCGTATTTTTTTCTCCATGTTGATATAGGCTTAAGTTATGGAAATGGATATAAGGGTCAAATTTTACTCCGGGAACTATCTGACTGAGCACCACGAGTGCATCCGCAAGTCTCTTGTAGGCCTTGTCATATCTCTTGTTAAGGGATGCTTCTTTCCTCTTACCTTTCCACCACTCATCGGCCTTGCCCATGAGAACGTTAATATTAACTAACATATCCTCTTCGGTGGGCCTGAGGTGGTTGCCCTTGAATAACTGTGGTCCAAATAAAATTATTCCTGTGCCATAGACCATCATCAACCAGTCTTTGTCTAAGGTATCTAAGCTGCGGATAGAAAGATCCAGCGTATCAACTTTTATAGGATGTTCTTCTAAGATTACGCCCTTATCTAAAGTTAACCCTTCCTTGTAACGATAAAAGTAACCCTTAGTTCCTTCCACAATAACTAAAATATCTAAATCCGTAATCCCGATTTCCTCGATGCCATATAAGTAAGAACCTCCCACAATGATATTTTTTATCCTGACGTTAGCAGGAAGTTCTAAAGAGCCCTTCTTTTCTAAGATAATCCTTTCTATATGCTGATATAATTTATCCCTATTTAATGCCAAGAGGCGTTCTTTCATTAATAGTTGCATTCTCGGGTACTTTTGATAAGCGTGATGATACCAGTTTTTCTTTAATTGCTGCTTAATATCTTCATCGCTTACCTTCAGCTCTTCAATATTAGTGGTCTTAAGTGGCGCTTCATTGAGAATAGCCCTGATATTACCAAATCTACTAAGGAAAAGATTGATGCCTATCTTAAAGGCTATTCTTAACTTGCCCAGGTCTATATTTAAATTTTTCAAGGCACTTCTAATCTCGGGAACCATAAGGTGATTGCGCTCATTGAAACCCGCGATTATTTCAGCTATTGTCAAATCATCTTTTATATTGCTAACCCACCAAGTCAATTCATCTTTTATCGCCTTGCTGATGTATTTATCTTTAACTTCAACTCTGTTGAGTTTAGTAATTAACTTCTTTGCTATCCTGGCAATTTCAGGGTCACTATTAAAATACGGCCTCAAGGCCTTCAGCTGTTCAAGCCAGCCGTCAACTTCTACTGACTCTCCAGACTGGGATTTTGAATCTCCGCCGCCATCAGGATAAACTTCATCATAAATACCTAAAGGTCCTGATTCAACCAAGTACTCTTTTGCATGGATAAAGCTGGTTTTAATCTTAGAAACAACAATATTGTCGGTTACAATAGCGAGCTTGCGTGTAACCTTAACTTTCTTACTACCATCCTCTGTAATTATACCCCTGAATACTTCTGCCTGGGCTTGGATACCTTCTTCTTCGGTAGCTTGTGATTCGTGGAGTTTAATCTGATTGATGACAAATGCAATAGTCTCTTTGTCGTAGTGATTTTGGGTGAGTATAGTTTCTATTTCTTTTTCAGTTAAATTCCAGATAACCTGTCCGTTCTTACGATAAGCAACTACAGGCGGACCGGTAATCTTTCCTGATTTTATAAGATAATCCCCTAGAATTCCTAAAGCCCCGGCTAACTTCTTAAATTTTTCTGCAATATAAGGTTCATTTTTATAAGCCTCTACTGCCTGAGCCATTACCTTAGCAGTTATATTATGGCCATTTCCGACTTTTGGCTGCTTATAATCAACTAGGCGAATTAAACTATTAACTTTAGATTCTAAAATTCCGATTTCTCTTTTTACTTCTTTACTATGGAAAAGATCCGTTTCTGGATTTTTTGAAAGAACCTTAGCCATCTCTAATATTACTGCATTTGATTGTGAGGCTACCTCGAATAATTTTCTCTCCAAATCGGTCTTCCCTATTTTTCCTTCATTTTCTTTTAATATTTTTGCTATTTCTTCGGCTTCCTTTAACACCCTTCCAGCGTTTGTAGCTAAATTTTCTTTGGCCTTCTTAGCGTATTCTGAATTATCCTCAAGATGCCTTTCTAAATATAATGGT
>JAPLLU010000083.1 GCA_026387385.1 Candidatus Omnitrophota bacterium
ATTCTGCCCAGATTTTATGAGGTAATTCAGAATTCTTGATTCTCTTAAATCCGAATTTCTTAAAATATTCCGGCTTGTATGTAAGTACAAATATTTTTTTTGCGCCAAGCTGCTTAGCTTCATTTAAACAAGTTAAAATCAGCTTTTCTCCTAGGCCTTTTCTTTGTTTGTTTTTTGCTACTGCCAGAGATTTTATCTCTGCCAGGTCATCCCAGGAAATATGCAGCGCCGAACAACCCAGAATCTTACGTCTTTCCTCAAATACCCAGAAATCCCTTAGGTGTTCGTACAATTCATTTAAAGAACGCGGCAACATCAGGTCTTTTTTTGCAAAAAAATTAATCAGATTCTGTATCTGTTTTATATCTTCTATTTTGGCTTTCCTAATCATGCTTCACTTTACTCCTAACTCCTGACTTGAATCATGTATCCTGCAGCCTGAGGCCCTTTATACTCCCAACACCTAACTCCTAACTTTAATCTTGTATCCTGCAGCCTGAGGCCCTTTATACTCCCAACACCTAACTCCTAACTCAAAGCTCATAACTCCCTGCCTGCCGGCAGGCAGGCAAACTCTATTTAATCTCCGTTCCCTTTGCCACCACCACAATACCGGATTCTGTTACAAAAAATCTCTTTTTATCTTCCTTCGAATCGTAACCGATTACCATACCCTGCGGTATGCTAACGTCTTTATCGATTATCGCCCTTTTTATTTTGGCTAGTTTTCCGACTTTTACTCCTTCCATAAGTATCGAATCGTACACCTCGGCGTCTTTATTGATTATGACGTCGGGAGCCAGTATAGAACGCTGCACTCTCCCTCCGTTAATTATACAACCGCCGGCAACTAAAGAATCGAGAATAAGGCCCACATGGCCTGTAATCTCTTCGCCGGCAAAGATAGTCTTTGCAGGAGGAAATTGCTCCTGATAAGTCCTTATAGGCCAGTTTCTATCGTAAAGGTTTAATGCCGGATTAATTTGCACTAAATCCATATTTGCCTCATAATATGCATCCACTGCCCCGATATCGCGCCAATAATCTGCTTCTTTTTTATTTTCATCGATAAAATTAAAGGCCACTATTTTAAACCCCTTCTTTAACATCTGCGGGATTATATCCTTGCCGAAATCGTGAGTGGATTTATTATTCTTTGCGTCCTGCTGCAACTCTTCTTCAATAACAGCGTGTTTAAAAACGTATATGCCCATTGAGGCGTATATTTTATCCGGGCTACCTGCAATAGTCTTAGGGTCAGCTGGTTTTTCCTGGAAACCATTTACCCTGCCTACGCTATCTACTTCTACCACTCCCAGATGCCCTGCTTTATTTTTATCCATTACTACGACACCCACGGTCAAATCCGCATCAGTTTCGCGATGAAAATCTATCATCTTATAATAGTTCATCTTGTATACATGGTCTCCGGCCAAAATCAATACCTCGCCAGGATTATCCAATTCTAAGGTATAGAGGTTTTGATAAATGGCATCAGCTGTACCTAAATACCAGCCCTCTCCTACTCTCTGCTGGGCAGGCAATAATTCAATAAACTGGCCCAGTTCTGAAGGTAAGATATTCCAACCCAGACGTATATGCCTCTGTAAAGATGCGGACTTATACTGGGTAAGGACATAAATCTTACGTAAGCCGGAATTAATACAATTGCTTAAAGTAAAATCAATAATCCTATATATTCCGCCAAAAGGGACTGCAGGCTTGGTTCTATCCCTGGTTAACGGATACAACCGTTCGCCTTTACCGCCTGCCATAATAAAAGTTAATACGCTTCCGGTTACCCTATACATCCCAATATTCCTCTTCTGACCATCATCACTCCGATAGCTGCAAGTAGTATATACATAATCTTTGAGAGCGCCCGTGTGCCGCTTATTCCTACCAATCTTATAATAAAATCTGCCTTAGCAAGAGTAATCCACATAATAAGCATATTTACGCTAAGAGACACAAAAGTAGGCATGATGCCGAAACTATCCAGCATCATAAGCGTAGTAGTTAATACTGCAGGTCCTGTTATCAATGGCGTCCCCAAAGGAAAAACTCCTATATCCTTATCGTGCCCATTTGATAAAACGCTCTTTGATGCACCGGGGAGCAAAAGACGCACTGATATTACGAAAAGAAGCACCCCCCCTGCGATCTGAAAATCGGGGATAGTAATACCGATAAACCTTAATACCCATTTTCCTACAAACATGAATAAAATCGCAACCACAGTAGCGGTAGTGACTGACTCCGTAATAATCTTACGCTTCTGTTTCTTAGTAGCCGCCTCTGTGAGTGATATAAACAAAGGAATATTCCCTATAGCATCCACGGCTACAAATATGGGTATAAAAGTTAATATATAAGGTTCTAACATCTTTAACATAAGGATATTATATATGAGAGGTTACAAAAAGGCAACTGAAAATATTTTCGCGTGGATTATCTTTTTTTTGGGGACAACTTTGAAGACTATTCTTTCCACCAGGCGATTCTCTGTATTTCAACCGCCCATGGCGTAAATGGGGGCAATTTTGAGGTATCGTTAAAATTAGTATTATAGTTCCAATTGCGTGTTGGCGCCGTGTATTGCGGACTCCCATAACCCCAGAGACCTGTAGCAATAGAACTATTCCATAACTCTACGAAAGAACCTTTGATATTTAACTGCACGCTACTCCATTTTTCATGCAGGCGCGGATAATTTTCTAAGCCTCCATTATAATGCCCGCTGGTTGTATTATCTATGCCTGAAATAAAGGCAGAGTTTACTGTTGTTACCGTTGCTACTCTTGCGTCTAAAATTTGCGTGCTTTTTGCATCACTCCAGCTATTAGAAAGTAAATTAACAGAATCGCAAATAACACTGGCGGGTTTTTCATTAATCGTATTGTAATCGCCTAGAATGTATACCGGCTCATTAGATACTACCGCAAGGCCCCTAGCTCGGTGTATCTCGCTGCCATTAATCAATCTTATTCCTGGCTCATAGAAAGAACCAGCGTCATCTCTCGTAGCATAAAGCAAACCGTTCTCAGGCAAATTATTATCGTAAGGCTGGCCGTTAGGCTTGGTGTATCCTACACCGGATAACTTCTTTAAGTCTATATTGGTTGTCTTGATATACTGACCCTCCCTGTTATTATATAGGGTCGTAGTTTCTGTAACCGCACCCGCCGGATAGTCAGTGCCTTCTATTAAAGTTACGCCCCCTTTGGTTACGGTATTATTTACGATAACGACTTGTGCATTATCTGCGTAATAACCATCGTCTTGTATTGAGGCTACTGATGGCGCAGTTAGCTTTGTAATCCCATGCACTGAGTTCTTCACTGTGCCTTTCCAGAGATCAATAGATTCGGTGGTCCATTCCGGGGCATCGCTGTCTAAATTATCCATATCTTCATACTTAGCCGAACCCGATTTATTCACGCGAATAGATACTTCTCCGGCGAGCGGAAGCCCTGTATCTTTTCTCTGGTTATATATGTTCCCACCCGAGTGCAAAGAAAAAGAATCGATTTTTAAAGTCTTTTCGTTCTCGGCATCTAGATACATATCTTTGTTACAATGCACCCTGCCGCTTAAGGTCATATTCGCTCCGGGTAGAATTTCCAGGTCGTCATTATAAAAAACAGCGTGCTGGAATGTAGGAATCAGCCGACGCGCAATAATCTGGTGTAGCGTTACGATGATACTATTATTTCTC
This sequence comes from Candidatus Omnitrophota bacterium, assembly GCA_026387385.1. GTDB lineage: Bacteria > Omnitrophota > Gorgyraeia > Gygaellales > Profunditerraquicolaceae > JAPLLU01. The sequence continues at coordinate 3,719 of JAPLLU010000083.1, forward strand.
GGGTGAGTTGCCGAAGATATGACTTCGTAATTTCTAACCAATACGTTAGTCCCTCCTTCTAAGATGATACGATCACTATCATCGATGCGCGTCACTATAGAATTCACCGTTGCTCCACCAAAAGTAGTAAAAGTGGTCACAACAGGCATAGTTTCTATATCCGGTAAAACCTGATAATCGGCAATTGAAGAGGCAAAGTACGATATTGCATCTTCTATGCCGCCTTCGGCCATATAAAATGCCTCGGTTTCTAATTTATTGCGCAGTGAAAGGTTTTTCTCAGTGATAGCCTTGGATAGTAAACCGGAGAAAATTATTACAAAGACGGTAATTATCATATAAGCCACTATCAAGGCCTGGGCTCTTTTACCTAGTTTTAAAAAGCAATTACAAAACATGGGTATCCGTCCTTTAATTAATTCCTTAACGCCACAATCGAAGTTAACGTAACTGAAAGATTCCTGTTTTTCTTAGTAGTCTTGCCTAATGTTAAAACTATTTTTAATTCATCAATGGCTAATGAAGAGTCTATATCGATATCGATAAACTGCACATCAGATACATTTCTGGCAAAAATTTTGTGCTCGCCTTTCTCAAGGCGCTGCAATTCCTCCTGACCGGGTATATACTGGTAATGTATCATGTTGTTAGTACCCCATTCTATTTGGCCATTTGCATCGGTAATCAAGCCATCCTCATCTTTATCTTCAGGCAAATAAAATTGTATCTGCTTATTGTTTGGCTCAGAAGGTATGGACAGGTTGGGAGAGGGATTCTGAGTTGATGTCCTGGTTGCATTTCTTAGCTCGGAGACCATATATCTTAAAGCAATTCTTGCCTGGGCTTGCAGGTCCGCTTGTTCACTGGCAATATCAAAAGCCTCGAATGAAGAAATATAGCTACCATACATTATCCCCAGAACCGCAATGGAAATAGCTGACGCAAATAATACCTCTACCAGAGTGAATCCGGAATTTCTCCTATACTTTATAAGATTTTGCATCTCTAAGATTACCTCGTTTTAAATGTATATATCGAAGCATTTTGATTATTACTGCGCCTATCTTTCCAGGTTAAATTCACTTTTATTTCCAGGAGATCAGGTCTTACATTTACGTAAGTTACCGTTATATGTTCGTTCATCAGGGCGTATCCGCCTACGACGGATTGATAACTGTTACTTACCGGGCCATCAACTAGGGACTCCGGAAAAATATAAAACATGTTCGCTAAGGCCGTTGCCCTTATATCTTCCAGCATATTCCTTAAATCAGAAATGGCTATTGTTTGTTCCTTAGTTAACTGAATGAGGTATAATCCTGCAAGTAAGCTGTTCAATAATGGCCCTAAAGCTAAAGTGAATATTAAAAGCGCAACCAAAATTTCTATAAAGGTCATCCCTTTTTTACTACGGAGCATTCTCATATTCACACCTTTAAAATCAAAAGTATCCTCATTCTAATTTTTTAAGACCTTTAAAACAGGCCTGAGCATCATAACATACTAAATCGGTTGATCGTTAACAACAGAATGTGCCCTAATTATAATTTAACACAAAACATTCGTCATTTCAACAAGTTACGATTAAAAATAGCAGGCTGCATGCCTGCGTTAACAAAATTAAGCTTGCTGAGCCTTCGTTTTATCAACTCCTATCTTATTAATCAAAGGCAAACACAGAAAACTGGTCAATGCTGATAAAACAATAAGCCATTTCAATCCTATTTTTGGCAATAAAAATGAGCCGGATAAATTACTTGTGACCAAAGCCAGGTTGCTAAAGCTACAAAGTAGGGCAAAAGAAGTCGCCTCCAATCCCTTAATCGTGCTCCTAGCCATAAAGTCCATCACCATTAAGAAGATAAACATCCCTATCAGGCTATACAACACATCATAAATCACAGCGGTTACTGGTGTATAATAAAGGTAACTTAAAGAGGTCAGGGCTCCTAAGAATACTGATATAAATAGCCACTTTTTAATATTTATCTTCTTGCTGACTCTATAATAAATTAATGAGCCCACAATTCCGAAAACCGTGCTAATTGTACCCAAAGCCCCTATCCAGATTTTGCCCCATTTAAAGGTATCTCTTTGGATGAAAAAAAGCGGTGTCCCGAAAGAAGGAGAATACTTATAGAGA
>JAPLLU010000049.1 GCA_026387385.1 Candidatus Omnitrophota bacterium
TATCTGACTTTCTATAATTTCTTTATCAATCCCTTTTAGCTTTAATTCTTCCCTGATCTTCCTTATTCCAAACGGTTTCTTAAGGCGCGAGTCAATCCAGGTCTTTGCAAAATAGTTATCATCAATAAAGTTTTTATCCTTTAAGAAAGACAGGGTGATTTTTATTATTTCCGGACTAAATTTCTTCTTTTTGAGCCTTCCCCAGAGCTCATGTTCGCTTCGAGTCCTAAATTTAAGCAGCAGAAAGGCGTATTCCCTGGCCTTTTCTTCTAAATCCTTATCCTTCTTATGCACTTTATAAGAATACAGGCCAATAAAAATTTATTCGTTTTTTATTAAAAAATAACCCCTGGCAGTCCTGATTAAACATTCGCCTTTGACGCCCTTAGTAATTTGTTCGAAGTCAGAGACATTTTTTACAGGTTGTTTATCCATCTCTAAGATTACGTCGCCTGGAATAATACCTGCGTCATCCGCTAAGCTATCTGATTCCACGTTGACTACGATTACGCCTTTTTTCTCTTCAATCCTAAAGCGCCTGGCAGTATCGGAACTTAAATCTTCGACTTCTAACCCACGCCAGCCAGACGAAGAAGTTTGAGTAGCGATCTTTTCTAAGTCCTCCGGCTTCTCCCCAATTTCTACATCCAAAGTTAATTCTTGTTTATTGCGCATTACCAGAATTTTCACCTTACGGCCTACCTCGGCCCTGCCTACAACATTTAATAACTCCCTTACATTATTAACGCTTTTATTATCGAATTGCTTGATTACGTCCCCTTCTCCTATTCCTGCTTTCTGTGCCGGGCTTTTTTCCAGAACGCCGGCTACCAAGGCGCCATTTTTATCCGTTAATCCAAAATGTTTGGCTAAATCGTCAGTTAGGTCCTGAACTGTTACGCCTAACCAGCCGTAAAGTATTTTCTTGCCTTCTATAAGCTTTGAAATAATTCTTTTGGCGTTATTGACCGGTATAGCAAAGCCTATGCCCTGATAACCTCCGGTAGTGCTGAATATTGCTACGTTAATCCCCACGATTTCCCCTTTTAGGTTAACTAGCGGGCCACCTGAATTGCCGGGATTTATTGCGGCATCTGTCTGAATAAGGTCATTGTAATCTCGCTCTCGCGAGATGCTTCTACCTAATGAACGATTCAATGCACCGATTACTCCAGCAGTTACAGTAGGCTCAGGATTCTCCATAGCAAAACCAAAAGGATTACCAATAGCTACAACCCATTGTCCGATCTTTAAACTATCTGAATCTCCCAATGCTGCTACTGGTAAGTTACTTGAATTTATCTTTATAATAGCTAAATCTGAACGGGTATCCTTCCCTTTTATTTCACCTTTAAAATTTCTTCCGTCAGGTAGAGTAACGCTGATCTTATCCGCCTCTTCCACCACATGTTCATTAGTTAAAATATACCCTTCGGGGTCAATTATTACACCCGAACCCAGGCCCATCTGTTTATATTCCCTATCAGGCATCCCGCCAAAAAAATCATCGAAGAACCTACGAAAGGCAGGGTCATTACCGAACGGAGAATCTTGGAACGGGCTATTAAAATAAAACCTCTTAGTACCGCCCCCTCCAACCTTAGCAGTATGCTCTGTGCTTATAGAAACCACGGCTTTACCGGTGGTACTAGCCACATTGATAACTGCATCTTCCATCTTGAAACCTTCTAAAGATGGGCTGGTACTTGTTTCCTGGCTTTGCGCAAATAAAAAGGAGCTCCAGGCAAGTGTAATCGTAAACCCCAGAACCAACCCAATTAACAATGCCGGGCTAAGCAATAAAAATTTCCTTTTCATATTCCCCCTCCCGATAAAACACCTCTTCTCCATTAATTAACCCACAGAAATCTTTTTTCTCGCCTCTTTTTCTATTTCATCCTGAATCTTCGGTTTTTCCTTTAATAATTTTATGGCTGCGTCTCTACCCTGTCCGATTTTTTCATTTTGAAAAGATAACCAGGTTCCTGATTTCTCAACAACACCTAAATTAATCGCCGCATCGAGGATACTTCCGGTTTTAGCAATACCCTCATTATGTAAAATTTCAAATTCTGCCTCGCGAAACGGAGGAGCTATCTTATTTTTTACCACTCTTACCCTTACCCTGCCTCCGATAACTTCATCGCCTGATTTTAAGGTCGCGATCCTTCTTAAGTCTAATCTTACTGAGGAATAAAATTTAAGCGCCCTACCTCCGGGGGTAGTCTCCGGGGAACCAAACATCACCCCTATTTTTTCTCTTAACTGGTTAATAAAAATAACGCAGGTGCGTGATTTACTAATAGCCGCTGTCAACTTGCGTAAAGCCTGGGACATCAGGCGGGCCTGTAAACCCATATGGGCATCGCCCATCTCTCCTTCTATCTCTGCACGCGGAGTCAATGCCGCCACGGAATCTATTACCACTAAATCCACTGCATTTGAACGCACTAAAGTCTCGGTAATCTCAAGTGCCTGCTCTCCGGTATCTGGCTGTGAAATTAAAAGATCATCCAGGTTGATACCGATTATCTTACCGTAAGTAGCATCAAAGGCGTGCTCAGCATCAATGAAGGCAGCTACTCCGCCTTTCTTTTGAATCTCTTTTATTACGCTTAATGTAAGCGTGGTCTTGCCTGAAGCTTCAGGGCCAAATATTTCTATTACCCTGCCCCTGGGTAATCCCCCTATGCCTAAAGCCAAATCCAGCGTAAGCGCGCCTGTGGGGATTGCCTCCACGTCTGCCTTAACCCCTTGCCCTAATTTCATAATCGAGCCTTTGCCAAATTGCTTCTCTATTTGAGACAAGGCCAGCTCCAAGGCCTTCTGGCGGTCAGAAATATCGTTTGTTGCCTCTACTTTCTTTTTTTCAATTACCATCGAACCCTCCTGCTTATTAACAATTTTTAGATAAATATTATAACTTAGTAACCTAATTGTGTCAAACAAATATTGATTAAGTCCAATAAAAATCCCTCCTTTCTTAAATGAGCACACAACTTACGCCTGCCTACCGGTAGGCAGGGAACGCTAGTGAACGTAAGTTGTTGTGCGAATTGAGCACCTAAAGCTTTGGTTTAGCGAAATCCCTGTGAGCCTAAGCGAACAGGGATAACCCCTCATTAGAGCAGTAATAATCAATTTTTGCTTTCTTAAGTGAGGGGATAAGTTCGGCCTGACAACTTAGTTTCGCTATCCTGCCTACCACAAGGTAGGTGCTCACTAAGTTGTGGCCTCACTTATAATAGACGTTTAAGGAGGGATTTTCTAACGCACTTTTTTAGAAATATTCCTGCCTACCTGCTCTTCTATTTTTTTCTATACGCATCCAGGTATGAATCACAATAAATTTGCTTATTCAGGATCAATTCTGCACTGATCAATGCATCCATCAATTCTGAGTCACAAGGGTCTAATATTGCGGCATCTAATCCAAAAGAGATAGCCATTACCAAGAAGGTGCGATTAATCAGGCTGCGCGCGCTTGCCCCCTGCGATACATTGCTTAATCCCACAATGCTTTTCGGTGGCGGGTCGGAAATAATTCTAAATTCGCGTATGGACTCCAGGATATCTCTCATCTCGGCCTGAGCAACATTAACCGGCATAACTATAGGGTCAAGATAAAGCTCTTCTACGGGGAATCCGTTATCAAGGCAGCTTGCAACAATAGTAGCTGCCAGCTCCAGCCTCTGATCCTTATTTTGCGGTATACCTTTAGAACTGATAGTAAGGCCTATAAGTTTTGCATTATATTTTTTTGCCAGGGGCACCAATATATCTAATTTATCGCTATCTGCAGTCGTAGAATTGATAATTACCTTATTTTTTACTGCCTTTAATCCTGATTCAATAACCTTGGGCTTACTGGAATCTAACGAAAGAGAAACAGAGGCCACTTCTTGTATAGCCTCAATCAGCCACTGGATATCAGAACTCGGTTCTTTTGAAGCAGGGCCGCAATTCACATCTAATGCATCCGCGCCTGCCTTAATTTGTTCCAGCGCACACTTCTGTACAATGCTCTTGTTTTTTTCTTTAATAGCCTTGGCTATATTAGCGTACATGCCGTTGATCAACTCGCCGATAATAAACATCTTGTCTCCTATAATAAAGTAGGCTGAGGTTCAGGCTAAGTTTTCATAAATCTCAACCTAAACCTTACGCTTATTTATATGGTAGTGACCCAGCTATATATTTTTACGGGTGGCTTGGGTGTTTTCGAAGCGCGTAATGCGCGAGAAAATACCCAAGACAGCCTGCCTGACGGCAGGCAGGGACCCGTAAAATATTGAGAAGATCGATAGATTTATCTCTTATCTATTATCCATCAAATCTTCTATGTATTTATTTACCTTCTCTATTGCCTTAGGGTGCCTCATCACCAAAATATCTGCTCCTGCCTGAATTAAGGCAGTTGCGGTTATAGCTTCCCACATAATGCCTCGCTCTGATTCTGGCCCCCAGGAGGGAAATTCAGTAATGCTTGCCTTGGCTTCTTTGGCCCGCCAAGATTCCTGGCCTACCAGACAAAAGAAAGGAGAAGCCACAGTCTTATCTCCAGATAAAGCAGCCAGCCTTGCACGCTCCATGATGGAATAGGCGTATTCTAAGCCATAACCCAATGCGCCAATGGTGGGATTTATCACTATACGCTCTAACGGCATACCCATATCCGAAATCAAAATATTTAATTGTTTGGCAATATTTATATCGATGGGGGAATCGGCAATAATATTATGCCCGTCTGCTAAGGCCGCTGCAGTTAAAGTCTTATAATTATCCTGAACAGCGCTACCCACCAGACATTTCTCTCCCCTAGCTGCTTCACAGCAGGCAGGTAATACTACATTATCTTTTGCGTCGTCACCGCACCCCAATATTATCACAGGGACATCTACCTTCTTCAATAATTGCCCGATGAACTTGGCTTCTTGGTCAGCAGTCTTATCCCCTAAATCAGGATGCGCTCCGGCCAGTTTTATGCAAACAATCGCAGCACTAAAATCTTTTACGCACTTTTCTGCCCAATCAAACGGGTCTTTTACTGTCTCGCCGTAAGCCATGAGCAGTTCATTGGGCCAATCAATCGGTTGAGTATCCCAGACCTCAAAAGCAATTACCGGTTTATGCGGTATAGCGCCTTCTGAAAATAAGAAGGGCAGAGTTTTCTGTCCGCCTATTTTAATGACGTTTGAGCGGCTTCCCCCTTCTTCTTTGGTTGCCCCAATACTTATTTCATTAACGTAACCCGACCATTTTTCTATCATTAACTCCTTTGCCATATCTTATCTCCCATTTTACGCAATGCATTTAAGCTTGTGGTATCGTTTTTAAGACCTAATAATGAATTACCTTCCAGGCTTAATTTAATTATACTATTGTCTTCTGGTATACTACCTATATATTCTATTCCGATTGCTTTTACGGCTTGTTTGTCCGGCTCTTTATCCCCCTTCGCGGAAAACCCCCGCTTTGAAGCGGAGGATGAAAGCGCTGTATGTTCGCGTGGAAGCCGAAGGCATTCTATCTTGCCGCTTCGGGGGATTGCGCCAAACAGTCGTAAGGGGCCTCGGCCTTCAGGCCGAAGGGCTCCATTATAGCGATTAATAATAAGTAATTTCTTTTTTATCTGGATTTTAAGCTCTTCAGCCAATTCATTTATTCTTTTTGCTGAGCGTAAGCCCACTTTAGTTGCATCCGAAATTACTATCAAAACATCGGCATGCCTTGTGGTCCGGCGGGATAAATGCTCTAAGCCTGCTTCATTATCAATTACAACGTAGTCGTATTCCTTGACCAGTTTATCTATAATGCCCCTTAAGACGTTGTTCACATAACAATAGCAACCCGGGCCTTCCGGCCTACCCATAGTAAGCACATCGAATCCCGGTGCTTCTACGATGGAAGTCTGAACTTCATATTCAATAAACCTATCTTTAGACATGCCGGCAGGAATCTTGTCTAAATTAGAAGCGACGCGATCTAAGATTTTACCGATGGTATCTTTTGGCTTAAGCCCCAGGTTCTCTGCTAAGTTGCTATTTGGGTCAGCATCAATGGCTAATATAGAACCTGAGCCACTCTCTTTAATTAATCTTACGATAAGCGCGGTAATGGTAGTCTTGCCCGTACCGCCTTTACCGGCAACGGCAATTATGTAACCCATAGGAAAGTGTAAAGCTTAGAGCTAAAAGCGAAAAGTTACAGCGTAAAGTTTAAAGTTTTTAGTTTTAAGTTTTAAGTTTTAGTTTTTCGCTTTACGCTTTAAGCTTTTAGCTGGAATTAATAATAATCTATAGCCCGACATTGGGAAATTTCTTCAGGTCAGTATGAGGAAAAAACAGCGCTGCCATATATTCGTCCATATATGACGGCTCAACAGATAATTCAAAATAGGTTATCTTTTTAGCAATCTCATTTACCTTTTTCATCGCCTCATAAGATAACAAAATCTGGCGGGCTCCTGCCAGGGAGCTATTTCCCACAAAGATAAAACGAGAAAGATCTAAATCCGGCAGTAAACCTATATTTATAGCGTGTTCAATATTAATATAGGTACCGAACCCACCGGCAATAAAAATCTTC
>JAPLLU010000134.1 GCA_026387385.1 Candidatus Omnitrophota bacterium
TAACGCTAAGATGTAACTTTTTAGTAATCGCCTATTTATAAAAACGCTCGGATTTTTAGCAGTAATAATGTTTATCACGCAAGTAACCCTGCCTCTTTTTACATGTGCTTCTATTTCTTTTTTTATCCTGTCTTCCAAAGACAAAAAGCCTTCCGGCAGATGCAAAACTATATCTAAGAATTTGTGATTAGTGCTCCTTAATTCAGCGCGAATTTTCCCGAAAGGCGCAATATTCGCCTCTTTACTACCAAAACCCGTCATGCTCTTTATCATTTCAGAACCCCTTAAGTTATATAGACTGTTACCTGCTTTGGTAATCCAAGTCAGGCCCAAGATTTTATTTTCTTTTCCTTGCAAACAACGTCTTTGGTCGGATATAAATTCACGATTATCTCTTCCGGTTCAAACCAAAGCTTTATCTCCCTCTCTGCGTCAGACTCATTTGCTGACACATGAATGACGTTCTCATACACGCCAGTAGTAGTTATCCTGCCGTAAGAGCCGCGTATAGAAGTTGAATCTGCCTCCTCAGGATTAGTGGCGCCTGCGAGTTTCCGGCACTTAACTATTGCATCCTCGCCCCAGTAAATAAGCGCCATAACTTTGTGCCGATCATGCAGTTCCCCTCTTAAATATCTTATTATTTCGCCAAAAAAAGGCTTATCTTTTAGGTGCCTGTAGTGTTCTTCGGCTAATTCTTTGGAGACACGGCTGATTTTGGCTGCAACAATTTCAAGTTTTGTCTCCGATAATCTAGTTAAGATATTGCCGGTTAAAGACTTCTTAAGTCCGTCGGGTTTAATAAGAATTAGCGTTGCCTGGCTCATAAAATTATCGGCCTCCTTTTCTAAAATGAAGCTCCTCGGGCTTAAAGCCCCAAGGGTTTCTTTAGCGAAATACTTTAGCGATCCGCGCCATGAATGGCGCGGTTTTATGGCCGCTAAAGTATAAATCTAATGCCGTCTTTTAATCTGTAAGCTGTGCCTTATTTTTATCTCTTCTCAATATATTTACAATCCGCTCTAATTCCTCCGGAGAATAGAATTCTATAAAAATGTGCCCCCGTTTCTTCCTTTTGCTAATCCTTACTTTTGTAGCCAGAATATGCTGCAGTTCTTCTTCAAGAACAGCAATGTAGGGTTCTTTTGATGATGGCCTTGCTCTTTGCTTGACTCCTCTTGGCCTGTGCATTTTTATTAAATTTTCCAGTTCCTGGACGGATAGCCCCTTGGATATTATTTCATGTGCTAATTTTCTTTGCATATTTTCGTCCTCAATCTCTAAAAGGGCCTTTCCGTGAGCAAAAGAAATACGGCCTTTCTTTATTTCTTCCTGTATCTCACTAGGTAACTTTAATAATCGTAATGTGTTAGTGATAGAGACCCTGGCCTTACCTAAAACCACGCTAATTCTTTCTTGCGTAACCTGGAATTTTTCGATAAGGTATTGAAAAGCGCGTGCCTCTTCAATGGGATTTAGATCCTGTCTCTGTATATTTTCAATCAAGGCCATTTCCAGGGAATCAGGGTCGTCAACATCTTTTATGATGATTGGTAACTCTTTTAAATCCAACATGTTAGAAGCTCTAAGCCTTCTTTCTCCCGCAATCAATTCATAATGGTCGCCTTTCCGCCTGACTAAAAGCGGCTGAATAATCCCCTTTTCTTTAATAGACTGAGCTAATTCTTCGATGTTCTGATTATCAAAAACCTCTCGCGGCTGAAAAGGACTTGGCCTAATTTGTTCAATAGGCACATAAATAATCTTTTCTTCTCTTCCCAAAACCTTCTCCGGTATGAGCGCGCTTATTCCCTTGCCTAATGCTTTTCTTTCCATCAGTATTCTCCTGGGTTTTCCTGCTTAACCTCTTCTGTAATTTCAGTCTCCCCCGGCTTAATGGGGGATAATCCCAAAACCTCACGGCTTAATTCTTCATATTTTTGCGCTCCCATAGAATCTCTATCATAAATTGCAATCGGCTTGCCAAAACTAGGCGCTTCTGTTAAGCGGATATTGCGCGGGATTATGGTTTGATAAACTTTCTCTTTAAAATAATTCCTTACTTCCTGGATAACCTCTTTTGTAAGATTTGTCCTGAAGTCCGCCATAGTCAAAAGCGCACCTTCAATTTCGAGATATGGATTAAGATTATTTGTCACAAGCTTAATAGTATTAATGAGTTGCGTCACGCCTTCTAGCGCATAATATTCGCATTGCACAGGTATAAGCACAGAATCTGCAGCACATAATGCATTTATAGTCAATAATCCTAAAGAAGGAGGTGAATCAATAATTATGAAATCGAAATTCTCCTTTTCTTTACTTAAAGCTTTTTTTAACCTGTACTCTCTACCTAAGAGGCTAACCAATTCTACTTCAGCTCCGGTAAGATCTAGGTTTGAAGGAGCCAAATAAAGATTATTAACTGCTGTGGGCTGCATGGTATCTCTTATGTCCAATTCTTCCAATAACACATGGTATGTGCTTTTTGTAATGCTGTGCCTGTTTATTCCCACTCCGCTAGTAGCATTAGCCTGAGGATCCAGGTCAATCAGAAGAACTTTCTTCCCTGCTAAAGCAAGATAGGCAGCCAGGTTTATTGCTGAGGTTGTCTTGCCTGTTCCGCCTTTTTGATTACATAAAGCGATAATTTTACCCATTGCAATTACTATAGTTTTGCATAGTTCCTCAAGGAACATTCTGCAAATAAGTATGGCTTTGTATTCATTATCTTGTAAATATGAGAAAAGTCAAGTGTTTTTTGAGCGCTTATTTTATAATTGTTACTCTTATTTTAGCTGGCTTTGCACCAGACATCCCAAAAAGGCCCTTTTTCTCTTCACAAAGTACCTCAATCTTGACTTTGTCCCGAGGCAACTTCAAATCCTTAAGCGCCTTTTTAATTGCCTCTTCAACAGTGCTTCCTTCTATTTCTAAACTCATTTTATCCGTCATTCTTTTAATTGCTCCTTACTTCGCTCGCTCACAATGAACCCTGACTTTAGCCAAATGCATCATTTGGCCCGGCTAATCTTAAATTGATTAAAAAGCATTAGCGAGCTGTTTATAAACCAATAAAGAACCAAACCAGAGGGCATGCGATAAAAAATGAAACCAAACATTAACGGAAAAATAATCAACATCATTTTTTGCTGCTCAGCGGATCCGCTAGTAGTAGTTTTCATAGATATTTTTTGCTGAAAGAACATCCCGATGGTCATTAGTATAGGTAGTATATTAACCTCATTGCCAACTATAGGCAAAGACGCCGGCAAAATAAACAAACGATCTGGCTCTGATAAGTCTTTTATCCATAAGAACTTAGCGCCTTTCAAAGCTATTGAGCGCATTAGAGCTTGATAGAGCGCAAAAAATATCGGCATCTGTAAAACTAAAGGCAAACATCCACCAAATGGATTAACCTTGTTTGCCTTATACAATTCCATTGTCTCTTTATTAAGTTTTTGAGGATTATCTTTATAAGTTTTTCGCAACTCTTCAATATGCGGCTGTAGCGCCTGCATTTTTTTCATGGCGTGCATCTGTTTTAATGAAAGAGGAAAAAGAATAAAATAGATTAAAATACTTAAAATAACAATAGCTAATCCCCAATTATGGACAATTTTATTTAAAAATTCCAGTAATTGCAGAAGCAAGCGGGAAATAAAATCAAAAGTACCGTAATTTATTGCTAATGTCCAATTTTGTCTGATTTTGGACATTAATTGTAAATCTTGTGGCCCCAAATAGATATAGAATTTTTCTTTTAATGTTTGTCCCGGGCTTATAATAACCTTTTTAAAGTTCAAGCCGATTTCTGATGTTTTCGAATCAAGTCTCTTGATATAGCCACCATATTCTCCTGATGCTGGTTCAATAATCGCGCAGAAGTACTTATCGCGAAAAGCTAAAAATCGTATCTTATCAAATGTTGCATACTTGCGGACATTAAAATGTAATACCTTTTCCTCTAAAGCCACTGCAACACCTTCAAAGCGCGCTGACTGTCCAGCCTGGGCGAAATCAACTAAAGCCAAAACCAAGGGAAAATTTAAATTATTAATGGTCGTGCCAGTTAAATTTTTGATTTCTAAATCTAACTCTAAATTATAATTAGGCTTAGAGAAAATAAATTGTTTTCTAATCTCTTTAGTTTCATCTCTATAAACAAAGGCTATTGAGTTATCGGAACTGCTTTCTTTATTAAATACCATTGTTTTATCGCCCAGCAAAAACCCGTATTCTAAATTAAACCTGCTGGATGGATAGTCCTTAAACACTACCTGGTTAATTGCTCCCAGGGACTCGTTAAAACCAATTTCATACTTGTCAAGCGATAAGTTAAGCAAAGAGGCGGGCGCCACTGGCTTGGTTTCTTGAGGCGTTATAGAAGGGGTAGGGGGGGCCGGAACAGACATAGGCATAATAGAAGAAGGCGTTTTTTCTGTAACTCCTTTATCATCAATATGATAGAATTTCGAAACAAAAGCGGACCAACTTACTAAAACTAACAATGATAAAACCACGGCTAATAAAGTTCGTTTGTCCATATGTCCTTTCTGCTAAATCAACTCATCTGTAAAGATTATTGTAAGGGGTCATAGCCGGTCCCATAAGACAAGGGATGACAGTGCAGTATTCTTTTGCCGGCTTTATAAATACCTTTTAAAAAGCTGTATTTAAGAATAGCTTCTTTCGCATATTCCGAACAGGTAGGCATAAAACGGCAAGAACAGGGTAACAAAATTCTGATGTAGCCTTGATAAAAATTTATAAGGTTGATTGATAGCCTTTTTAACATCAAATCGAAATTCTTTTTCTGCCCTTTTGACGCCGACGCGCCAAAGTCTTTCTACCTGCCCTTGTAGCCATTCTCGCACGAAAACCTTGTTTTCGCTTCCCGACAATTTTAGTAGGTGTCTTTAAATGTTTTTTCATTCTCTAATTCTGCTCCTTAGTTGATTAGCTGTCCGTATCCTCACGAATAATTTGTAGCCAAAATTGTAACACACAAAAGATATGTGGTCAAGATAAACAAAATATTATTTTCAACACAACCTTCTTTTTAGGCATTATTAACTCCTGTACCCGACGATAAAACCTGATAATAATTACTAAGCTTTTATTTTTATTGACTGATAAAAAAAATATTGTATAATGGTCTCCTCAAAGCTCTTATGGTCTTGCTTGGTAACACAATCAACCGCTTTTGCTAAGAAGGCCTATGTGCCTTTTGTGTTTCGAGGCTTTTATGTGGTTTTAAAAGGTATTTGCCCTATTGCGTTGTTTACATCTATCAAGATAATGGAGCCCGCCTAAAGGCTATAAGCCTTTAGGGGTTCCTAAGGGCCCTAAAGGCTGGATACTCAAGCGGCCACAATCCATCCCTGCCCGTCCGGTGAGGCGGGCGCGCCCTAAAGGGCGCAGGTTTACAGGCCGCGGAGTATAAAATTTTTTGGCTAGGGAGAGGCTATCGGGTTAAGTAGCCGGCGTTTTTAAATCTCGCGCTAACTTAAACTATTAAGCTACTGCCTAATTCTAAGCCAATAAACAAAGACCTTTTTAAAAGCTTCAATACAACCCTAGATGCTTAGACTATTGGGGTATCCCCAATTGAGCTTGTAATTCTATTTTTGTTTGATATAATATTATCCACAGAGTTATGCAAGCTGTTAATAAGTTGTGAATATTATAGAGGGGCAATGATGCACTTAATTATCAGCCAAACATTTATTTCGGAAGGGTAGCGATTTATATTTAAGAAATGCTGAAAGCTTGGGAAAAGGCAACGGAGTATTTAAAAGAACAGCTCGGCAAAACTGTTTTCGAAACCTGGATTTCGCCCTTAAGGCCTAGGCCGCAGGATGAAAACAGTATAATATTAGAGGCGCCGGATAATTTCTTTAAGGATTGGGTTGAGCAAAACTATAAAAAAAACATCCAAGAGGCCATCAACCATTCCAGCAAAGAGAGTATTATTATAACTCTGGCGGTAAATCCAGAAATACAAGATACCGCAATTAAACCAAAACAGGAGCAGCTACAAACCAGGCCTCAAAAATCCATAGATATCTCTAATCTGAATTCCCGTTATACATTTGAAAATTTTGTTGTGGGCTCTTCTAATCGGCACGCCCACGCCTATTCTTTAGCCGTAGCAGATTCGCCTGCCAAGGCTTATAATCCTTTGTTTATCTACGGCGGGGTGGGCCTCGGCAAAACGCATCTTATCCAGGCAATATGCCACCACATCAAAACCAAAAGTCCGGCTAACCAAAAAATCTGCTACATGCCATCAGAAAGATTTACTAATGAACTCATTGATGCCATACAGCATCACTCGACAGCCGCATTTAGACAAAAATACAGGAATATGGATGTCTTGGTTATTGACGATATCCATTTCATCGCCGGTAAGGAATCTACGCAAGAGGAATTCTTCCACACCTTCAATACCTTACACGACGCACATAAACAGATCATCATTTCTTCTGACCGCACGCCCAAAGAAATATCCAACCTCCAGGAGAGGCTGGTTTCTCGTTTTAGCTGGGGGCTTACTACAGACATCCAGCCTCCGGACTTGGAAACGCGCGTGGCCATATTAAAAAAGAAGATCGAGAGGGAGCCGGTATCAGTCCCTGACGAAGTCATATTCTTTATTGCCCAGATTATTAAAACGAACATCAGGGAGTTAGAAGGCGCTCTTATTCGGACCATCGCCTATTCTCTATTGGAAGAAAAACCCATAACATTAGAATTGACGAAAGAGGTATTAAAAGAACTGTTAAGAGGGCCACAAAAATTAATTACAGTAGATTTTATACAGCGCTGCGTAGCAGAGGAGTTCGGAATATCACTACATGATTTAAAGGCGAGGCGCCGCCACAAAACAATAGTGTTCCCCAGGCAAATAGCTATGTATTTAAGCAGGGAGTTGACGGAGCTGTCTTTACCGGAAATAGGAAATTTTTTTGGGGGGAAAGACCATACTACAGTTTTGCACGCTTACAAAAAAATTAAAGGTGATATCAGCAAAAACACGGTATTACAAAATAGGATTGACAGAGTTATACAAGTTATTAAACAATAAATCCAAGGGTCATTCTTTTAATATACACCGCTTAACTATATATAATGAAATAGGTTTGTTGTCTTTTGCACATTAATCTCTTATACCTACTACTACTACTTTATTTATAGTTTTATATACTAATAATAGAGGGAGGGGGTAAATGAAACTCCGGGTTGAAAAAAACATATTACTAAACGGAATACAAAAAGTCCAGAATGTAATTACCACAAAAACAGCTTTACCTATATTATCCAATATTTTAATTGAGTCCCAACCAGAAAAAATCAAGTTAACCGCTACTGATTTAGATATTGGTATAAGTTGTGTAATACCTGTTGATATTCAAGAACCCGGGGCAATAACCATGCCCGCTAAAAGATTTGCCGATATTATCAAGGAATTACCAAGTGACAGTATTAGTATAACTACTAAAAAAAATAACTTAGTGATTATTGAAACAGAGT
Source organism: Candidatus Omnitrophota bacterium (assembly GCA_026387385.1). Classification (GTDB taxonomy): domain Bacteria; phylum Omnitrophota; class Gorgyraeia; order Gygaellales; family Profunditerraquicolaceae; genus JAPLLU01. Next base: position 7,540 of record JAPLLU010000134.1, read on the forward strand.
TGTGTCAATTTAAGATTATGGGGTTGCCGCCAGAGGAATTTCCTAAACTACCGGAGTTTAAAGACAGGGAGGTAATTCAATTAGAACAAGCCACTTTAAAACAAATGTTAAACCTGACATCTTTTGCGGTTTCATTTGACGAGGCCAGGTATATTTTACACGGTATATTGTTTAAGATTGTAAAAAATAACCTTACCCTTATAGCCACGGATGGTAAGAGGCTGGCAATTATAGAGAAAAAAATACAACAAGACACAGATAAAGACATACAGATAATAGTGCCTATAAAAACAATACAAGAGTTAAACCGCAATCTGGTTGATGAAGGTAATGTGTCTTTGGTATTAGGAGATAACCAGGCATTGCTTGATTTAGGTAATGTAGTGGTTATTTCTCGTTTGATAGAAGGAGAGTTCCCAGCTTATCAGCAAGTAGTACCAGAGGTATCTGAACACAAGATAATAGTTGCCAGGGAAGAATTTTTATTAGCCCTAAGGAGGGCCGCTCTTCTTTCCACCCCGGATTATCAGGCGGTGAAACTCGAGGTATTTAAAGATAAATTAGTAATTTCTAAATCTACTCCCGATATCGGCGAATCTCGAGAAGAGGTCAGCGTAGAATATCGGGGCAAAGAGGTAGTAATTGGTTTTAATCCCTATTATTTGATCGATGTTTTAAAAAATCTACCTGATGAAAAGATAGAGTTTGAGTTGACTGATAGTGAAAAACCCGGAGTAATACGTACTAACGGGTATATCTACATAGTATTGCCTATGCGCCTGGGATAAGTGAAGTCCAAACTTATGGAGCGATAGCGACCATAAGTTTGCTGACCGAACTTACCCTCACTTGAGATACTGAATACTTACTCTATAACGTCTCTCAAGTGAGGGGTTAAATTCGCGCATATAACTTACGTCGCTCACGCTCCGTAAGTTATGCGCTCATTTAAAATGGAAGAAATAAAAAATACGGTGGCTCAAATAATGCGGAATTGGGAGGTAAAGAAAAAAGGATCCCATGACAACCCTGACACCTGGTTGGGGCAGGTTCTAACCAAGAAAGAAAGACCGCATGTTCAATGTAATTATTTTAAAAATGGCATTTTAAGCTTAAAAGTAGATTCTTCTACCTGGCTTTATTATTTCAGTATACAAAAAGAGGGTTTGCTAACCAATCTGCGGAAGAGATCCAAGGCCATTAAAGACATTCGTTTTCGTATAGGAGAGTTCAAGTGAGCAAGAAAAGAATCAAATCAAACAAACAGGCTGAAGCGCCTAAACAGAAGCAGGCGTTGCCTAAGGACGCAGCCGAACAACCAGCTCAAGCCAAAGACAAGGCCTATGATGCTACAACTATTCAGGTATTAGAGGGGACAGAGGCAGTCAGGCGTAGACCTGCAATGTACATCGGCGATACCTCTTTGCGCGGGCTGCATCATTTGGTTTACGAAGTAGTGGATAATAGCGTAGATGAAAGCCTGGCTGGTTACTGTGACCATATTGATGTAGTTGTCCACTCAAATAATAGCGCCAGCGTTGCAGATAATGGTAGAGGCATCCCAGTCGATATGCACAAAACAGAAAAGAAACCGGCCGTAGAAGTCGCCCTGACCACCTTACATGCCGGAGGCAAATTTGACCACAGGGTTTATAAGGTCTCTGGAGGCTTGCACGGCGTGGGTGTCAGCGTAGTCAATGCCTTGTCTGATTGGTTAGAAGTAGAAGTTAAAAGAGACGGCAAGATTTATCACCAACGCTATGAACGCGGCAAGACCGTCTCCAAACTCACCATTATAGGTAAAAGCAACAGTACCGGCACAAAAGTAACATTTAAACCCGACAAGACGATTTTTACTAAGACCGATTTTTCCTATGACATACTCTCCCAGCGCCTGAGAGAGCTTGCATTTTTGAATAAGGGCTTAAGGATAAAACTTGCTGATGAGCGCACAGACAAAGAGGCGGTCTTTGAATTTTCCGGCGGGATTGTCTCGTTTGTCGAATACCTGAACAAAAACAAAAACCCCCTGCATAATAAGGTGATTTATTTTCAAAAGTCCCAGGAAGATGTTATTGTTGAGGTGGCTTTACAATATAATGATGGCTATGCAGAGACCATGTTTTCTTTTGCAAATAATATTAATACGATAGAAGGCGGCACGCACCTATCCGGATTTAAATCCGCGCTAACCCGCGCCATAAATCAGTATGCCAAAGGCAAGAATTTAATCAAGGATGAGATCGGGATTACCGGAGACGATGTGCGTGAGGGGTTAACTGCAGTGATAAGCGTTAAGGTGCTTAATCCTCAATTTGAAGGCCAGACCAAAACCAAGCTAGGCAATTCCGAAGTAGAAGGCCTGGTTGCTTCTGCAAGCCTTGAAGCCTTGGCTGGTTATTGTGAAGAAAACCCCTCGGTCGCTAATAAAATTATAGATAAGGTAATTGTTGCTTCGCGCGCACGTGAGGCAGCGCGTAAGGCAAGAGAGCTGACGCGTAGGAAGGGCGCTCTTGAGGGCGCTGGGCTGCCAGGAAAATTAGCCGATTGTTCAGAAAGAGACCCGGTTTTATGCGAGCTTTATATAGTTGAAGGTGATTCTGCTGGTGGTTCAGCAAAGCAAGGTCGTGACCGCAGGTTTCAGGCCATACTCCCTATAAAGGGCAAGATTTTAAATGTGGAAAAGGCAAGGCTCGATAAGATTTTATCCAATGAAGAAATACGCAACATAATTACCGCATTGGGCACAGGGGTGGGTGAGGAATTTGATATTGCAAAATTACGTTATCATAAGCTAATGCTTATGGCAGATGCTGATATAGATGGCTCTCATATCAGGACCCTTCTATTGACTCTTTTGTATCGGCAGTTGCCCAAATTAATTGAAGAAGGCTACGTCTATATCACGCAGCCCCCGCTATATAAAATAAAAAGGGGACAGCGCGAAGAATATATTCAGACCGAACAACAGATGGACGAATTACTTTTAGACTTAGGCAGAGAAGGGCACCGCTTCATGCGCCTGAAAGACAAGCAGGTTTTTTCAGACAATCAATTTAAGGATCTTTTGCAACTACTCGTAGAATTAGAAAAAGTAGGTAAGATTTTAAATAAAAAGGGAGTGGAAATTGCAAAATATTTGCAATTTAGACACCAAAAGACCAAAAAAATGCCTATTTATAGGGTAAAAGTGGAGGCAAAAGACCACTTTCTTTATTCCGATAAAGAATTGGCTAGCTTTACGGATAAAGAAGGCAAAGAAGCAGAGCAAGATATTTTAGAACTTTTTGAAGCCCATGAAATAGAACAGGTCGTAGCTAAAATAGAGAAGCTGGGCTTGGATATAGTTACTTATGCTTCTGAAGATATTTCGCAGAAAGATTCAGGCAAGGATTCAGGGAAAAAGGCCAAGGCGCCTTATCGCATTACAAATGAGAAAGAACAGCAGGACCTTTTTAGTTTAAAAGAAGTATTAGGCTATATAAAAGAGATGGCTGTAAAGGGTATGCATATTCAAAGATATAAAGGCCTTGGAGAAATGAATCCTCAGCAACTCTGGGAAACCACTATGGATCCAGAGAAGCGCACAATTTTAAAAGTCACCCTGGAAGACGCAGTAGAGACAGATAAGATGTTTACGGTTTTAATGGGCGATCAGGTTGAGCCGCGCCGGGAATTTATTGAAAATTATGCACACCAAGTAAAAAATCTGGACATTTAAAAGCGTAAAGTTTAAAGCGTAAAGCTAAAAACAGAAACTAAGACCTTTCCTTAGATCTTTAGAAACTTTAAGTTTTGAACTTTAACTTTGCGCTTTTCGCTTTACGCCTTAAGCTATATGTGTAATTAAGGAGTATTTTTTATGTATGCAAGGAACGAAAAAATAATTCCGGTTTGTATTGAAGAGGAAGTCAAGAACTCTTATTTAAATTACGCCATGAGCGTAATTGTTGGTAGGGCCCTACCGGACGTGCGCGACGGCTTAAAGCCCGTGCATCGCAGGATCCTTTATGCCATGCAGGAATTGAACCTTGACCACAGTAAACCCTATAAGAAATGTGCCCGTATCGTCGGTGAAGTATTAGGCAAGTATCATCCCCACGGAGACGTTGCAGTTTACGATACGCTGGTAAGGATGGCCCAGGATTTTTCTCTGCGCTATCCATTAGTCGATGGTCAAGGTAACTTCGGTTCTGTCGACGGTGATGCAGCTGCAGCCATGCGTTATACGGAAGCACGGCTCGCTGCTATTAGCGAAGAAATGTTGGCTGATATCGATAAAGATACCGTTAACTTCGGTCCTAATTTCGATGCCTCATTAAAAGAGCCGCTCCTGTTGCCTGCCAGCCTGCCAAATCTGTTAGTCAATGGTTCAAGCGGTATAGCCGTGGGCATGGCTACCAATATACCTTCCCATAACCTTAATGAAGTCGCCGATGCCATTATATATTTATTAGATCATCCCGAGGCAGAAATAAAAGACCTCATGCGCTATATTAAGGGTCCGGATTTTCCGACCGCAGGAGTGATCTGTGGCAAGGCCGGCATCAAAGAGGCATATACAACCGGCAGAGGTAAAGTGATGGTGCGGGCACGGGCAACCGTAGAGCATCAGAAGAACGGTAAGGATTTGATTGTGGTTACCGAAATTCCTTATCAAATACAGAAATCAGCACTGATTGAATCCATCGCCGGCTTAGTTGATGAAAAAAAGATAGAAGGCATCTCTGATATCCGCGATGAATCCGATAAAGAAGGCATGCGTATTGTAGTCGAGCTTAAACGCGACATCGAACCCCAGATTGTCTTAAATCAACTGTTTAAGCACACGCAATTAGAAACTACCTTCGGGATTATTATGTTGGCGTTAGTTGAAAATCGTCCGCGGGTTTTAACTTTGCGTCAGGTGCTGGAATATTATATTGAACATCGTAAGGTCATTATCCGGCGCAGGACACAGTTTGAATTAGACAAGGCATTAAAGAGGGTGCATATATTAGAAGGCTTAAAAATCGCGCTAAAATATATTGACCGGATTATTAAAGTAATTAAAACCTCCAAAAATACAGAAAATGCCAAAGAGCGTCTGATGAAAGAATTTGATCTTTCTAGCGTGCAATCGCAGGCAATATTGGAGATGCAGCTTCAGCGGCTCACAGCTCTTGAGCGCGATAAAATTGACGCCGAATATTTGGAGTTGCTTAAAAAAATAGAATTATGCAAGGCCATACTTGTATCCGAGAAGAAAGTGGAAGGCATTATCAAAGAGGAACTGGATAATTTAAAGAAAAAATACGGGGATGAGCGCAGAACCGAGATTGTCGGGGAGGTAGAAGAATTAGAAGTGGAGGATTTGATTGCCGAAGAGGACGTGGTGGTTACGATAAGCCACGGCGGATATATTAAACGCCTGCCGGTAAGCGCCTACCGTAAACAGAAGCGCGGCGGCACCGGAGCCTCGGGCGCTGAGGTCAAGGAGGAAGATTTCGTAGAGCATCTTTTTGTAGCCTCAACTAAAAATTACCTCTTGATATTTACGGGAAAAGGACAGGTGCATTGGCTTAAGGTTTATGAAATCCCCCAGGCCAGCCGTACTTCCAAGGGGAAAGCAATAATTAACCTTGTTCAAATGGAGCCGGGGTCTAAAATCAGCTCTACTATTCCGGTTAAGGAATTTTCCAGCGATAAATATCTAGTAATGGTAACTAAACAGGGGCAGATTAAGAAGACTAAGCTTGATGCTTACGGTAATCCGCGTAAGGCCGGCATTATTGGCATTACCTTGGATAAAGGTGATGAACTTATAGGCGTTGAATTAACGGATGGAAAACAGGAGTTGCTTATCGGTACCCGTCAGGGGAAAGCCATAAGATTTTTAGAGAGCAAGGTGCGGGATATGGGTAGACAGGCAGGAGGGGTACGCGCCATCTCTTTGGCTAAGAAAGATGAAGTTATTGGCATGGTCCTGGCCCAGAGAGACACAACGGTTTTGACAGTTACAGAGCTTGGTTTTGCCAAGCGCACCCCGGCAGGAGAATATCGCCTTACCAGCCGCGGCGGGAAAGGCATTATTAACATAAAAGTTACCGATAAAAACAGAGAGGCAATAAGTTTAAAGACGGTTAGCGATAACGATGAACTTATGGTAATCACCCAGAGCGGGATGTTCTTACGTTGCGCCGTAAAAGATATTCGCCCAACCGGTCGATCTGCCCAGGGTGTACGCCTAATTAAACTGCAAGGCAAGGACCATGTTTCTGGTGTTGGCCATGTGATTGCAGAGGAAGAATAATAAAAGCCACCAGTAGACACATGTGTCCACTGGTGTCGTTGTGTCTTGGTGACCTGGTGACTTAGCTCTATTTCGATAGAATAAATTGTCCCCATCGTCCCCCGCATTCGCACTACGTGCTTCTGCGGGGTCCCGCAGCAAGCCGAAAGGCTGTATGCGGGATAGCCTGGTCTAGGACACCCCGCCGTAGGCGGGGCGACAGGGATCAAGATGTATTATGTTTATATATTGCGGAGCTTGAAAGACAATAAATATTATACAGGTTATACTAATAATTTAGAGAGAAGATTGCAAGACCATAACAGAGGAAAATCGGAATCTGTAAGACATAGACGGCCTTTTGAATTAATACATAGTGAAGAGTACACAACAAAAATAGAGGCGATACAAAGAGAAATACAAATAAAGAAATATAAAGGTGGCCAAGCCCTTAAGAGGCTATTAACAAAGACCAATCAGTCCCCATCGTCTAGCCTGGTCTAGGACAAGAGCTTTTCAAGCTCTCGACACCGGTTCAAATCCGGTTGGGGACGTTAACCATTGTCAACCGAGTCCTACGAAGCTCGTCAAAGCTCTCACTAGTCTATTAAAGAGCGAAGCAGGACCGGTTGGGGACGCTTAATTATTCTTGCCGGTTCTCCCGCTCCAACTATTAAAAAACGAGAGCGGGATCAATTCCGGCGTATAAGTTACGTTCATTTCATTCCGTAACTTATGCCGTCATTGTAAATCCGGTTGGGGACGTTAACCATTGTCAACCGAGTCCTACGAAGCTCGTCAAAGCTCTCACTAGTCTAT
>JAPLLU010000120.1 GCA_026387385.1 Candidatus Omnitrophota bacterium
GAGACAAAAATAATTATTATTGAGCCTGTAAGCCCAGAGGTAGTGTATGTGCCGGTGTATGATACTACAATTATATATGGAAACTGGTGGTATCCCGGATATCCGCCATATTCTTTCTATCCACGAAGATATTATGGCACATGGTTCTTCTCAGGATTTTTTGTAGGGACGTTTTGGGAAACCTGGTATTGTAACTGGCATAGCCGCGATGTATATATTAATATAAATCATTATAACAATTTTATAAATCTTCACTATAGAAAAGGCGATGATCGCCATTTTTACAAAGACGGGCACGATAATCAACCATGGAGACATGAATCCCGAGATCGCAAGGGCCCGGGAAACAGAGATTCTTTGAAAGTTGAGCAAAGCAGGCCTGACCTTCCAAAACAGAACCAAGATACAGTAAGATTACCAATGAACGATTTGAAACCAGGCTTAAGGCCAACGATTAATGTTTCAAAGAACGATTTAAATAATCAGCCCAACAGAAAAAAACTGCCAGAGAAAGAGTTAAGACGAAGAACACCATCTAGTGATTCAAGGGCAAAGGAGTCCAAAGAGCCCTCTGCCTTGGTGAATGCTGAGGTAAAGCCATCATCGCCTCGGATTAGAGTCGATCTAAGAAGTAAACAAGAAAATCAAGGAAAAGCAAAAGCACCATCTAGTGATTTAAGGCCTTCACCTAACGATTCACCTCTTAACAAAGATGATGCTCAAGCCTTGACCGATAAAGACAGAGAAAGAAGCAGGGATGCGACAGACTATCATTTTCCGCTAAACCGCCAGAACCTTCCGTCATTCAAAGTGTTTCAAGGCCCCATAAACGAAGTTAGCCGTTAGGACTATACCCCTAAATCTAAAGCCCGTAGCGCAAGTTACGGGCTTTTTATTTTAGCGGGTTCTGTCTTGGGTATTTTCTCGCTCGCAGCACGCTCGCTCAAAAACACCCAAGCCTACCCTCCGAAGCCCGTCAAAGCTATCTCTTATCTATTAAAGGGCACAGGAGGGCCACCCGCTATGCCTAACTCATAGCTCATAACTCCCTGCCTGCCGGCAGGCAGGCAAACTCCTAACTAAAAATCCCAACTCCAAACTCAAAACTCCCAACTCCAAACTGAATAAACCTTGACCTCCCTCCCCAACAGCAGTAAAATAAAACTCTAAAATGAGGTAACTTTATGAAAGAAATAAGCAATATCTAGCTAAAAAATATACCCGGGTCAGAACAGCCCGGGTTTTTGGTTTGGGATTGGGTTGGATGAGTTAGTGGGGAGAAAGTAATTGACAAAAGCGATTTCTTATGGTAAAAATAAGTCAACAATTAGGTATAAAGGTGGTATGTTTGAAGGGGGAACTGCCACGTAAAAATAATTAAAACCTTCGCTTGAATAAGGCGGAGGTTTTTCTTTTAAAAATCTTTAATTAAGGCGTAAACTTATGCAAGTCGCAATCGATAATCTAGCAGCAAGTAATGTTAACAATGATATTCATCTTTTAAGTAGGATAAAAGAAATTAATTGGAATTTTGAAGGTGAAAAAACAAACTTTTTGACTCACGATTTTCATTCCTACCCCGCCAAATTTATTCCTCAAATCCCTAAATATTTAATAAAGATTTTTACGAAAGAACACGAGACTATTTATGATCCATTCTGTGGTTGCGGAACCACTATAGTTGAAGCTATTTTAGAAAAGAGGAAGGCAGTAGGCAATGATATAAATCCTCTAGCTGTATTGATAAGTAAGGTAAAGTCTACATTTTTAAGTGATGCCCAGATAGTCAATATAAAAACAACGCTTTCTGCTATGCAAGATAGATTAGAGAGCTTTTATTGGGGCAGTCGTTCATTTAGGGATCTTTCATTTCTTGAGGATTTGTCAAGAATACCTAATTTGAATGGATGGTTCGATCAGCATGTCATAAATGAATTAGCTTTGATAAAGAGCGCAATTCATGATTTAAATGATATTGATATACAAGACTTTTTTAAGGTCGCCTTATCTTCGATAATAGTCTCAGTTTCTTACCAAGATAGCAATACAAGATATGTAAGAGTGAATAAAAATATTCCTGAAAAAGAAACCTTCCAAAAATTTAAGCTAAAAGTACTTAGAATGCTGCAAAAAATAAAAGAGTTACCATGGCGTAATGATAAAGGTGTGGTTAAGTTATTAATCTCTGATACAAGATTGCCTTTAGATTTTGATTCTAATTCTGCAGATCTTGCTGTAACTTCTCCTCCTTATCCTAACGCATATGATTATCATCTTTATCATAAATATAGGATGTATTGGCTTGATATGAACCCACTAGATTTAAAAAGAGATGAGATAGGGGCGCACGCTAGTTATTCTAAGAAAAATGGGCACACACATGAAAACTTTAAAAATGATATGGAGCAAAGTTTTATTCAAATATCCAGGATATTAAAACCAAATAAATATTTTTGTATTGTTATTGGAGATTCCATAATCAGAGGTGACAAGATACAAAATAATAAATTGCTCAAGGAGATGTCTCAAGCTACACCTTTTCAATTTATATATGAAGTTAAAAGAGATATACAGCTTTCTAGAAAGTCTTTTAATCCTTCTATTGGGAAAATAAAAACAGAATATATAATGTTTTTTAAGAATAATAAGTAGCCTTCGATGCTTAACTATCTATTTAGATATTCCAACTATCAAATGAGGGATTACGAAAGAAAACTCGCTCTTTTGGAATTGCAATCTATATGTGGGGACAGTAGGCTACGTAGAGATAAAGATAAAATAATGATTGTAGCGCGTAATCGGTTATCTCGAAAGAAGCTCGAAGATCTAACTTTCTTTTCTGAAGTTGTTTTCCGAAATGGAAAGGGAGACCTCACTATCATACCGCGACAGGTAAAATATGAATTATCTGCTAAGATTTTAAAGAGCAATATTGAAGAGAATAATCAGAAAGAAATTTATGAGTTGATTATTAATGGTAAATCTAACTCAAGACAACTACGTTATTTAACTCATTTAATGCATGAGTACAAAGGAAGATATAATCCGCAATTGTGTAAAGCTTTGATCAACATCGCCAATCTTAAGAAGAACGCTTTGATTTTAGATCCGTTTGTGGGGAGTGGGACAACATTGCTAGAATGTTTATTAAATGGCTATAATGGGATTGGTCTGGACTTAAATCCATTATCATATTTAATAACAAAGGTCAAAGTCGAGAGTCTAGCTTTAGATATAAAGTCATTAAAGGTGTACACCGAAGATCTTATAAGAGCTCTTCAGCATAAGGAAAACCAAAAAATAAATAATAAAACACTAGGCTCTTTATATTCTAAGATTGCTTTTCAAGCCCCAACGGATTTAGATTATTTAAAAAAATGGTTCCCTTTAAGAAATTTAATCCAGATTTTTACAATTATTCCAGAGATATTTAGATTTACCGATAAGCGTATAAGAAATTTATTTTTTTTAGCGCTAAGTGATATTCTTATTGATTTATCATATCAAGACCCAGGACAGCTAAGAATAAAAAGAAGATCTGAAGAAAAGGTGGAAAAGGAAGTTTACCAAGTCTATTTCAGTAAAATCAGATATTATTGCAATATCATCTCTACTTATCAACTAGTAAAGCCTTTACAATGGAAGAATGGGATCCGAAACTATTTAGGAGACACAAGAAATTTAAGGAAAGTTCTGGGCCTTAGCGATGATTCGGTAGATTTAATCGTTACATCACCGCCATATGCCACAGCTTTGCCTTATATTGACACAGATCGTCTTTCTTTAATGTTGTTTGGATATATAAATAAAGGTTCATTACGTCAGCTAGAGTCAAGAATGATTGGGAATAGAGAGATTACGCAGACAGAAAGAGGAAGATTGGAAGAGGAATTAGTGCAAGATAAAATAATCCCACGTTCTGTCAAACTATTGATTATGAAGATTTATAAACTAAATAAATATTCTTCTGTTGGTTTTCGTAGAAAAAATACGGCAGCGCTTTTATACAAATATTTTAGTGATATGTATCAAAGTATGTTAGAAATGCATAAAGTCTTAAAGAAAAATAAGTATTGTTTGATGGTCGTAGGATGTAATAGCACTCGCGCAGGAGAACGGGATATTTTTATTCCTACCGATGATTTTATAGGAGATATTGGAGAGAGTATCGGTTTTAGATTAAAAACAAAGCTTTGTCTTAATATACAACCATCGTATATGATTCACAAAAAAAATGCAATAAGAAGAGAATCCGTACTTTTTTTAATAAAAGGTTAAGGAGGATTAATGATAGTTGAATTAGTTAGTAATAAGGTTTGTATGGGTGATCGCTTGGCTTCCTTAATGGTAAGTGGAAGATTTAAACAAATGAAAATGATGGTTGCTTTTGTGAAACAATCTGGCGTTGGGCGTTTATATAATGATTTTAGGAATTTTGTAAATGCGGGTGGCAGTATCGAGGGAATTGTAGGGATAGATCACCGGGGCACATCTATGCAGGGGTTGCAACAACTCATAAATCTTTCGAATAACAATATTTATATTCATCACGATAGAAATCAAATTACTTTTCATCCAAAGGTTTTTATATTTAACGATGATTGTGAACAGCATGCAATTCTGATTGGTTCAACAAATCTTACCTGCGGCGGTTTATATACAAATTATGAGGCAAATGCTTTACTCTTATCGGAGAATACTCAGAGTGATTCTCAATTTATAAGCGATATCAAAGACTATTATCAACTGATTTTGAGTGATACCAATACTAAAAAAATAGATCAATCGTTTGTAGCCAATTTATTTACTCAAGGTTTAATTGAAGATGAGACGCAGAAAAAGAATTTTGCGGAAGCAATCAATCGTGTAACTAATGTTCCTTTTAAAGGGGGAAAATTAAGGCATAGACCTCCTGCCCTTCCACTTATTCGTGCGCCCAGGGTAATTTCTACGCTGAAAAGATTTGTGACCACGTTATCTAATTTCGACGTCAGCGTAAAAAGCTTGGATCCAGTTATTTTGATACCTCTTAAAGCATTAAGGCAAAATTCTGCCTTCTGGGATTGGCCCGATTCATTTACTCTGTCTGGAGGCGGTTATCCTGAACGTTATAGTTGTGTTGATGTAATAGTCTCCGGAAATATTATTCAAAAATTTTACGTAAGGATCTATTTTTATGCAAAAAAAGATGAGTTTAGGTTACAATGTGAACCTATAAAAAGAAATGGGACGCCAGGGGATATTATGTTAATAAATAGAACTGATAAAGATAGGCCCCAGTATGAGATAAGCCTGATACGGAAAGGAACAGTAGAACATAAAAAACTTCTGAAAAAATGCGTAGAACGAGTTAGTCCACAAAAGCTTTATGGTTACTTTTAATAAATAAAATTTATAAGGCAACTCTCTAAAAGATAGGGGGTTGCCTTGTTTGTTTTTAGAGCAAGATATTCTAAAAGGAGAAATAAAATGGATACTATTTTAAATTCATCAAAAAGTAAATTAAGTGAAATGTCTTTGAATTTGGTGGTCCATGATGAAGATGTCTTGAAATATCTTTCTGAATATGAGGGGTCTCAGCGGGAGGGAAAAGCCCTTGAGGCATTAAAAATTGGCGTAATTGCAATTCTTTCAGCTAGCCCTTCACTCGACACAAAAGTCGTGGAGGAAAAGTTTAACGATATAGAAAAACAATTAGAAAAATATACCAAAGAATTTAAAGATTATTTAATGGCAGATTTAAAAAAATATTTTGAAAAAGAAAAAGGCGATATTCCTCTAACCTTTAATTCTTTTCTAGGAGAACAAGGCATTCTTTCTGGATTGTTAAACAAATATTTTGACCCTGAGGATGGTAAAATTAATACACTTTTACAAAATGAACTTGGATCAGGGAGTGTATTTGCTAAATCTTTGGATCCCGCAAACAAAGAAAGTGTAATTTCAAGAATTGAAGATAAGGTGAAAAAAGAACTATCTAAGGTTGTAGAAGATCTGACAGGGCAATTTTCCTTAGATAAAGAAGATTCAGGCATGTCTAGAGTGAAAAAAATATTTGAAGTCAAAGTCGCCGAAATTAAAGACCAACAAGATAAATTCTTCTCAGAAATTAGAACACATTTAAAAATGGAAGAAGCTCGAGCTCAGGAGGCAGAAAAGGGAACTCAAAAAGGACGTGATTTCGAAACGATTCTTTACGAAAAAATTGCATTATTAGGACAACAACTTCAGGATTTATCAGAAAATGTAACTGGCACGATAGGAGAAACCCCTAGATCTAAAGTCGGCGATTATATTATTACATTAGGAAATACGAGTGGTGCTCCTGGCAAACGCATGGTAATTGAAGTAAAAAAGGAGCAAAATTATAAAGAAAGAGATGTAATTGAAGATTTAAAACAAGCAAAAGAAAATAGAAAAGCTGATTGTGGAATATTCGTTTTTGCAAAAGGTTATGAGCCAGTCGAAATTGGTGATTTCAAAATTAATGGTAATGACTTTTTTTGTACTGTAGATGAAGAATCTTTACAGCAAGGGGAACCAATAATTTTTTTAGAAGCTGCTTATAAAATTGCTCGAATATACATAATTAGTCAGTTAAGGAAAGAGACAAAAGGAGAAGTTGATTTAAGCATGGTTAAAGGAAATATTCAGAAAATGTTAGTCCAGGCAAATTTGATGTCTGACTTACTTACAAAAGCTAAAACTATACAGACTAGTGGTGAGATTATCGAAAAAACAGCAAAAACGATAAAAGAAGAATTGGAAGCAATTATACAATCAACACTAGGTTTATTAAAATAAAATTATATAGTTATATAGGAGACGCTTTCCGGAGTGATCGGGAAATTGTATCTGATTCAAGAAACATTGCGGTCGCTTCTAATTTTTGAAAAATAGAAACGCCTACATTTTGTATAAATCTATGGAAGATAGTGTAATTCAAGTTTTTGCCAAGGATAAGGCAGATAAAATAAAACTCTTTTGGTCTATCAGTGGAGATTCTAAACCAGGATCGCTATGGCTCTTTATCTCGCATATTTTTATACCTATTAGTTTAATTTTCTATGGAGTTTTTATAATTGTAGCAAAACTTGAATCAAAGCCAGCCCCTTCTTCTATTATAGATCTTATCTTTAACAATCCTCTTCTTACAAAGAACTCTTTAACTTATATCGAATTATGGATGATTTATTTTTTATTGGTTTTTCTGATATGCATAAGCTCTTTCAGGAAGGCCAATCCGAAACTTAAGAAGTTTAACGAAGAATATCAAGCTTCTTATATTAAAAAGATTTCTAACCTATTTACACCGACAGAAACCACAATAATAGTTACTTTAAAAATTAGTGAAGAGCTTCATAAATATGCAACAGTAAAAATCCCTTCAGATTTAGGACTAAGAGGGGATTTAGATTTTATCGTGGGTAAATATTATAATCGACTAATAGATAGGCCTATTTTTTCGACCTATGGGGGAAAACTTATCTCTAATAGTTTTTTTGTTAATCTTAGAAATGAATCAGATATTATAGAACGCCTAGATTTATCCTCTTGGTATAATGAAGAGTCTGCAAAACAAGACGGTATTTATAATAGCTTATTTAAGATCAGGGACATACTATATAAAAAAGCTGTATTTGTTGACTATGAAAAAGGGGCAATCGTTTTTAGCAAAATAACTAAATTATTTATTTTTGCATATAAGAAAGAAAAGGGAAATTTTCGCAAGAGTCTCGAAGAATTGAATGTGCTTATAGATGAATATGAAAAAACTAGAGAACCAATTAGAGGGATACCATTAGTTATACTTAAAACAGTTAAGCTAGTTATAAAAAAAAGAATTTATTTTATTTATTTTATATGGTCTATGATAATAGCTATAGGATTATTTGTTATTTTGCCGCCATATGTTTACGGTTTTTTAAAAACAAGAATTCAAAATCATCCATCAATAGATCTAATAAGAAACTTGGTTTTTGGTATAGTTTCTATATATGCTATCTTACTGCAAAAGTAAATTAGTGAGAAACAGGCGTTTTTTTTGCTTCAATCGGTAAACTGTACTTCGTCCCTAAAAATTGCGGCAGTTTTTTGAAGCCTTGCGCGCAAGGCACCCCGGCATAAATGAATGCCGGGTATCCCGCCTCCTGCGGGAAGGCGGGGCATGACGCACCGCGCTGTTCTTTTGTGTTGCACCTTGCCCTAAATGATGGGCAAGGTGCAACACTTCTGTGGGGATTGCGGCATAGCGGCCACTTTACTTCGTAAAGTGCAAGCTCGATTCTTTCCTAATCGTGGGCTTGTTTCTTAATCTTCTTCCATGGTTTCCGGCCCTCATAAAATGAAGAAAAGTTAGAAATTCCTACTTGACATACTTTCCTACTTATGGTATACTCCGTTTGGAGGTGAGAAAGATGACTATTACAAAGCTTAAAGCAAAAAATCAGATAACTCTTCCTAGTGCGATAGTGAAGAGGTTGCACTTGAAGCTGGATGAGTTGTTTGCCGTGGATGTAGAAGGTAATTTTATAAAGCTTATTCCTGTTAAGGTTGAGCCGCGTTATACTGCGGAAGAGCTGAAAGCCATTGATCATATTGTTGAAAGCGAGAAGGGCAAGGCAAAGGTTCTAAAGCCGGGAAAAGAGTTTTCTCGTTACATTAAAAAGATAGCCAAATGAAGAGAGTTTTAGTCCTGCCGTCTTTTGAGCGTTCAGTCAAGAAGCTGACCCGCCAAGATAAAAAGAATCTTACCGAAAGTTTGGAGGCTTTCAATTCGTTTCTACTCTCCGGCGAATTGCCTGTCGATTTCGGCTTTAAGAAGATTAACCACGATAAATACGAGTTTCGCGTTGATATAAGGTTGCGAGTAATCGTCAAGGTAGAAGGCGATGATTATTATTTAGTGTTAGCCGGAAACCATGACGGAGTAAAAAGATATCTGCGCCGATACAGGTCGTAGCGAGGACGCTTACGGTCCCGCCGAAATACGGCAGGAACGCAACGCCACGCCCCGTTACTGGCATTTAGATTAGAATAGAATTTAAGCCAGTAACGGGGCACGCCGCACCCGCATTGCAAAAGCTCGAAGCGAGCGGCCAAGCGAGCGCCAAAGGAGGCCTTGCCCCAGCAAGGCCGACTGATGCTTCGGGAGATGTGGGAGCCCCGCCAAAGGCGGGGCGGTGCATTTAAGCTATTTCATTAGAGACCGGCTTTACCCGGGGGATTAGAGGCGCGGCCTCCACCCAAAGGTTTCTCACCAGATTATTCCCTGATTACTCAAGAAATTTCAACTTGAGCCTCTCTTTTAGGCTAATGGAATAATTCTTGACTTATTCCATTTTAAGGTATAATATTAGAACAACAGAGATTGTATACTAAAGTAATGGAACAAGGAAAGGAGTGGCATGTCAAAAATCCCTTTTATCCCCCCTAAATTACCACCTAAGATTGACTATTCTCTCTTGATCAAAGAAATCGGCCAGGCTCACGACGCTTTGGGTCAGCTTAACGGTTTGTTGGTAAATATACCCAATCCCGACTTGCTTACGACTCCTCTTTTAACAAAAGAAGCAGTTTTGAGTTCCCGCATAGAAGGCACTCAAGCGACCCTTAAAGACGTTTTTGAATATGAGGCGGAAGCCAAATCTTCTGAAGAAGACGCAAAGGAAAGAGATGTCCGTGAAATCCTAAATTACCGCCGCGCAATGGATATAGCGATAGACGAATTAGCAAAAAGGCCGATCGGGGAAAACCTTTTAAAGCGGACACATCACATCCTTTTAGATTCTGTCCGGGGCGCTCACAAAGATAGAGGCCACTTTAGGAAATCGCAGGTTTATATTGGCCCTCCTAATTCTACTATTGATGAAGCCACATATATTCCACCTCCACCGGCAGAAATATTGCCTCTTTTAAGCAACTGGGAAGCATATATAAACTTGGAAAGCGAGAAAGATGTTTTAGCGCAAATAGGAGTCGCGCATTATCAATTTGAAGCAATTCATCCTTTTATGGATGGGAATGGAAGAATTGGCCGGCTTATAATTCCCCTGTTTCTTTATCAACGAAAACTTCTTTCTCATCCCTTGCTTTACATCAGCGAATACTTCGAAAGCAGACGGAGCGATTACTATGATTTGCTTAACGGAATAAGCAGGGGAGAGGGATGGGAGAACTGGCTTAAATTTTTTCTGCAGGCGGTAGCCGTACAGTCATTAAAAACCCAAGGGACGGTCTTAAAGATTCTTGTTTTGTACCGAAAGCTGAAGGATGAGATAGTACAAGTTAACGCTGTGCATGCTGTTAGTCTGTTGGACATAATTTTTGCTTCGCCCGTAATTTCTTTCGTTAGCATCAAAAAACGCATCAGAGCCCGTAGTTATCAGACGATATATAACCTTTTGAATAAATTCGTCGCTTTAGGAATTTTGAAAGAAATGCCAGGAAGAAAGCGAAATCGGATTTTTATTTTTCAGCAGCTTCTTGATATTCTAAAATAAGTTATTGGGGATATATTTTACTTTCCTCCCCCTAAAAATTGCGGCAGTTTTTTGAAAAATGAAGCCCCTTGTTCTTTAAAGTAAGGGCGAAATCCCGATACAAGCCCGATTCTTTAGTATCGGGATAGAAACGTCCCTAGTTTTCGAGGGATACTTCTACAGGAACTGTTCGATATTATAAAGGTTAATTGGAAACGGGCCTAAAAACTAGCCGAGATATTTTGATGAAAACTGACCAGAAGAAAACATTGCAACATCTTTACCCTAAGCGGATTGATATATTAATATTGATCATAGCTTCCGCTGTATTTCTTTTTATCGGCCTCCGCCTGCCTGTACTTACCGTTCGCAAATTATGGGAGAGAAATACTTTTTCTATAATATCGGGAATAATAAATCTCTGGGAAGGTAGGTATTATATTCTTTCGTTTATTATTTTCTTTTTCTCTGTTATTTTTCCGATCGCAAAATTGGTTACACTCTTTGTGATTTGGTCCGTAAGGTTAAGGGATCATCAAAGAGAATGGCTTCTCCGCGGCCTGAGCCTTTTGGGGAAATGGTCAATGCTGGATGTCTTTGTGACAGCTATTATTATTGTGTCCATAAAATTGGGCGCCCTGGCAAGCGCTAAGGCTGAAATAGGCATTTATTACTTCGGGATATCGATCCTTTTGGCCATGCTTGTTACCAATTTACAGAGTAATTTAGTAAATCGGCCGGACAAGTCATAGGCGTGGGGATGGTAGAATTGGGTCCGTTTCTGAAAGTAGCAGGTCTCAATTCGGGAATTCTTCTAATAGTTATTTGTGGGTTGAGAGGGAATTCGGGTTGAGGAAAGGAGGAACCATGGTTAAAAAACTAGTGAAAACGTTATATGTTTTAGTCTGCGCTGTTTTAATTGTCCAGTTGGCAGGGTGTGGGACCCTTATGTATCCTGAACGCAGAGGACAAAAAGGCGGGAGGATTGATGCAGGGGTTGCTGTTATGGATGGGATTGGCTTATTGTTTTTTATAATTCCGGGTATCATTGCTTACGCTGTTGACTTTTCTAATGGGACGATTTACCTACCGGGTACAGCTCGAAGTTCCCTAGATCTAAAAGATATAAAACAGGTAAAATTTGATCCCAAGCATTATACTAATGCAATTATTGAAAAAATCATTAAAGAAGAAACCGGGTATGCGGTAAAGCTAAACCAAGATAACATGAAAATTTCTAGATTAGAGTCTATTGATGATATGATGATGCGTTTTGCCGAGGTTTTGCCAGGAATAAAAAATAATCGTATTGTTTTAAGCATGAAATAAAGGGCGTAAAGCCAAAAACTTTGATACCAATTCATACTTTTTAACCGGAAAGATACCCAAGTATCTTCAGTAACGTTAAGGTTTTGAAAGACAGAGAGGACTTTGACTTTTGATTTTGAATAGCTTTTCCTCCCCCTAAAAATTGCGGCAGATTTTTAGTTTTTCATTTTAACTTTCCCTGTCTATCTTTTAGCGGGTGGGGAGTTAGCTAGGAGTTTGGAGCTGTGAGTTTGGAGTATTTACTCCTAACTCACAGCTCCCAGCTCAGAGCTAAAAAAGGACCCGCTAAACTGAAAACGGCAGGAAGGCGCTCCGTAAATTGCGGCAGGTTAGATGCTGGGAGATCCCCGCAGAAAGCGCGGGGATTATCCCTGTTCGCTCACGCTCACAGGGATTTCGCTAAACCAAAGCTTTAGGTGCTCAATTCGCAGCTGGTTTTCCGGTTGTGAATTTTAATAGGAGGTACTTATGGAGCAATTAAAGATAGCAGATCAGTATAAAAATATTCTTCAAAAGTTTACCCAGGGTTTGAAAGATATATATCCTGAGGAACTACTGTCACTTATTCTTTATGGAAGCGCAGTAAGTGGTGAATTTGTAGATAAACATTCAAATCTAAATTTGCTTGCCGTATTGAAAAATACCGATTTAGAGGTGATAAAGAAATCATCGAAGTTGATACACAAGTTTAAGATAGTCAATACCTTATTTCTAACCGAAGATTACGTTGCTAATTCTATAGATATTTTTCCGATTGAATTTCTGGACATGCAGGAGAATTATTTTGTACTATACGGTAAGGATGTTTTAAAAGATATTCAAGTTGACATTCGTAATTTACGCTTCCAGTGTGAACATGAGTTAAAGGCAAAGCTTCTTAAATTAAGGCAGGCATATTTGTTGCTGAATAATAATATGCCCGCATTACGTAGTTTATTATTTATGTCTTTTACTTCTGTTGTGCATATATTACGTAATGTCTTACGAATAAAAGGGAGAAAGCCGCCTTATTTAAAAGGTGAGGTTCTAAAGGAATTGGCCTCTGAGTTTAAAATTGATATACATGTTTGGGAAAAAATATTGTCAGCTAAAAATATAAAGATTAAGTTAATCGGAAGAGAAATTGAACAATTATTCATTAGTTTTGTTAGAGATTTAGAGTCGATAGTTACTATTGTTGATAAGTTATAAGTATATGCGTAAAATATTTCTTACACTCGCTTTTCTTATTCTCACCATTTTGGGTTACGCCCAGAATGTTCCCCAACCAGCAGGCTGGGTCAATGACTTTGCAGGTGTCATTGATAAAGGAAATGCCGACAAACTAAGCTCTTTAATCGAAGAGGTAGAACAAAAAACCACTACGGAAATTGCTGTAGTAACAATTAATTCCATCTCCCCTTATGATGAAAAGGAATATGCACGAGTGCTTTTTGATAATTGGAAGCCGGGGAAGAAAGGAAAAGACAATGGTGTTTTAGTGCTTTTAGCGGTTAAAGAAAGACGCTGGCGCATTGAGACCGGATATGGAGTGGAAGGGATCCTGCCAGATGGCCGCTGTGGCGAGATCGGCCGAAACTATATGGTCCCGTATCTTAAGGAAGGTAAGTATGGGGAAGGTTTATATCAAGGTATACGCGCCATCGCGAATATTATTGCTAACGATGCACATGTTACTTTTGCTACGCTAGGTAATTTTGAAGAAATTACAGCAGAAAAACAAACTTCATCAACTACTTCTAATGATTTATCAACGTTGATTATTATCATTGTTATTATAGTATTTATAGTGATAAGCAATCGGAGAGCATATAGAAAATACGGTGGCAATTACTATGGCGGCTCCTGGGGTGGAGGTTTTGGAGGTGGAGGAGGCGGTGGCGGAGGTTTTGGAGGTGGAGGAGGCGGTGGCGGCGGTGCCGGAGGCGGATTCTAGAAACACCCGGAGCTAACTTAATTGCACCGGTGTGCCCTTTCTGGGCAAACACCCGGCCTAATTGGATGGGCCGGTGTGTACTTTCTGTACAAGGAGGGAATGATGAAAGGTATACTTGTGGGGTTGGGGGTAGTTATTCTTATCGCAGTCTTAGTTATTATGGGTTTCGTAGGAGTTTATAATAGTATTGTCTCAAAACATGAAACAATCACTGCCAAGTGGGCGCAGGTAGAAAATCAATTGCAGAGGCGTAATGACTTGATACCAAATTTAGTCAATACAGTTAAAGGTTACGCTGCACATGAGAAAACTGTTTTGGAAGATATTACCAATGCCCGTTCTCAATGGGCAAAAGCAGGCTCAGTGGAAGAAAAAGTTCAAGCAGCAGGGGAAATAGATAGAGCATTGGGTCGACTTCTTCTGGTTGTGGAAAATTACCCAAATTTAAAAGCAGACCAGACATTCTTGCAGCTTATGGATGAACTATCCGGGACTGAAAATCGTATCTCCGTAGAAAGGATGCGGTATAACGAGGCTGTCAGAGATTATAATGTTACTGTAAGAATGTTCCCGGGTAATTTTGTGGCAGGAATGTTTGGTTATAAGGTGGCCACAGAATACTTTAAAGCAGAAGAAAAAGCAAAAACTGTTCCCGAAGTAAAGTTCTAAAACTCATCTAAAAAACCTAAGACCGTTTCTTCTTGATTATATTAGTAGCAAGGAGTTTTGACAGAACTGTTCTCATGCTTATTCTTAACCCCAGCTTTCTCAAAATCGGCTACGTAATTTTAGTTTCTACGCGCAAACCTGCCATTGTACAACTTCAGCGTAAAGCCGGCTATGGTGAGAGCTCCAAATGGACCCATGTTGCCGGATCTTTAGGCGGTTACGATACGGTTGAGGCGAATGTGCCCAGGTCAAGGGTGATTAATCTGCAAAAAGAGTATGTAGATAAGGGCTGTGAAATTAAAGTGATGCGCCGCAAAGGTCAGGAAGCGCATAAACGCTATAAAGTTGCCCTTTGGTGGGCTACGATGAATAATTTACCTTATGATGCTTTACAGTTTTTCTGGTTTTCTTTGTCTATTGTTTGCGGTAAAATAGGGATTGTATTTCATAATTTATTTAGTAGTCATATGAGGTTTCTTTGTTCAGAATTAATTGCTACTGGTTTCTATAAGGAAGGCGACTATTGTTTCGGTAAGCCGGTAGAGAATGTTTTACCGGCAGATTTTGATAATTCGGTTTTATTCGAGGAAATTGAGGATATTGGGTTAAATAGCAGGAGGGATAAATGATATTTGGTTTAGTCTTTTGGTTATTGGTTATTTACTTTGTGGCAAGAGGATTTTCTTCGAGGCGCAGAAGAGGATATCGTTGGTTACAAAGAGAACTGCCTTCATGGGAACAAAAAAATATTATTAATGCAGAACAGGGAGATGCCATTCTTAGTCTATATAAACTGAAGAGAATTGAACCGAGAAGAAAAATGGATATGGTCAAGGTTTTGACCCTGATAGGCGCAATATTTGTAGGAGTAGGGGTAATCTTTTTTGTAGCTTCTAACTGGCAAAGAATTCCCGCCCCCATTAAAACCATTCTGATTATGTCCGTAACTATTTTTACACTGTATATGGGGTACCTCTTTAGCTATCAAAAAGAGGGATTCGTTTATCTGGGTAAGAGTTTATTGCTTTTGGCTTCACTTTTCTGGGGAGGAACAATTGCTCTTATTGGTCAGATTTATAATATCCCTACCTCTCAAAATTGGTTTATTATGCTGCTCTGGGCTTTTCCCATTGTGCCCATAGCTATATTTTTTGATAATGCGTACGTGCATATTTTGGCTTCGGCTTTGTTTCTGATATGGAATTTTCTTTACACTGTCAATAATAGCGTTGCTAACTATTATTACCCAATCATTATCTTTTTATTTATGTTACCCACGGCTAGAAAATTACTCATCAGCCGCAGGATTAACATTATCGGCCTTCTGGTCGCCAGCCTTTACTGCTGTTTTTATAAGTATGAGTGGTTGTCGCTTCTGGTAAGCGTGGGTTTATTAATCTATTATCTAATCCAGAGAGAAGAGTTTGTTTATCTTTACGCGTCTAGTCTTTCTTTTATATTCTGGACCATAACGTTCTTCACCGTGAGAAAAATACACCCTAATTTCTATTTTTTTATCCCGATTGAGATTATTTTATACCTGACCTATAAAGATAAAATTAGGGAAAATTTAATTATGTGCCTTGTGGGTTTGCTGGTTTGGCTGAATTTATCGATTTATTCGTTTTGTCTGGCATTCGGTTATAAATTCAATGTAATAAATTTTATAGTCATGCAGTCATTGGCGGGGATGGTTATTTATATAATTGGGATTATTTCCAAAAATAGAGAATATGTATTTTCTGAAATATATAAAGTATTTGGCTACCTCGTTACTTTTGTCTGTACTTACCTCTTATCCTTTCAAGCGATGATAGAGTTGAGGGCGCAAGTGGGGTTAAACAATGTATACCTTGCCGTTTGCTCATTCTTAATAGGTATTATGGCGCTATTAGTTACGAATGAGGCAAGAAAAGGTTATTTTGAAAATAAGGCCGTACGCCTGGAATTGTTTGCTTTGGCATCGGCCTTGTTGGTAAATCTTATTCTATTGGCCAGTCCATCAGTATTAACCTGCACCTTGGCGGCGAATGCTGTTTTGGTGATTTTTGCGATTATCAATATATTTTTAGGGGTAGAGTTGAAAATGTCATCTATTTTTACCGCGGGCACAGTAATTTTTGCGCTGTTCATTATTACCCGCTACATCGATGTAGGCTGGAAATTAAAAGAGAAATCCTTATTTTTTATAGTGGGCGGCCTGATTATATCATCATTGGGAATATTTTTAGAAAAACAGAGAAGGAAGGTAATAGAAAGGATGAAGCAAAATGAATAAAAAAATTATTTTCTTTTTTATTGCCGTTCTGTGGGTAATAGTTGTGGCAGCTATGATTATTTCCAAACAGTCTATCCTGAGGAAGGGTAAAGCTGTGCTCCTGGAGACTCTTCCCGTTGACCCGCGAGATTTATTAAGGGGCGATTATGTTATTTTAAGGTACAAAATAAGTACGCTGGATTTGGACCAGGTAAAGAGCGAGAAGCCGTATTATAAAACTGGCGAGGTTATTTATGTAAGACTTGAACCGAGAGATAAATTCTGGGAAGCAACAGCTGTAGAGGTCAAGAGAAGTGCCGATAGCGGAATCTACATAAGAGGCAAGGTCGGGTATTGTTATAGAAAAGAATTAGGAGTTATTTACGGTATTGAAAGCTATTTTGTTCCGGAAGGAGAAGGAAGAGAGATTGAAAGAAATATCCGTAGAGAAAAGAGCTCGGTAAATGTAGAAGCAGTAGTAGATTCTAAAGGTAACGCTTTGATTAAAAAGGTTTACATAGACAAGAATAGTTAGTAAATCAAACTTCTTCTAATTTTGAAAATCCATCTCCCTAAAAAATTATGGCAGTTTTTTGAAAAAGATGTTGCTTTAGCGGGTGGCTTGGTGTGATTTTGAGCTGCGTGATGAGAGCGAGAAACACACCAAGACAGCCTGCCTACCGGCAGGCAGGGACCCGCTAACTTATAACTGGTTACTGGTGACCTGGTGACTTTGTGCTGAGGACACTGAAGGAGGTTTAAATCGAACAATGAGCATATTATTATATTTGAAATCGCTGATTGTCAAGATTCTCAATAAGTTGTTTGGACGCACTAGGATTTTTATTCTTATCCTGGGTTGGTTTCTGTTGATTACCGGTATCTGGATGTTATTGCAGCCAGAAAAGGCAAAGAAAAGTTTGGCTGGCCAGGGTTTCGGGATCTTCAAGGGCTACTTATTGCTATTGGCTTTATTTGCCGGGATGTTGTTGCTTTCGCTAAGTACTAAAGTAAGCGGAGTTTTGTCTTTATTGATCCTGGTTGCCGGATTCTTCATTTTGATCAGGGCATATTTTCTATTAAAGAAGAGGGCTGCGCATAAGATTTCCAGCTGGGTGGAAAAAGTCCCGATAAAATACTTAAAGATTTACGCCGCAATTCAGACCATCATCGGGGCACTAATGCTACTGCTACATAGGCGTATCTGGTATTAAAATAATCTTACTTCTAATACTTTGCGCGTTGCGCAAAGTACTGCGCTAGATAAAAGATTAAAGGTGCTTGATTTTTGAAAAATAGTAACGTACTGAGATCTATAATATTTAGCGGGTGGCACGGAGATGCTTCGCAAGCGCGTCAGCGCAAGAAGCGCCCCGTGACAGCCTGCCTGACGGCAGGCAGGGACCCGCTAAACTGAAAAGGCAGAGGGCGGAGGGAAGTTGAGATTGAATAAAAAACAATTTATACTTGCCTGTGTAACTATTTTCTTATTCCCACTTTTTTGTTACAGTCAAGAACCGGAATTAAAGAACGTGACTGATTCGCAAGGAAATACATACATGGTTGACGAAACCGGAGCTGTCTATACAGAAGGTATTCCCAAGCCTGGTCTTCAGCCCGCATCCGTGGAGAATCTGGCTTACTATTTTAATGAATCATTGATGTTAGAAATAAATGGATATCTTGATGAGGCATTTAAGATTTATCAAGAGATACTTTCTCTCCCAGGAGTAGATGATTCGGTAAAGACAGCACTTAGGCTAAGAATAACAAGGCTATATGAAGTGAAGGATTCCCAAGAGCTGCTTAAGAAATACTTTGATATCAAGGAATTGGGAGATGGGAGCCTTGAAATCAATCCACGCTCTAATCCAGAGTCAAAATAAGGGTGAGTAAACTAATCTATCTTTTCATTCTGGCAATATTTTTGAGTGGATGTAGCACTACGCTTAATACTCCTTCTCCTTTGGAGCGAATAGAGGTTTTGAAGGAACATGTGGCTTATGATAGGCAAATGACTCAGGAGTTTTTAGATAGCCTAAAGCGAGGCATGTCAGAAGATGAGGTCTATAGTTTACTCAAGCCGTTAATGGATGAAGGAATCGCTTATGTCAGGTATAAAACTGAAGATGCCTCATCATTAGAAAAAATTGAATACTTTCAGATTGCTTTTACTTTTGAAAAAGATATATTGCTTACTTTTCTGAATAATGTATTAGATAGTTGGTTAATGGGCGATTAGCATGCTGAAGGGATTCAGGATACAGGATGCAAGTTGGGAGTTTGGAGCAATGAGTTGGGAGTGTGAAGGGTGAACAAAGGACAGTTCATAGTTGCTTTGGTGGCAGGGATAATAATTACGATATTCTTTGGTTTAAAAACAACCCACATGGATTATCCAGAGCATGATTATCCAAACCAGTCTATTGACTTGAGTTTCTATGGTAAATATATTGGCTCGGATATATCCGAGCCCCCGTATCCTACGCTTGGTTTACTTGCATATGCGGGAAACTGCAAATACCAAGTCATAATCATAGCGCTAATAATAGGTATTCTACTAGTCTATACTTTAAAAAATAAGGAGATAATCTGATGAAGACAAAACTGATTTTAATTTTGTTAATAGCCTTGCCTGTGTTCGTTTACGCCCAGGGATTGGAGCCGGTTAAGCTGCCGGAGCCGAAGATGCAGGGCGGGATGCCGCTTATGCAGGCCTTGAAAGAGAGGAAGAGCACGCGGGAATTTAACTCTAGAGACCTTCCAATAGAAGTCATATCAGATATGCTTTGGGCGGCGTCAGGGATAAACCGGCCGGAATCAGCGCACCGCACTTCTCCCTCGGCAATGAATATGCAGGAGATCGATATTTACCTGGCTAAGGCAGACGGCCTGTATTTGTATGATGCCAAAGCCAATATGCTCATGCCGATTGTATTAGGCGATATAAGGGCTTTGACCGGAGGTCAGCCTTTTGTCAAAGATGCCCCGGTAAATCTTATCTATGTAGCTGACCTTTCCAAAATGAGCAGGCTGTCTCCTGAGGTCGCTGACTTTTACGCTGCCACGGACACGGGATTCATTAGCCAGAACGTATATTTATACTGTGCATCTTTCGGCCTGGCAACGGTTGTGCGCGGCATGATAGATAAGCCTGCCTTGGCAGAGGCGATGAAACTGCGGCCGGATCAAAAGATAATCCTTGCCCAGACTGTAGGATATCCTAAGTAAAGAGGGGTGCGGGGATGTTAAGATTAGATTTTATTATAGGTTTGGTAGCGGGGATATTATGTACAGTTTCATTCTTGCCGCAGGTGATAAGGGCGTTTAAGACAAAGCAGACCAAGGACCTTTCCTTTTCTACTTTTTCTATTTTCTCTCTGGGGGTTGCTTTGTGGATCGTCTACGGTATTTTAACAAAACAAATCCCTATAATTTTAACCAATATAACGATTCTGGTATTAGCCCTTTTGATCCTAATAATGAAAGCCAAATACGGTTGATTCAAAATAATAGGCTAGGAGGATTAGATGGTAACTAAATTGCAAAGATGGTTTTTGATTGTAGCGATGTGGGCAGTGATTTTGTTTTCTATATTCGTTTTCTACTGGATGATGGTTAGGCCCTCAAAGATCAGGCAAATGTGCGTTCAAAAAGCAAAGCAGGTTTCCGCAAAGGTTACATCCGATTTATCCGATACACTTGAGATTAACCGGGCAGTATATTTAGATTGTTTAAGATCTAACGGGCTGGATAAATAAGAAAAAGAAGATAATTTAGACTACGTTTTTAATTTTATGTTATAATATTACCAAAATGTTATTAATCATCCGTGCCAAAATAGATTCGGAAACTCGCGAGAAGATAGCCGAAGATTTAAAAGGCTATATAAAAATTATAGTTGATGTTCGGCGCAAAATCTTAGCTGCGGGCGGAGAAAAGCATGTAGACGGCGAACGGCTTCTTTTGGAAGACGGGAGCCTCCAGGCAGATTTATGGGGAGCGGGTTTAGATTTGGAAACAGGCGAAATGGATTTTGATTCTCTGATTAATTTAAGGCCGATGCACAATAGAAGCCGTGAAATATTAGATGAAGAAATACGTAAAAAAGTTGCTACGGTAATTGAATCTTTATTAAAGGATTAATTGAATGGATACCCGGGAAATAATTTTAAATATTGCCGTAAATTTAGGACGCTTATGCCGCTTCGCCATGGAAAGCCGCAAGGAGCGAGTGGAACAGTTTTTGGCCCAGACCGAAGAATATCTCAAGGCCTTGGAATCCGCCCCGAAATCGACCCGTTTTCTACCCACCTATGAATGGTTTAAGAGTGACTTTGAGCGCCTCTCCCATGATGTCCGTATGGACGCCGATTGGGCTGAATCTATGCTTACCTGGGCGAACATCTTGTCCCATCGGGCTTCTTTAGCATAAATTTATTTCAGAGTGAAGAGATAGAGGTATTTAAGTAGAACCAAACAAGGCGTTTTTGCCTACTACGCTTAGCCAGCCGAAGCAAAGAGTTGTTTCCTAATTCCTTTAACGTGATATAATTATATAAACGCCTTTTCAGTTGTTAGTTTTGTCAGTATTCGTTGATCGTAAATGAAAAAATGCCCTTATTGCGCTGAAGAAATTCAGGAAGAAGCTATAAAATGCAGATATTGCGGGGAGATGTCAAAGGAGAAGGCCCCGCAGACTAAATGGTATTTTAAGCCTTATTCGATAGTTATTGCTTTCTTATGCGTAGGCCCCCTGGTTTTGCCATTGGTTTGGTTAAACCCTCGTTTTAGCCGGGAGAAAAAGATAATCTTAACTATAATAATTATTATTTTAAGTTATTATTTAGGATCGATGCTTATTAATTCCCTGCTTTCATTAAAAGATTATTATGGAATAATCTTTTAGAGTGACTTTTAGCTGTTTTTTAGCAAAGAAATTACTCCGCCTTAAATTGCGGCCTCATTAAACATGACTCTAG
>JAPLLU010000073.1 GCA_026387385.1 Candidatus Omnitrophota bacterium
TAGGCAAAACTTCAATTATATCTAAGTTTCTCAATAAATTTTGTGATAACCGCATCATCACATTGTATCTTGAGGTAAGGCCTGAATCAGCTCAATCTTTTGCCAGAAGGTTCATAGCCGTATTACTTTATAATTTCCTGGCCGCAAGCGGCATCCCGATAAAAGAAGACCTTGAATTTCTCATCAAAAAATCTTCAAAATTTATACCTAAAACTATCGAAAAAATTAAACTGATATTGTCCCTTTTGGATAAAAGAAAAAAATTCCCGCTTTTCTCAGAACTCCTGTCTTTAACTGATTCTATGCACCAGGAAACAGGCAAGTTTTGCGTAGTCATATTTGACGAATTCCATAATCTTGAGAGTATTGACATTAAAAATCTCTATTCTGAATGGTCAAAGTTGCTGATATTAGAGAAGAATACGATGTATATAATCATAAGTTCGATGACATTCAAGGCAAAGGCAATACTTTCCAAAGAGCTATCTCTGTTATTTGGTAATTTTCACATAATTACGGTAGAACCATTCGATATTAAAACTAGCGAGCAATACTTAAGGCAAAGGCTGCATAACTTAAATCTAAATGGTGGACTTATAGATTTTATTGTGCATCTTACCGGAGGCCACCCCTTTTATCTAGAAGTGATATCAGAAGCTTTATTAAAATTAAACGTTATAAACTTAACAGACATACTTGAGGATTTACTGTTTGCGCCTTCAGGCATATTAAATCAAAAGTTCTCTAATTACCTTAAACGTTTTCTGGATTTACCGTTCAGTCAGGATTACATATCGATTCTCTATTTAATTTCTAGCGGACACAATAAACTTAAGGATATCTCACATATTTTACGCAGGCCGAAGAAGGAGCTGGATATAAGAATAAACCGTTTACTCGAGCTTGATACTATAATCAGAAGCGGAGACTTCTTAAAAATTAACGACCGTGTTTTTAGTTTTTGGTTAAAATTTGTCTACCAAGAGAGGCTTCATTCTTTGACATTAGACGCAAAAAATCAAAAAGAGCTTTTCAGGAATAATACAGAAAACATGATACAAGAATTC
Source organism: Candidatus Omnitrophota bacterium (assembly GCA_026387385.1). Lineage (GTDB taxonomy): Bacteria > Omnitrophota > Gorgyraeia > Gygaellales > Profunditerraquicolaceae > JAPLLU01. The sequence goes on from JAPLLU010000073.1 coordinate 1,068, forward strand.
CTTTTAAACGCAAAACGGCCGATGCCTGAAAGGATAACTGAGCTACTACGCCTTTTTGAAGACGAAACTATGCAGTTAGAGCGGAAAAGATTGAAACTAACGCATTTTAGAGAAATTAAGCCATTAGAATTTAATAAGGAAGGCTTAAAGGACGGCTTGATAGCGCGTTCTAATGATAGCCTTTGGATAGTGGCTTTTAAGCACGATTTATTAACGGAAAACGATATTTCTGAATTTGTCAAAGAATGCAGGAAGTACCATTATAAATTGCAGAAAAAGATTATTATCGCATTTCAAGATATAGAAACAAACGCCAGATTAAGGGCATTGGAAGAAAAAATCTTAACCTGGGACCTGAATAATTTAAATCAAATTTTGGATTTGTTTTATAAACCAAGAGTTATATTGTGAGCCCCGCTCTTCCTAACATAAATTAAAAAAGGAAGTGTTGGGCTCGTAAAGATAAGGAAGGAAGAGCGCAGGTGAGAATCGGCGTAATTTCAGATACACACATACCAGATATATCAAAGAATATACCGGAAACTATTTTAGAAGATTTTAAAAAAACCGACATGATTATTCATGTCGGCGACTTAGTAAACCTAAGCGTTTTGGATATATTAAGGCGTTCGTGCCCGAACGTAAAGGCTGTTTATGGAAACATGGATCCTTTTGAGGTAAGAAAAAAATTACCTGAGAAAGAAATAATTAAAGTGGGGAATAAGAAGATTGGCGTAACACACGGGTACGGCAATCCTAATAAACTACTGGATATTGTAACTGAGATTTTCAAGGAGGATGATGTTAACTTAATAATCTTCGGCCATTCGCACAAAGAC